>NZ_JBWKQZ010000005.1:0-314576 GCF_059419025.1 Cupriavidus sp. GW821-FHT07C08
ACGATGGAGGTCGAAAGTACCCAGGTCAGCAGTGCCACGAACAGACTGGCCGAGCGGTGATCGCGCAGCACGGTGCGAATCGGCAGTTCGCGCGCCAGGTTGCTCCGGTCAGCCAACTCGCGGAACACGGGGGTCTCATGCAGAAACCGGCGCAGGTAGACGGACACCAGTCCGAACACGCCGCCCAGAATGAAGGGGATGCGCCAAGCGAAATCGCTTACCTGTTCAGGCGTGTAGTGTCGATTGATGGCGACCGCAACGAGCGAACCCAGCAGGATGCCGCCAGTGATGCCTGAGGTCAGGGTCCCGATACCGAAACCGTAGTGCCGGCTCGGCACGTGTTCGCCGACAAACACCCAGGCACCGGGCATCTCGCCCCCAATGGCCGCGCCCTGCAGCACTCGCATCGCCAACAGCAACAGTGGCGCCGCGACGCCGATGCTGGCGTAGGTGGGCAGCAGGCCGATCATCAGCGTGGGCGCCGCCATCAGCAAGATCGACAGCGTGAACATGCGCTTTCGGCCAAGCCGGTCACCAAAGTGGGCGATCACGATGCCGCCCAGCGGGCGTGCCAGGTAGCCGGCGGCGAAAATGCCGAACGTCTGCAGTTGTCGCAGCCAATCTGGCATGTTGGGCGGGAAGAATAGCGCGCCCAGCACCGTGACGAAGAAGACGTAGATGACGAAGTCATAGAATTCGAGCGTGCCGCCAAGGGTCGCCAGGGCCAAGGTCTTGTAGTCGCGAGCACTCAGCGGGCGTGCCGGTGTGGACAAGACGCCCCCAGCTGCGCTCAGGGGATTCACATGGGGTTCCTGTTGTAGATTCACGTTCATTCCTTGTCGGGTAGTGATCAAATGGAATTCGGTTAGGGCCCGCCTTCTGAGGCCAAGACCCCTTCGATAGCCCGAGAGCAATGCCATCCAAGCATCGTCCGATGCGCCATGCCTGCATGGAAACGGCCAGCCGCTGAGACATCAAGCCGTATCTCTGGCGGCTCTTCTCACAGCAGCCCTACCAGCTCTTCAACGAGATATCGCCTATGCGGCGTCAGGCTGGATCTTCCGGGCTAGAGTGGGACAGCTGGTTCGGTCAGTCGGGGATCGATCCGTCAAGCCGGGCTAGCTGCGCATACTCCGATAGCGGTCGCGTTGGCTGGAAGTACAGGTCGCGAAGAATCGGCCTTTTGAGCGGCCCAACGATGGATGCGAGGTCGGACACCTTCACATGGCCCAGTTCGGGCATGCCGATACCCACGTCGCACAGACCGTAGGCGGTGTCACCATCGGCCGGGTCCAGCGCGGCCAAGAGCCATGTCGCATGCGCATCCGGAGCAAACAGCCGTACCACGGGCAGCGGGTCGCCAGCGTGGCCGGCTGCGTATGCCTGGCCGTTTGTGAGCAGCTGTGCGCGTTGTTCCGCGGTGATGAGGGTGTAATTCATGGTTGCAGACTCCCGAAAGTTTCAATTCACAGTGGAGGGCGAAGAAGCGCTGATGGGCTGCGCCGGGGCCTCACAGTGGCTCCGAGCTGCGTCCCCGTCGGCATGTATGCACTGCGGCGCCCTGCATCCGTAGATGACCGACTAGGCGAACATGATCCTTGGCAGGAAATGGCTTCGACCGCACGACATAGAGAGACGCACACATTGTAGTCATTTGCGTTGTATACGTATACGCCTACAATTCCAATAATGACAACGTAGATGCTATAGACGCTAACGTTGTAATCATGGATATATCGTCACTTTCATAAGGGCGAGTCCGTGGCATGACGTCACTACGGCAGACGTTTGCGCAAAATTTGAGGAAGTATCGGGAACTGAGGGGTTACACGCAGGATGCGCTAGCAGCGGTGATCGAGGTTGACCGCACAGCGGTCAGCCGCATTGAAAGACTCGCGCCAAATCTCACCCTCGAAAAAGTCATTAGCCTGGGACAGGCACTAGACGTACATCCGTCCCAACTGCTCACTAGTGCCAGCAGTGAGGAGCACCAGAGTATCCGGAGATACTCTGGCGTAAAGGATGTCAGCGCAACGGTACGTGCGTTGCGCACCGACATGAAGTTGTCCCAGCGCCAACTTGGTGACAAGGTTGGCCTCGATCGCAATCACGTCTCCAGAATAGAAACGGGTGAGGCCAATCTCGCCTTGGATACGCTCGAAAGAGTCATCAAGGCGCTAGGCGCGGATATCACTAAAGTGCTGGGATAGCCCAACCGTTGCCGAGCAATTTGGGAAGGCACGGCCAGCAGAACCGGAAGATCGCTCGAACGGCGACATCCGGTGGGCAATCTGCAAGTTCTGTCTGGACCGTACGTCGGCTTGGCGGCACCGAAGAAGTGCAGTTGTCAACCGATGTTTCTTACGACCGCTTGCGGCAATCGTGTAGGCGCCGCCGCGCGAACCCACATAGCAGGCATGTTGATCTGGGCCGCCGTCGCCTTGAATCAGACCGACATAGACATAGTCACAATGCGGCGCAGCGGCCTTCGACTAGCGGCTCCTCCCGTGCTTGGGGCCATTGTAGGGACCCTGAAATTCGACGCACGACACCGCGTCCGCCAAAAGCGCGAAAGCGTGATGCCAGATTTGCGTATTCGTACAGAAGCACGGATCCAAAAGCCCTCGGATTCGTGCAACCACATAAGCACGGAAGCGGGATTGCGGTAGCCAGGCAGGACAAGGATGCGGTCCCCTGATCTGTTGGAATCCGCAAATGCGGATTCCAACTGAAGCGATAAGCAGCTCAATCAACCGAAAGGGCCGATAGCGGTCGCGTAGGCTGGAAGTACAGGTCGCGAAGAATCGGCCTTTTGAGCGGCTCAACGATGGATGCCAGGTCGGACAGCCTTACATGGCCTAGTTCGGGCATGCCGATACCCACGTCGCACAGACCGTAGGCAGTGTCACCATCGGTCGGATCCAGCGCGGCCAGTAGCCAGGTCGCATGCGCATCCGGGGTAAACAGCCGGGGAGAAAACCAGCGGCATGCAAGGCCCTTCAGCCCGCTCAAGCGTCCAGCGTGATCCCCGCCTGCTTGACCACCCCCGCCCATCGCGCCTGCTCGGCAACAAAGAACTTCCCGGTCTCGCCCGGCGTCATCGTCACCACTTCCGCGCCCTGGGCCACAAGCTGCGCGCGCAGGTCCGGCGCGCGGATGATGCGGATCAGCTCGCCGCTGAGGCGCGCCACCATCGCATCGGGCATGCTGGCCGGGGCCATCACGCCCTGCCACGTTCCGGATTCGAAATTCGGGACGCCCTGCTCAGCGATGGTCGGCACGTTCTGCAGCAGCGGCATGCGCGTGCGCTTGGACTGGGCGATCAGCTTGAGCTTGCCCGACTGCACGTGCGGCAGCGTGGCCAGCATGCCGTTCATCAGCACCTGGGCGCTGCCGCCCACGGTATCGGCAATGGCCTGCGAGCCGCCCTTGTAGGGTACGTATTGCCACTTGGCGCCGGTGGCCTGCTCCACCGCCACGCCGGCCAGGTGCGGCGCGCTGCCGATGGCGGTCACGGCGAAGTTGAGCTGGCTGCGCTGCGACAGCGCCACCAGTTCCTTCACGCTGGCCGCCTGCACCGACGGATGCACCACCAGCAGGTGCGGCGAGTAGGCCAGCATCGACACCGGCTTGAGGTCCTTGGCGATATTGAAGGTCAGCTTGGTGTAGACCGACGGGCTGATCGCCAGCGCGCCGATATCGCACAGCATCAGCGTGTGGTTGTCGGTCGCCTGCGCGACCAGCGCCGCGCCGACATTGCCGTTGGCACCGGGGCGGTTGTCCACCACCACTGACTGGCCCAGCGCCTCGCCCAGCTGCTTGCTGATCAGGCGCGCGATGATGTCCGACGAGCCGCCGGCGGTGTATGGCACCACCAGGCGGATCGGGCGGGTGGGCCAGTCCTGCGCGGCGTGCGCCGCCGATGACAGGCCCGCGAGCGGGCCGGCTGCCAGGCCGGCGGCCAGTGCGGAGGATTGCTTGAGGAAGGTGCGGCGTCCCTGGGTCATGCTGTTGTCTCCTGTCGATGACGCGCGCGCCGGCGCGGCACGCTATGCGTGCATGGCCGGCGCGGTCGGTGCTGCAGTGTCCGGGTTCAGTGCGATGGCGTCAGTCCAGCGCGATCTTGCCCTTCTCGATCACGGTCTTCCAGCGCTGCAGCTCCTGCGCCTCGAACTGGCTGAACTGCTCAGGCGTGTTGGCCACCACCTCGAAGCCGTTCTCGGACAGCTTCTGGCGCATCTTCGGGTCGTTCAGCGACGACACCAGCGCGCCGTGCAGGCGGCTCTTCACCTCGGGCGGCAGGCCGCGCGGCGCGGCCACGCCCTGCCAGGAGTACACCTCCACATCCTTCACGCCGGCCTCGGCCATGGTCGGCACATTGGGCAGCACCGGCGAGCGCTTGTCGGAGGTCACCGCCATGGCCTTGAGCTTTCCGGCGCGGATGTGTTGCAGCACGGCGTTGACGTTCTGGAACGACACGTCGACCTGGCCGGCAAGCAGGTCGGAGATGGCCGGGCCGCCGCCCTTGTAGGGCACGTGCAGGCCGTCGGTGGCGCTCTTCTGCCAGAACAGCGCCGCGGTCAGGTGATCGGACGAGCCCGCGCCGGACGAGGCAAAGCTGACCTTGCCCGGGTTCTTCTTCATGTAGGCCACCAGCTCCTGCAGCGTGTTGGCCGGGAACTGCGGATTGGCCACCAGCACGTTGGGCGCGCGCACCGCCACCGTCAGCAGGTCGAAGTCCCTGGCCGGGTCATAGGCCAGGTTCTTCTGCAGGAACGGGTTCACCGCATACACGCCGATCGACGCCACCATCATGGTGTAGCCGTCCGCCGGCGCGCGCTTGACGAAGGTGGCGCCGATGGCGCCGGTCGCGCCGGGGCGGTTGTCGATGACGAAGGGCTGGCCCAGCTTTTCATTGAGCGGCACGGTCAGCATGCGCGCGATGGCGTCGCTGGAGCCGCCTGGCGGGAACGGCACCACGACCGATACCGGGCGTTGCGGCCAGTCCTGTGGCGCGGCGTAGGCGGCGGCGCTGACGGTCAGGGCCGCCACCGTGACGACAGAGCCGAGCGCGAAGGCGCGCAGCCAGTGGTGCAGGCGCAGGGCGCGCTGGCGTTGGAACGTGTACATCGTTGTCTCCTGCAGTGTGTCTTTATCAGATGAGCCCGGCCGTCCCGATAACGGCAACGGCCGGTTGGCGTCATTGCCGGTACCGCATCAGCGCACCATGCAGGGCGCCTTGTTGTTGAACTTCCAGCCCGGGATCAGGAACTGCATCGCCGCGGCATCGTCGCGTGCGCCCAGGCCCTTGCGCTGGTACAGCGCGTGCGCGCGCGCCAGGGCATCCATGTCGAGCTCCACGCCCAGGCCCGGCGTCTTGGGCACCTGCACCAGGCCGCCTTCGATCTGCAGCGGGTTGCGGGTCAGGTTCTCGCCGTCCTGCCAGATCCAGTGCGTGTCGATGGCGGTGACGCGCCCCGGTGCGGCGGCGGCCACGTGGGTGAACATCGCCAGCGAAATATCGAAGTGGTTATTCGAGTGCGAGCCCCAGGTCAGGCCCCATTCAGCGCACATCTGGGCCACGCGCACCGAGCCCTGCATGGTCCAGAAGTGCGGGTCGGCCAGCGGGATGTCGACCGACTGCAGCCGCACCGCATGCCCCATCTGGCGCCAGTCGGTGGCGATCATGTTGGTGGCGGTGGGCAGGCCGGTGGCGGTGCGGAACTCGGCCATGATCTCGCGCCCGGAATAGCCGTCTTCGGCACCGCACGGGTCTTCGGCATAGGCCAGCACGCCGCGCTTGTCGCGGCACAGGCGCACGGCTTCTGCCAGCGACCAGGCGCCGTTGGGGTCCAGCGTGATGCGCGCCCTGGGGAAGCGTTCGGCCAGCGCCAGGACCGCTTCCATCTCTTCGTCGCCGCTCAGCACGCCGCCCTTGAGCTTGAAGTCGTTGAAGCCGTAGCGCTCGTAAGCGGCTTCGGCCAGGCGCACCACGCCCTCCGGCGTCATCGCCACTTCATTGCGCAGTCGGAACCACGCGTTGCCGGCATCGGGCTCGGTGCGGTAGTCCAGCGTGGTGCGCTGGCGGTCGCCGATATAGAAGAGGTAACCCAGCATCTCCACGGCATCGCGCTGCTGGCCTTCGCCGAGCAGCGCGGCCACCGGCACCTCCAGGTGCTGGCCGAGCAGGTCGAGCAGGGCCGCCTCCAGCGCCGTCACCGCATGGATGGTGATGCGCAGGTCAAAGGTCTGCAGGCCGCGGCCGCCGGCATCGCGGCTGGCGAATGCCGCGCGCACGCGGTTCAGGATGGCCTGGTACTGGCCGATGGGCTGGCCCACCAGCAGCGGCCGCGCGTCTTCCAGGGTCTGGCGGATGCCCTCGCCGCCCGGGACCTCGCCCACGCCGGTATGGCCGGCGCTGTCGCGCACGATCACGATATTGCGCGTGAAGTACGGGCCATGGGCGCCGGACAGGTTCATCAGCATGCTGTCATGCCCGGCCACGGGCACCACGGTCAGTTCGGTTACGACCGGGGTGTGGGCGGACGCCATGGGGGCGGCGGTTGGGGTCATCTCAGGGTTGTCTCCGGCATTTCCGATGGCGGGCGCAGTATCGCTCACCCCGACCATCGTGTCGCGTATGTTATCTGTCATCGTATGACTGATAACCCAGTATAATGAGGCCATCTCGAACCGGTCAAGTCCGGGAAACCCCGCCCGTATCCACCATGCCGAACTCCACCCCCGCCCAGTCCGTTCCGCCCGTTCCTGCGCCGCAAGCGCCGCTGCGCCGCCGCGGCCGCACGCTTGCCGAGGAAGTGGTGCAGGCCCTTGGCGAACAGATCCGCCAGGGCCAGCTCAAGCCCGGCAACAAGCTCCCGACCGAGTCGGAGATCATGGCGTCGATGGGGGTCAGCCGCACCGTCGTGCGCGAGGCACTATCGCGGCTGCAGGCCAGCGGCCTGGTGGAGACCCGCCACGGCATCGGCACCTTCGTGCTGGCGCGCGCGGCCGAGGCGCCTTCGCCCTTCCGCATCGGGCCGGATGCGCTGGGCACGGCCATGGATGTGATGGCGATGCTGGAATTCCGCGTCAGCCTGGAGGCCGAGGCCGCGGGCCTGGCCGCATCGCGCCGCACCGACGCGCAGCTGGCCGCCATGCGCCAGGCGCTGGATGAGCTCAAGCGCAGCGCCGGCGCCGGCAACGACGCCGTGGAGAGCGACTTTGCCTTCCACCTGGCGATCGCGCGCGCCACCGGCAACCGCTACTTCACGGACATCATGGGCCACCTGGGCACCATGGTGATCCCGCGCAGCCGCCTGCAGGTCAGCACGCCCGAGCGCGAGCAGTACCTGGAGCGCGTCAGCATCGAGCACGAGAACATCTACGACGCGATCGAGCGCCGCGACCCCGACGGGGCCAAGGCCGCCATGCGCATGCACCTGACCAACAGCCGCGAACGGCTGCGAAAGGCCTCAGGGCCGGCCGGCGCCCAAGGCTGACCGGCGCGCGCACACTTGAGTGGGTGCGGCCCGCCAAGTCATACGATGTCTAATGAGAATGACCGGGATCAGGGCGTCAGCCGGCAGCGCCGCGCAAAGTCCACCAGCTCCACCAGGGACGAGACCTGCAGCTTGCCCATGATGCGTGCCTTGTAGCTGCTGACGGTCTTGTTGCTGATGAAAAGGCTGGCGCTGATGGCCTTGTAGGACATGCCGCGCGCCAGCATCTGCAGCACCACCAGTTCCTTGTCGGAGAGGCGCCGCAGGATCTCCTCGTCCGCCGACATGGCCTGGCGCGGCGCGCCGCCGCGGTTGAGCACCGGGAACACGGTATAGCCCGCCAGCACCGCCTCGACCGCACGCAGGATTTCCTTGATGTCCTGGGTCTTGCTGACGAAGCCCTGCGCACCGGCCTGCCATGACCGGCTGATGAACACCGCCGGGTCCAGCGCCGTCACCACCAGAATGCGCACCTGCGGATGGATCGCGCGCAGGCGTGGCGCCACATCCAGCCCGCTGGAGCGCGGGATGTCCAGGTCGAGCAGCACGAGGTCCGGCATGCGGGCGCGCACCAGCTCGATGGCGCATTGTCCGTTGTCTGCTTCGATCACCTCGTCTACGCCAAGCAGCTGCAACAGGTGGTGCCTGAGCACCAGCCGCATCGCCGGATGGTCGTCAACGATCAGGATGGTTGTCATGCGTGGCTTCGTAGTCCGGGAACGCATCGGCGACCAGGCGCATTCCACCCGGGCATCGAATGGCAGGGGCGATGAACACGCGGGGCGCGATGCTGCGCCAGTATAGGGAGCCGCGGACGCTGGCAGGATGGGAGAAATCGGTTTCGCATGAAGCCGAATCCTAGGCCCGCCTCAGACACACGCTCATGCCGGAGCACCGGGCCGCGGCGGTGTGCCCCTGCGCACGGCAGGGACAACGGCAAACGGCCAGTGGTGCTACTCTATTCCAGCGTGTTTCATCCATGGAGAACACTGTGCCTCGCAAGACCCCCATCGAGCGCTACCGCAATATCGGCATCAGCGCGCATATCGACGCCGGCAAGACCACGACGACCGAACGGATCCTGTTCTACACGGGCGTCAGCCACAAGCTGGGCGAAGTGCACGATGGCGCTGCCACCATGGACTGGATGGAGCAGGAGCAGGAGCGCGGCATCACCATCACGTCGGCCGCCACCACTGCCTTCTGGAAGGGCATGGCCGGCAACTATCCCGAACACCGCATCAACATCATCGATACGCCGGGACACGTCGACTTCACCATCGAAGTCGAGCGCTCCATGCGCGTGCTCGACGGCGCCTGCATGGTCTATGACGCTGTCGGCGGCGTGCAGCCGCAGTCCGAGACGGTCTGGCGCCAGGCCAACAAGTACGCGGTGCCGCGCATTGCCTTCGTCAACAAGATGGACCGCGTCGGCGCCGACTTCTTCCGCGTGCAGACGCAGATTGCCGACCGCCTCAAGGGCCGCGCCGTGCCGATCCAGATCCCGCTGGGCGCCGAGGACCATTTCCAGGGCGTGGTCGACCTGGTCACGATGAAGGCCATCGTCTGGGACGATGCCAGCCAGGGCGTGCGCTTCGAATACCGGGACATCCCTGCGGACCTGCTGGCCACCGCGCAGGAATGGCGCGACAAGATGGTCGAAGCCGCCGCCGAGGCCGACGAGACGCTGCTCCACCAGTACCTGTCGGGCGAGCCGCTGACCGAGGAACAGATCAAGCGCGGCCTGCGCAAGCGCACCATCGCCAACGAGATCGTGCCGATGCTGTGCGGCAGCGCCTTCAAGAACAAGGGCGTGCAGAGCATGCTGGACGCCGTGATCGACTACCTGCCCTCGCCCGCCGACGTGCCGGCCATCCTGGGCCACACCGAGGACGACCGCGAGGCCGAGCGCCATCCCAGCGACGACGAGCCGTTTGCAGCGCTGGCGTTCAAGATCATGACCGACCCCTTTGTCGGCCAGCTGATCTTCTTCCGCGTCTATTCCGGCGTGGTCAAATCCGGCGACACCGTCTACAACCCGGTCAAGGCCAAGCGCGAGCGCCTGGGCCGCATCCTGCAGATGCACGCCAACGTGCGCCAGGAGATCAAGGAAGTGCGCGCCGGCGACATCGCCGCTGCCGTCGGCCTGAAGGAAGCGACCACCGGCGACACCCTGTGCGACCCCGACAAGGTCATCATCCTGGAGCGCATGAGCTTCCCGGAACCGGTGATCTCGCAGGCCGTGGAGCCGAGGACCAAGGCCGACCAGGAAAAGATGGGCATTGCGCTGAACCGCCTTGCGCAGGAAGACCCGTCCTTCCGCGTGACCACGGACGAGGAATCCGGCCAGACCATCATCTCCGGCATGGGCGAGCTGCACCTGGAAATCCTGGTCGACCGCATGCGGCGCGAGTTCGGCGTGGAGGCCTCGGTCGGCAAGCCCCAGGTGGCCTACCGCGAGACCATCCGCCAGCCGGTCAAGGACGTGGAAGGCAAGTTCATCAAGCAATCGGGCGGACGCGGCCAGTACGGCCACGTGGTGCTCAACCTGGAGCCGATGCCGCACGGCGGCGGCTATGAATTCGTCGATGCCATCAAGGGCGGCGTGGTCCCGCGCGAGTTCATCCCCGCGGTGGACAAGGGCATCCGCGAGACCCTGCAGTCAGGCGTGCTGGCCGGCTACCCGGTGGTCGACATCAAGGCCACGCTGGTGTTCGGCTCCTACCACGACGTCGACTCGAACGAGAACGCGTTCCGCATGGCCGGCTCGATGGCGTTCAAGGAAGGCATGCGCCGGGCCCGGCCCATCCTGCTGGAGCCGATGATGGCCGTCGAGGTGGAAACGCCTGAGGAATTCACCGGCAACGTGATGGGCGATTTGTCGTCACGCCGCGGCATGGTGCACGGCATGGAAGACATCGCCGGTGGCGGCGGCAAGATCGTGCGCGCCGAGGTGCCTCTGGCAACCATGTTCGGTTACTCCACCACGCTGCGCTCGCTGACGCAGGGGCGCGCGACGTACACGATGGAGTTCAAGCACTATGCCGAGGCGCCGGCCAATGTGGCTGAGGCGGTGATGTCGACGAAGCGGGCGGGGTAACAAGGGTTTGCTCCCCTCTCCCGGTTGCGGGAGAGGGGCCGGGGGAGAGGGCCGGCGCATCCACGCGCCCGCGCCCTCCCCCCTCATTACCTCAGCAGGCCGCCGCCGTCATCTTGAAGATCCCCTGCGCATTGCCCGCATCAAACCCCAGGTCATAACGCTGCGGCGCGGCCGCTTCTTCGGCAAAGCGGTCTCGCGTGATGAACTCGTAGAACGACCCCGGCACGTCCCGCTCCACCGTCTCGCCCTGCGCGCCGACGAAGGTGCGGCGCACCGTATCCGCGCGGAACGCGGTCTGTTTGACGCGCCCGCTGCGCGAGACTTCCACCTTGTCCTTCATCGGCCGGCCCAGCTGCTTCTGCTGCTCGGCCAGCGCGAACACGTCGTCGACGCGGTCGGTGGCATGGTTGAAGGCGTTGCCTTCGGTGGCGACCCAGGCCATCTCCGCCGATTCACTCAGCAGGGTTTCATAGTCGGCCAGGCTCGGCGTGGCGTGCTGGCGCTCGAAGCATGGCACCAGCAGGCCGACCAGCTCGGCGCCGTCGGCCAGGTCCAGCGCGCCGTCGCGCTCCAGCTGCCACAGCAGGGTCTGCGCGCGCGGCGTGAGCGGGTCTGCGGAGGTGCCGGTGACGCGGCTGACGGCGGCGCGGAAGGCTTCGCTGAAGCGTTCCGGATGGAATTCGCTGAGGAAGAACTGGGCGATGTCCTCGGGCGCGTCGGCATGCGCGTATGAGCGGCCGGTCATGCCGATGCGGTCCAGCGGATAGGTGCCGTTGAGCACGTAGCCGAGCGGGCGCAGGATGCGGGTGAAGGCGGCCTCGCCTTCGGGCAGCGCGCCGTTGTCGCGCCACTTGACCGTGCGCAGCGCGCCGTGGTCGAAGGTGACCTTGCCGCCGGCAGCGGCGACATCGTCGGTGTAGGCGCGGCCGCTCGGCACGCGCTCGAGGATGCCGCCGAACAGCACCATGTTCAGGGCCTGGGCGATTTCCGCGCGGCTGGCACGGCCCTGCGGGGCCTGCGGCAGATCCGCGGGCAAGGTGACCAGCGCGAGCAGTTGCGCGGCGCGGGCGGCGCCGACGTTGGCGGTAAGGAGCGTGGAGAGTTTGATGGTCATGGGCGCAAACAGGTGAGCACTGGATGGCAGCCGGGCTGGCGACGATCCGCGAGGCAGGATAGGGGCGCCCCCATGGCGCGCACAAGCGCGCATTGCGCACAACGTTGTGCGTGCGGCGCACGACCGCGGTAGCGGTGCGGCCTGGCGCCGCTGTTTATACTGTCAGCCTTCCTTCCCTCGCAGTCCCATGAGAAACGACATCCCCAACCTGGGCGCGCTGCAGGCCTTCGAGGCTTCGGCACGGCTGGGCAGCTTTACCCGCGCCGCGGCAGAGCTGGCGCTGACGCACAGCGCGGTGGGGCGGCAGGTGGCGCAGCTGGAGCAGCGCCTGGGCGTGGCGCTGTTCACGCGCGTGCGCCGGCGCCTGGAGCTGACCGATACCGGGCGCGAATACGCCGCGCGCATCCGCCGGCACCTGGACCACCTGCAGCGCGACACGCTGGAAATCACCACCGGCCGGGCCATGGGCTACACGCTGGAGCTGGCGGTGGTGCCCACCTTTGCCACCCAATGGCTGATCCCGCGCCTGCCGGACTTTGCGCGGCGCCATCCCAATGTGACGGTCAACCTGTCGGCGCGCTCGCAGCCGTTCTCGTTCCAGGAATGCGCCTATGACGCGGCGATCTACTTCGGCGACCAGTTCTGGCCCGGCACGCGCGGCGGCGTGATCTTCCGCGAAGGGGGCATGGTGCCGGTGTGCAGTCCCGCCTTCCTGGCCGGGCACCCCGTGACCGACGACGCCAGCCTGGCGCGCTGCCGACACCTGCACCTGAGCACGCGCGCCAACGCCTGGCGCGACTGGTACGCGGCACAGGGCTGGGCCTATGACCTGGCCGCCTCGCGCGGGCCGCGCTATGAACTGTTCACGATGATGACGGCCGCCGCGGCGGCCGGGCTCGGCATCGGCCTGGCGCCGCGCCTGCTGATCGAGCGCGAGCTGCAGACCGGCCAGCTGGTGATCCCGCTGGCGGGCATGCTGGACGAGCAGCAGGGCTACTACTTTGCCTATCCGGAGGGCCGGCCCGAATCCGAAGCGCTGGCGGCCTTCCGCAACTGGATCCTGGGCCTGTCGCGCGATGCGCCGGCCACGGCTGCGGGCAACTGATCGCGCCACCTCGCTGCGGTCGATGGCGCACTTTCCGGGGGCGTTTGCGCAATGCAGGTAAACCAGCGCCTGGTCCGACCCGCTGTATATCGGCGGTGACTTCTTCTTCCAGGACTACCGCATCAACAACAGCGTGGTCTACATGAAGACCGCCGGCGAGCAGCCTGGCAGCCTGGCGCGCGGCACCACGCTGGGGGGCGGGCTGATGTTCCAGCAGGGCGCGCCGCCCGCCGCGGGCATGGACAGCACCACGCGCGTGGGCGTCATGCTTGGCATGCGGCATCGCTTCTAGGCTCCGCCGGGAGCCGCTGCAAGAAGGCGCGCAGCGCCACGCTGACGCGCCTTTTTTCCATGCCGCGCGAAAGAATTACCACGGCGGCAGCTGGCAACTTCAGCTCCATGCGCACGGCGCCACAAACGGCGCAGGCATGGTCATTGCGCATGCCATGCATTCCAACGTCTTGCGACAAGGAGCACAACATGCGGAACCAATCTCCCACCCGTGAAGGCGCGGCCATCATCGGTTCAGGCGTGGGCGAAGGCCCGGGCCCTGAAGTGATGGCGGCATCGAGCCTTGACGGCACCAAGGCCTATTCATCCGACGGCGAACACGTCGGCAAGATTTCCGAGATCATGCTGGATGTGCCGCACGGCCGCATCGCCTACGCGGTGCTGACCACCGGCGGCTTCCTCGGCATCGGCGACACACTGCACGCCATCCCATGGAATGCACTGGTCATGGACACCGACGAGAAATGCTTCCGGATTGCCGTGACGGCGGACCGGCTCAAATCCGCCCCCGGCTTCAACAAGGACAGCTGGCCGAGCATGGCCGATCCCCAGTGGGGCAGGTCGCTGCACGAGTACTACGGCCGCGACCCGTACTGGGTGTCCCCGCCGCTGTAAGGCTACGTAGCGGCTACACCCAGGTTGCGAGCAACCAGCGCGCGACCAGCGCGGTCAGGCCGATACCCGCCACGCCGGGCAGCAGGCGCTGCACCGCGCGTGGCGCATAGGAACGGCCCAGCGCCACGGCAAACGCGCTGGCGGTCAGCGTGCCAAGCCACGACACCGTTCCCAGCGGCCCGCCGTCGGCAGCAACATGGAGCGACCAGGCCAGCGCGAGCGCGAGCGCGCCCGCATGCTGCCGCGAGCGCCAGCGTCATCAGGTCGATGCCAGCTACCGCCGCCGGATCGCACCCCTGCTGTCCCATCTCGAAGTTAATGGGATGCCGATCACAGACGAATCAAGGGGTTACGCAGCACTGTCCCAAATAAACTGGGTTGAATTCTCACAGTAAGTGGGTAAAAGTTGCGGTCTGTCTCACAGTTACTGGGTACACGGAGGCGACGCACTGCCAACGCGAGTCGACGCGCTTCAGACCGATCCAGCAGATCGGAGGGGGAAAGGTCGGCAGGCTGCGCGCGAGGTGGAAGGCGCGGCTCAGCGCGCGGCGCATCTCGGCCTGCCGGGCGAAGACGAAGGCGGCCTTGCACGGGTAGGGTGCCGGGCCGGAAACCGCCTTGGCCTATAACGCCGTGGCAGCGCCGCAAGCCATCGCCACGGTCGCGGCCGCGCTCGGGCGTGAGGATGTCAATGGTGCGCAGGCGGTGTTTGAGCTCGCGGCAGCGCTGGGCGCGCCCGTTGCGCTGCGCGACATCGGCATGCGCGAGGAAGACCTCGATCAGGCCTGCGCGCTGGCGCTGCTTGAACAGTACCAACCCACGTCCGCTGGACGCGCCCGGCATCCGGCAACTGCTGGACGATGCGTTCCATGGACGGCGGCCGGGCTGAGTCGGCGCCAGTCAGTGGTCGGCCATGCAGATGCCGAGTTGCTGCGCCATCAGCACCAGATCGGCAAACGTGCGCGCCTTCATCTTGCGCATGGCCTGGGCGCGGTGGATCTTGACGGTGACCTCACTGATGCCCATCTCGCCGGCAATCTGCTTGTTCAGCAGGCCGGACACCGCCAGGCCCATGACTTCGGATTCACGCGGTGACAGCGTGGCGTAGTTGGCGCGAATCTCCTCGATTCTGCTCACCGCCTGACGGCGCAGGCGGTCCTTCTCCAGCGCGGCGGACACGGCGTCAAGCAGATCCTGGTCGCGAAACGGCTTGGCCATGAAATCCTCGGCGCCCGCCTTCATCGCCGCCACGCTCATGGCGATGTCGCCATATCCGGTCATGAAGATGATGGGAATGTGGATGCCCATCTGTGCCAGGCGCGTCTGCAGGTCAAGCCCGCTCGGGCCACGCAGCCGTACGTCCAGCACCAGGCAGCATGGCGCGTCGGGCAACTTGAACGCGAGCAGCTCGGCGGCCGAACCGAACAGTGCTACCTGCATGCCCACTGAACGGAACAGGTTGCCCAGCGCATTGCGCAGCATGGTATCGTCATCGACGATCAGCACCGTCTGCTCATCGTTCGCGCCGGTCCTGGCAGGCTCCCCACTGGCGGCGGTCACGGCTGGCTCTCCTCTTGCTCTCGCTGGCATGATTCGTTTGTCGGCTCACTGTGTTCCGGCGATGATATACAGCAACGTTGACTGCTCAAAAACGTGCCGGGGCGAACCGCAAGCGTTTCCTGCAAGAATTTCTAGCACAGGCCTCCGGGGCTTGCCAGTTTACCGTTGCGTAACCTGACTGCGCCGTCACGCCGTTCAGGATACCGGCATCGGGCTGGGGCCAGTGGCGGCGGGGCGGTTGTATCTGGCCCAATGACTGGACCTGGCCCGGTCGAACCGGTCCGGGTTCAGCCCTCGTCCCGGCGCGCCAGCAGGGCTTGCTCGATGCATCGGATGATCTCCGTATCCTGAATCGGCTTCTTGAGGAAACCGGCGGCGCCCGCTGCCAGGGCGCGCTGCTCGGAGCCCGCTTCGGCAAAGCCGGTCATGAAAATGACCGGCTTGTCGAAGCCGCGCGTACGCAATGCTTCATAGAGCGCAAAACCGTTCATGCCGGGCATGACCACATCCGTGATCACACATGCGATTCGGTCGAGCGCGACAAACTGCAAGAGCGCCAGTCCGCTACCGAATAGTTCCGCGCCGTAATCATATGAGCGCACCAGCCGTCCCATGGCATCTCTGACAGATGCATTGTCGTCAACGATAGCGATCACTGGAGCGGCAGACATAAAAAGTCCTCAGTCAGTCGTTAACGCGCCGCATCCTCGCCGTTTGCGTGGCGCTCGGCGGTCAGCGCCGGTCCCGGCGCACCGGTGATCTTTGGCATGCATTCCGTGTGGAACCATGCCACGGTGACCGGCTCGCCCGCGATCATGCGCCTGATCGGCGGCAGCACCTGTTCGCCGATCAACATGCCGAGCAGGCCGATCAGCGCCACCACCGGCGGTGCCGGAGAGCGGACCTGCATCAGCGCGTAGAGGAGGCCGACCAGGATGCCGGCGCCAAGGGAGACAAGGTAGAGCTTCATACGGGCCTCGCACTACGGAAATGGAAGCATGCGGGGATAGTGATGTCGTGCATCTGCTTTGGATCCTCCGAAATGGCGCGTCTGGCGCAGCAATGATCAGCGGGCCGGGACGGGGGCCAGCGACTCGTGCGGCGTGGCGGTGCGCTGCGCCGCCTTGTGGACCATCGTGTACGCGTAATCGACGCCCATGCCGTAGGCGCCCGAGTGCTCCTTGACGAGCTTCATCACGGCGTCATACGTATCGCGGTGCGCCCAGTCGCGCTGCCACTCAAGCAGCACCTGCTGCCAGGTCACGGGCACGGCACCGGCCTGCACCATGCGCTGCATCGCATAGTCGTGCGCTTCCTTGCTGGTGCCACCCGACGCATCGGCCACCATGTAGATCTCGTAGTTGCCTTCCAGCATCGCGCACAGGGCGAAGGTCGTATTGCAGACTTCGGTCCACAGGCCGGCCACGACGACCTTGTTGCGGCCGTTGGCCTTCAGCGCGTCACGTACCTTCTGGTCGTCCCACGAGTTCATCGAGGTCCGCTCGAGCGTCCTCGCATTCGGGAAGACATCGAGGACCTCCGGGTACGTGTAGCCCGAGAACGACTCGCTTTCGACCGTGGTGATGGTGGTCGGGATATTGAAGATCTTCGCCGCCTTGGCCAGGCCCACCACGTTGTTCTTCAACGCCTGGCGGTCCATCGACTGGACCCCGAAGGCCATCTGCGGCTGATGGTCGATGATGATGAGCTGGCTGTTCTGCGGGGTCAGGACTTCGAGCTTGGGGTTCGACATGGTCTGATTCCTCTATGGCGGTTGGGGGCGAAGACCAGGCGTCGCAGCATGCGCCGGGCCGTCCGTTCGGATGGCATCGGAGCGCCGTGCTCCCACCTGCAGGACGCGCGATGCCACCGGATGCAAGACTAGACAGCCTTCGCCGCGGTAGCCATCAACCTTTCGTATTAGTGGCCGGAACCTTCCGCTGCTTGATGCGGCTGGACAGCGGATGCTGGCGCGGCTTTCAGCTGCGTGCTGTGGTTTGTGTCTGCCGGCAAGGTGAGGGCCGGGAGATTGCGCGGACGCACATGAAGCTGGAACGGACCATTGGCAGTTGGGCTCGCCCGCAAGGGATGATCGCACCTTGCCTTAGGGCCTGTTCACATATAAAACGTACGCGCGTTGGCCCGAGCCGGGGTCAGCTACGCGAAGGGCGTCGCCGCAAAGGGTCATTCCCTTTGCAAGGCGCCCGACAAAGTAGATGGCCCCGGATCGGGCCAACCCGGAGGGCAAGGGGGATACGCGGCGCATGGCGTCGTTGCCAGCCGCTTGCTTGGAATGACCAAGCGGCGCGACTGGCGCCTAGCCCTGCGCCGCGTATCCCCCTTGCGCGCGCACGTTTTATATGTGAACAGGCCCTAATACGATGGTATGGGTGGCAAGCCTGCGAGAGCTGTGCTCCAATGCGCGCGACCGGGAATATCAGGTGGCGGCTGGCGACGGCAATACCGCAGTATCATATGAAGCCAACCCCGACGGGCCTATGCTGTCCAGGCGGGCAGTGGACGATTTCGCGCCCTTGAGCGCTACCTGCCCGATTGGCCTCAGCGCCGCACCATGATGACCGACAGTATCGGCCAGCCAGACGCCATAGCGTTATCCGACTATCACTTCGAAACGATCCATCAGGATGGCATCGTCGCATTCTCGCGCGGCATTCATGCAGCCACTGGCGCGACTGTGCTGATAGCACATGCGGCATCAAGCCAGGTGGAAGCCGATGCTGCGCACCGCGTCCGGAACGAATACGCATTGCGTGCGCTGCTGCGCGATGACTGGGCGCTGGTTCCGCGCGGCATCAGCCACTATCGCGGCGGCGTGGCCTCGCTTTACGACGATCGTTGCGGCGACCCTTTGGCCACACTGCTGCCAGCGCGCCAACCGGTGGAACGCGTACTGGAAATCGCGCTCGGCGCCACTGCCGCGCTGAAATCCACGCACGAGAGCGGTCTGGTCCACCGCGCGGTGACCCCATTCAGCCTGTTCGTCGATGCGGCGGGACACTGCCGCATCGGCGATTTCGGCTTTGCCGTGCGCCAGTCCGGCGCGAATGGTCACAACGACGCAAGCCGTGAGCGGCCCGCGGCGATGATGATGGGTGGCGAAGCCCCGGCCTACATGTCACCCGAGCATACCGGCCGCACCCGCCATGCCATCGATGCCCGCAGCGATCTGTACTCGCTTGGCGTGATCCTCTATCGGTTGCTGAGCGGGCAGTTGCCGCTCGCGGCCAGGAACCCGGGTGACCTGGCTGAATGGATCCACAGCCATGTGGCCAGTGCGCCAGTGCCGCTCCACAAGAGCGTGCCAGAGATTCCGGAACCCCTCTCCCGAATCATTCTCAAGCTGCTCGACAAGAACCCGAGCCGCCGCTACCAGTCGGCCGCCGGGCTGGAGTGCGACCTCAGGCGCTGCATGGCAGCGTGGCGGGAGACCGGCGACATCGCCCCTTTCGAGCCCGGCGAGCGTGATCAGCCTGCTGGCCTCGACCTTCCCGAAGGCCTGTTTGCGCGGGATGCCGCGTTGCACCAGCTATCCGCGGCGTTTAGCCGCGTGATCACCGCCAAATCCTCTACGGCCGTGGCGCTGACAGGCCCGTCAGGAATCGGCAAATCCGCGCTGATGCAGGCGTTCGTCAAGTCCCTCCAGCCACAGCGGGTATGGTGTGCCATGGGCAAGGCCGACCAGTTTCGCCAGGATGTGCCATACGCGCCGATCGCCGAGGCATTCCAGGGGCTGGTCCACCAGATCCTTGGCCTGCCCGAGGAAGACGTACGCGCCTGGCAAGTGCGCCTGATGCAGGCCCTGGGCGCCTACGGTGAGCTGGCGTGCAGCATCGCACCGGCGCTGCGGCTCCTGGTGGACGATTTCCCGCCCCTCCCCGCTTCGGAAGCCGCCGACGCCGATATCCATGTCGATATCGCGATGCGCCAGCTGGTGAGCGCATTCTCGCAGTCAGATATCCCGTTCGTGCTGCTGATCGACGATTGCCAATGGCTCGACGCACCATCCCGGCAACTACTCGCGCGGCTGGTGCGCCACCCTGCCCCGCCGCCGCCGCTGCTGCTGGTTTGCAGCACACGAACCCCGGGGACCGATGCGCTGAAATGCCTGCGGCAAAGCGTGCCGGTGCACGACGTGGTGCTGCATGGATTTTCCGAGGCAACCGTGGCCAACCTGCTGGCGGAGACGTTGCGTATGCCGGCGCGGGCCCTGCTGCCCCTGGCCCGTCTTGTGCATGACAAGACCCTCGGCAACCCTTTCTTCGTGATCCAGTTCCTGACGACGCTGGTCGATGACCGGCTGCTCGTCTATTCGTCCGATGCCGATGGCTGGCAGTACGATCTGGCGCGCGTCGCGCAGCATGCCCATACCGACAATGTGGCGGCGCTGGTGCTGCAGCGCCTGCGCCGCCTGCCCGGGCCAACCCGCCGTCTGCTGGGCGGCATGGCATGCCTGGGCCGCCGCGCCGAAATGTCGCTGCTATGCGGGACCTTCGGCATCAGCGAGCGTGCGCTGCACGCCCGGCTGTCACCGGCCCGTGCGGCCGGCGTGGTATCGCTGGCGCAAGACGGCGCCTATGCCTTTGTGCACGACCGCGTCCAGGAAGCCGCGCACGCCGGACTGGCTGCCGGAGACCAAGCCGACATCTGCCTGCGCGCCGGCCGGCTGCTGGCTGCCCGCGTGCGCGACGATGTCAGCGACGAGGTGCGCGACGACGTACTGTTCCGTGCCAGCGGCCTGCTGGCGCAGGCCGAAGCGCTGGTCACGACGCCGGAGGAAGCGCTCGACGTGGCCTGGCTGTTCCACACCGCCACAATGCGCGCCCGGCGCGCGGCGGCCTATGGTGCGGCACTGGGCTATGTGGAAAGCGGCATGGCCTTCGTGCGCAAGGCCACCACACATTCGGATGCAAGTCAGCCACTGTACTTTGCCTTGCTGGAGCAACAGGCGACCTGCTGGTTCCAGCTCGGACGCCTGGATGATGCGCTGACGCTGGCCACCGAACTGATCCGCCAGCCGGCGGGCCTGCTGCAGCAAGCCGGCGTCTACCGGCTCAAGATCGAGATGCATACACGCCGCTCGGAGAACACGCTCGCCGTGGAGACCGCAATCGCCAGCCTGCGTCCGATCGGCATCGAGCTGAGCCCGCACCCAGGCGCAGCGGCATGCGATGCGTTGTACGACACGATCCGGCCGCTACTGGCTCCCGACAAGCTGCCCGAGTTGATCACGCTGGCCGAGGTTCGCGATGCGGAGACCGAGGCCGCGATGAGTCTGCTGTCGGCGCTGCTCGTACCCGCCAGCTTCACCGACGAGAACCTCGCGTTCCTGGGGCATTGCGAAATGCTTCGGCTCACGCTCGCCCACGGCATGGCGGCCCCCTCCACCGCGTCACTGGCCTGGCTGGGAGTCATGGTCTGCCACCGCTACGGCGCCTATGCCGACGGCTTCCGCTACGGGGAGATGGCCCGTCGACTGGTGACGCACCACGGCTACGCCGCCTATGAAGCCCGCACGCTTCTGCCGCTGGATCAGCTCAGCGTATGGACGCAGCCGCTGTCGTATTCGATCGAGTGCGCCCGCGCCGGCCTTGCCGCGGGCATGGCTCACGGCGACCTGACCACCGCATGCTACGAGTGCTGCCATATCGTGGCCACCATGATGGTTCGCGGGGACCGGCTGGACGACATCCGCGCCGAGATCGGTCGCGGGCTGGAAGTGGTACGCCGGGTCGGCTTTCATGACGTCGAGTTGATCCTGCTGCTGCAGCTGCGCTATGTCGATGGCTTGCGCACCACGGGATTTCCATTCGGGGACGCCCTGGCGCTCGATTTCGATGCCGCGCCCGGTTCTGCCGGCGAACGCCTTTCGACGTTCGAGTTCTGGCACTGGCTCTATCGCGCCACGATCCTGTTTCTCGCGGATCAGCCTGAGTTGGCAGCACGGTGCCTGGACCAGGCAGCCCGCTTTGCATGGTCCGCACCGGGCCACATCCATCAGCTCGACTTTCACCTGTACCGCGCGCTGACCATCGCCTCCCTGCCCGGCTCACCGGACCCGGCGGCGTGGCAGACGCTGCGTGCCGATGCACGCCAGATCCGTGCCTTCGCCGATGCCAATCCGGCGATGTTCACCGACAAGTCGCTGCTGGTGGAGGCGGAGCTGGCCAGGCTGGAAGGCGACGCACTGGGCGCGATGTCGCGCTACGAAGCGGCGATCGCGCAAGCGACCACACAAGGATTCGTGCAGATCGCCGCGATGGCGCACGAACGGGCCGCAAGGCACTTCACCACACTGGGACTGGCGTCGGCGGCAAGGGCACATCGCCGTGCCGCCCGCGATCACTACCTGCGCTGGGGCGCCACGGGCAAGGTCGCGCAGATGGAGGCGCAGCATCCCGATCTTGTCGACGCGGTGCCGCCGCGCGCCTGGTACCTGGGCGACGGCCAGCAGTCGGTGGACGCGGAAAGCGTGATCAAGGCATCGCGGGCGTTGACCGAAGAAATCCGGCTGGAACGCCTGATCGACAAGCTGATGACGATTGCGCTGGAATATGCGACCGCCCAGCGTGGGTTGCTGATACGCATCCAGCCCGAAGGGCCACTGGTGGAGGCGCGCGCCGACACCTCGGCGAAGGGCATACGCGTGCATCTGGTGCAGGACAGGCTGGCGGCGGACGCGCTGCCGCTGTCGATGTTCCACACCGCCGTCCGCTCGGGCCAGGTGGCCATGGTGGGGGCGGCCCGGTCCGCCAGCCCGTCCGCCATGGATCCCTACCTTCTGGCACACCCCGAATGCTCGGCCATCTGCATCCCGATGCTGCGCCATAACGAAGTGATCGGCGCGCTCTACCTGGAAAACCGCCTGGTCCGCGACGCCTTTACGCTGGATCAGGCGCACCTGCTGGAACTGATCGCCGCACAAGCCGCGATTTCGCTGCACACTGCGCGTCTCTATGACGACCTGCTTGCCGAGAACGAACGGCGGAAAAATGTGGAGCGTGAACTGCGCACCAGCGAGGCCATGCTGGTCA
This sequence comes from Cupriavidus sp. GW821-FHT07C08, assembly GCF_059419025.1. Taxonomy (NCBI): domain Bacteria; kingdom Pseudomonadati; phylum Pseudomonadota; class Betaproteobacteria; order Burkholderiales; family Burkholderiaceae; genus Cupriavidus; species Cupriavidus sp. GW821-FHT07C08. Next base: position 22,340 of record NZ_JBWKQZ010000005.1, read on the forward strand.
TGGGCGAGCGCGTGAGCCACACCGGAAGCTGGCGCTGGGACTTGCGCAAGGATCGTTTCTATTGCTCGGAAGAGCTACGGCGCATCTTTGAACTCGACCCTGCGCAGTGCGAGATCGCGTTCGAGGACTTCGTCGCGCGCATGCATCCCGAAGACAGGGCTGCGATACGCAAGGTGGTGGAAACCCATGTCGAACAGTGGCTGCCGATCCGCGTCGAGCATCGGATCGTCCGCACCGACGGCTCCATACGCCATCTGGCAGGCGTGGGCGAGCCCTTGCCCGCGGAAGACGGCACGCTCGAGTATGTCGGGACAGTCACCGATATCACTACGCGCCGGCAGGCGGAGGACGCAGTGCGCAGCGCACAGGCCGACCTGGCGCGCGTGGCGCGTACCAACACGGTCGGACAGCTTACCGCATCGATCGCGCACGAGATCAACCAGCCGCTGATGTCGATCGTCTCGAACGCCGGCGCCGGCCTGCGCTGGCTGACCCGCCCCAACCCGGATCTTGCCAACGCCCGCGAAAGCCTGGAGGCCATTGCCAGCGAAGGCCAGCGTGCCGGCGACATGATCCGCGGCCTGCAGTCGCTGACGCGCAATGCCGCGCCCGTGCTGGCGCCGGTGGATCTCCACGAGGCGGTGCGGCATATCCTGGTCATTTCGCGCAGCGAGATCGAACGCCGCCACATTACGATCGAGCTGGCGCTGCATGCCGAACAGCCCACGGTGTTCGGCGACTGTATCCAGCTCCAGCAGGTGATCCTGAACCTTGTGGTGAATGCCATGGAGGCGATGAGCGAGGGGAACGACCGCCCGCGCGTGATGCATATCGCCACGCGCATCGTCGATGGCACCGCGCTGGAGCTAAGCGTGTCCGACACCGGCGTGGGAATTGGCGGAAACCTGCTTGAACAGGTCTTCCAGCCGTTCTACACGACCAAGGCCAACGGCATGGGCATGGGGCTGTCGATCTGCCGGTCGATCATTGAAGGCCACAAAGGGCAATTGCGTGCCGTACCGCTGGTTCCGTACGGCAGCATGTTCGCGTTCACCATACCGATCCACGGCGGGGTCTAGGGCGTCTGGCCCTGCAGGGCCAGGGGCAGGATCTCCGCGGCGTGTCGCCGTTCCCGGGATGCACGGTGTGCCCCTGGCGGACACGAGCGCCGCCTCGCGCATCCCACTCATATCCGCATCGCAACCGCGAGAGAGAACGTCATGGAGTCAGGCACCGCACCGGCCAAAGAGGACGCCGCCGTCAAAGGCACCAGACGGCTGCTACCCGAAGAACGCGAGCAGCAGATCGTCGACAAGGCGATCGAACATTTCACCCGGAATGGCTTTGGCGGCAGTACCCGGGAGCTGGCCCGGCAGATCGGTGTCACGCAACCCCTGCTCTATCGCTATTTTGAGAGCAAGGAAGCACTCATCGAGCGCGTGTACAACGAGGTCTTCCAATGGCGCCCTGACTGGGACCGGCAGATCACCGACCGCTCGATGCCACTGACGGAGCGGCTCTATGCCTTCTACCTCGACTACTCATCGGTGATCCTCCGCGAAGAATGGATCCGGCTGTTCATCTTTGCCGGCCTGACCCACGAAGGCATCAACAACAAGTACCTCAGCAAGCTGCGCAGCAAGGTCTTCCTGCCGGTGTTGGCCGAGGTCCGGGACGCATTCGGCATTGAAGCACCGCGCAATGCGGCGGAGACCGAGGCCGAGATCGAGATGATCTGGAGCCTGCACGCGGCCATTTTCTATATTGGCATGCGCAAATGGGTCTACGGACTCAAGGTGCCGACCGACATGGAAGCCGCTATCCGCCAGAAGGTGGACATGTTCCTGCATGGCGCACCGGCGGCGATACGCGCATTGCGCGCAAGCGCCCGGTAAGCACCGGCCGCTCAATCCGCTCAGTCTGGCACGCGCGATTCGTTATCGCATCTACGGCTCATGCAATGAACCCATGTCCAGGCCGGCGTGAGGGCAACACAGCGTCACACCCGCGCGAGGTACCCGGCCGGCCAGCCGCAGGCTGCCGCACTCATACCATGGTCTGACGGGGCTACGACCACGCAACGATTGTTGCCACCCCACCCTGCCTCCTACGATTCCCAACAATGACAGTGCGAACCTGGGGAGGCTCCGACATGCACCTCCAATCTCAATGGGATCGCTGCAGCGCGGCCCGGAACCCTTACGGAGGACGTGATGGATGAGAACGAAAGCCTGCGGCTGATGTGCGGCTGGCTCGCGCTGGCCGCCATCAACCTGGTCCTGATCGCGGTAGCGTTCCTGCAGTTTGCGTACTGAAGGCGACGTGGCGCTGCACTGCGGATTCCGCTTGCAGACACATTTCACGGACAGTGTTCCTGGAAGCCGCCTGCGGCCTTACTGAACCGGCAGGCGACGAGAATCACGCCCTCATACGCTGAATGGCCAGCGTACGCTTTCCGGTAGCCGTAATCGCGTCGCGCACCACATCGTCTTCCCAAAGGTTCATGTTGCGGCGTTCAATCGGCGTGACGTTCGGCAGCACTTCCCGAAAAGCCGGCATCAATGGGCCGCTGTACACCTTCGAGGCCGAGACATCCAAGACAAAAATGGCGGCCCGTAAAAATTTCTCTTGTAATGAGATCGATTCTCATTTACCATTCGATCACTGCCTGACGCACGGCGCACCGCCCGATACAGGCAGACCGGCCAGGTCCGGCTCGCCGCGGCACGCGGCAGCAACCGAAGCTGGCGGGAACAGGATTTCCGGATGCCGCCGCTGCGGCATTCGACACCGACTTTTGTGGGGACCGCTCCGTCACGCGGAGCGTTTGGCAGTAGCCAGTCTTCGGAAGATCGGGAAAGCAACCAGACCCCGCTTTCCCGATCGCGTCTTCCGGTGACAAGCCAGGCCACCTTTTTATTCCGCGCGTCGTGCAGGCACGGCGCGCCGCCAGGGACGGCAGCGCCAGCGCTGGTCCGGCCCTGGCGCTTCAGCCTGAAATCCCGCCAAGCCATCGACGCCGCCCGTGCGCGGCGCTAGGCCGGGCGCCGCCCTGCGCGCGGGGCGCCAGCCGCATGCCAATGCCTTCCGCCATGTCATTCGAGAGCACAAACCCGATCCATCTCAAGCGCGCCGGCCTGAAGGCCACCTCGCCGCGCATGCGGATCCTTGAAGTGTTCCGCACCAGCGCCCGGCGCCACCTGAGCGCCGAAGACGTCTACCGCATCCTGCTGACGCAGGACGAGGACGTGGGACTATCCACGGTATATCGCGTGCTCAACCAGCTGGTGCAGGCCGACATCCTGCTGCGGCACAGCTTCGAGTCCGACCACGCCGTGTTCGAACTCAACGAAGGCGGCCATCATGACCACCTGATCTGCGTTGCCTGCGGCCGCGTGGAGGAATTCCGCGACGAAAGCATCGAGCAGCGCCAGCGCCAGGTAGCCGCCGACAACGCCTTTGTTTTGCGCGAGCACATGCTGGTGCTGTACGGCGTCTGCCCGCAATGCCGGGCCGGCGCCAATGAGGCCGAGCCCACGCCGGAGCTGCCCGCCCGGGCGTAAGCTCGCCGCGCACCTGACGGAGCCATCCATGGAGCGCCTGAACAAGCCCCTGTCCGAACTCAAACGCCTGATCAACCTGTGCCTGCGGCAGGAGCCCGGCTGCCACGACTGCCAGCTGCGCGCGGTCTGCGTGCACCGGCCCGACCACACCGGCTGCAACTGGAGCGCCGAAGTCGACTTCCCCGAACGCAGCGAAGCCGACGCCGTGCGCCACCTGCGCCAGGCACGCCGTGTGGTGATGATGGTGCGCGAGCAGTACAACGTGGCAGCGGGCACGGCGGCACAGGCCTGAACCCGCAGTTTCAACGTTTGACCGCAACACCACCTGCCGCACTGGCGCCCTGCTCGACCCCCGCCACCGGCCGCAACACCAGCCACACCGCCACCCCGATCAGCGCACCACCCGCCGCGTGCGCCCACGACAGTGCCTCGCCCAGGAACAGCGCGCCCCAGACGATGCCGAACGGCGGGATCAGGAAGGTGACGCTCAGCGAGCGCACCGGGCCCAGGTCGGCGATCAGGCGGTAGTACAGGATGTAGGCCAGCGCCGTGCACAGCACGCCCAGCCCCAGCATGGCCGCCCACACGCCGGCGCCGGCAGCGGGCAGCGTGTTGTGGCGCCACAGCGCGGCGAGGCAGAAGGGCAGCAGGAACACGGTGGCGCCGACCATGCTGCCGGCGGCGACCAGCCGGCTGTCCAGCCCGCCGCGCTGCGTGATCCAGCGCCGCGCGAGAAAGCCGGACAGGCCGTAGCAGGCGGTGGCCAGCAGGCAGGCCAGCGCGCCCAGCAGCACGTCGGCCGAGAACGCCACCGGTCCGGTGCGGGTCAGCACCGCGACGCCCGCCACGCCCAGCAGCACGCCCGCGGCCTTGGCGCGCGTGAGCCGTTCGGAAAACGCCAGCGCGCCGATCAGCACGCCCATCAGCGGGGTCATGGCATTGAACACGGCCGAATAACCGGCCGGCAGCCACAGCGCGGCGATGGCGTACATGACAAACGGGATGCCGGAATTGACCACGCCCAACGCCAGCACCGCCGGCCATTTGCCCTGCATATCCCAGCGCAGGTTCAGCAGCGGCAGGCATGCCGCCAGCGTGAGCGCGCCGATCAGCACCCGGGCGAAGGCGGTCGGCATCGGTCCCAGCACTGGCACGCCGATGCGGATAAACAGGAAACTGGCGCCCCAGATGGCGGCCAGGGCAAGCAAGCGGGCGAGATCGGCGGGTTTCATCGGGGGAACCGGGAGGCGCCGTGCAAGCCGGCGCAGGTTGAGGGGTTGCCGCGATTGGACGCCTGTGCAGTGCATACCGCAAGCCGGATTCGGACCTGTGCCCGCCGTCGCCACGATGGCGACCCGCTTTCCGCCTAGGAATTTAAGTGATGTTGACTGATCTACGACATGTTTGAGCGCCGTTCTCGGCACAATGTCGCGAAAACTCGTCACTTTTCTTACCAGAGCCTTTCATCATCACCCCACGCTGGAGGGGGCGCTGTTACCGACGCGTGACAAGCCGCCTTCGATTAAATTAAACTCTGGTCTGCGCCAGAGTTAATTGACCCCTCCGACGCATTCCCGACAAGCCGCCAGGGCTCCTGGCGGCTTCTTTTTTTGTCCGAACGGGTAAAATGCGCCTTTCCCGGCGCATCGCGCACTGCCAGTCCGACAGGATGACAGGCTGCCGCGCCGCCGGCGTCACAACGCCCGCAAACCCCGAGCTCCGGACGGCGCCTGCGTCAACCGGCGCGGCGCCTGCCGCGTTGCCAGTCCACATGAAACGACAGTTCCTGGGCCTGCTGGCCCGCGTCTACGTCCTGCAATTTGCGCTCGAAGTCCCGGCTACGGTGGCGATGCTTGCCGACATGTTGCTGGAATACGGCTTCCAGGTCGATATCGGCTCAGTGCGCCCGTTGCTGCGCGCCCTGCAAATGGAAGGCTATCTGGAAAGCGTGCTGCGCGACGGCATCGGCCGGGTCTACCTGCTGACCGAGCGCGGCCGCGAAGAACTGCAGGCCAGCCGCAAGCGCATCGACGATCTCTACCGCCGCCTGCACGCCGGCCAGCCGGCCACCGACGAAGTGCCGCGTCTGGCCTGATCCGGCCAGGGCGGCCGCCTCGGCGCGGGGAGCGTACCCGTTTCTGCGGGCCGCCCCCTCGCCGCCAGGCGCGCCTTATGCCTTACTTCTTCTCCGCCTTCCCTTCGTAGCGCTTGCTCCATTCAGCCAGGATGCGGTCGCGGTTGTCGCTCGCCCAGCGGAAGTCGTTCTTGATCAGGCGCTTCTCGTAGTCGGCGGGCAGCAGCGCGTCGGGCCTGGCAATGCCGGGCACGGCCAGCACGGCAAAGTTTTTCTCATACAGCGCCATCGCTTCGCGCGAGGCCGAGAAGTCCGCCAGCTTGCGCGCGGCGTCCAGGTTCTTGCTGCCCTTGACGATGGCGGTGGCCTCGATGTCCCAGCCCAGGCCTTCGCTCGGCAGCACGATATCGATCGGCGCGCCTTCCTTCTTCGACTTCATGGCACGGTACTCAAACGCAATGCCGATCGGGAACTCGCCCTGCGCGGCCATCTTGCACGGCTTGGAGCCCGAGTGCGTGTACAGGCCGATGTTCTTGTGCAGGGCATCCATGTACTGCCAGCCCTTCTGCTCGCCCATCATCTGCAGCCAGGCGCTGACATCGAGGAAGCCCGTGCCCGACGAGGCCGGGTGCGGCATCACCACCTTGCCCGCGTAGATCGGCTTGGTCAGGTCGGCCCACGAGGTCGGCTTGGGCAGGCCCTGCTTCTGCGCCTCCACGGTGTTGAAGCAGATCGCCGCGCCCCACACGTCCATGCCGACCCATGCCGGCGGGTTGGCCGGGCTGCGGTACTTGGCATCGATTGCGGCCAGGTTCTTCGGCGCATACGGGTCGAGCATGCCTTCCTTGTCCAGGATGGCCAGGCTGGAACCGGCCAGGCCCCACACCGCGTCGGCGCGCGGCGCGGCCTTTTCCGCGAGCAGCTTGGCGGTGACGATGCCGGTGGAGTCGCGCACCCACTTGATTTCGATATCGGGATGCACCTCCTCGAACGCGGCCTTGTAGGCGGCGATCTGGTCGGCTTCGAGCGCGGTATAGACCGTCAGCACGGTGGCGGCGCTGGCGTTGCCGGCCAGCATCGGCAGGGCGGCCGCGGCGGCAAGCGCCGCGACAAGGTTGGTGATGCGGGACATGGTTTCTCCTTGGGTTCGGTCAGTGTTCCGGAATGCAGGGGTACGGCGAATCGGGCAAAGGTCAGCCGGCGCGCCAGCGTTGCGCGCGGCGCAGCCAGCCGGCCGAGACCGCGTGCAGCAGCAAGGCCGCCAGCACCGAGGTCAGCAGGATCAGCGTCGACATCGCGGCAGCGGGCGCGGTGTCGCCGGCATCGTCCATGTTCAGCACCGAGATCGCGGCCAGCACGGTGTCGGGGCTGTACAGGAAGATCACCGCCGAGACCGTGGTCATCGACGACACGAAGAGGTAGCGGAAGATATCGAGCAGTGCCGGCAGGCACACCGGCACGGTCACGCGCCAGCATGTCACCAGCGGCGCCACCCCGAGCGACAGCGCCGCGGCCTCGAACTCGTTATCTAGCTGGCGCAGCGCCGCGGCCGCGGTCAGGTGGCCGGTGGTGTAGCAGTGCGCCACGTTGCACAGCACCAGCAGCGCCATGGTGCCGTACAGCGCGTGCAGCGGATTGCCGGGCGCGTTGAAGAAGAACACATAGCCCAGGCCCAGCACCAGCCCCGGCACCGCCATCGGCAACAGGAAGCCCGCGCGCAGCACGCCGTGCAGCCAGGCCGGGCCGCGCGTGCGCAGCGTCAGCCAGGCGCCCAGGAAGATTGCCGCCGTGCCCGCCAGCGCGGTCAGCGCCGACAGCTTCAGGCTGTTGCGGTAGGCCAGCCAGCCGCCGCCGTCCATGTTGTCGAAGTCGTAATGCGCCAGCGTCAGGCCCAGGTTGTACGGCCACAGCTTGACCAGCGACGCACCCACCGCGGTGGCGATCACTGCCAGCAGCGCGGCACTGACCAGCGCCACCAGCAGCAGGCACGCGCCGTCGCGGCCGCGCTCGGGCGCCGGCACATACACCTGCGCGCGGCTGCCCATCTGTGTGCGCTGGCGCTGCTGGATTGCCATGTCCACGGCAAAGGTCAGCAGCGCCGGCGCCAGCAGCAGCATGCCGATCAGCGCGCCACGGTCAAACTGCTGCTGGCCAACCACTGCCTTGTACGCTTCCAGCGCCAGCACCGGATAACCGCCGCCCACCACCTTGGGTACGCCAAAGTCCGTGATCACCAGCGTCAATACCAGGCAGGCGGCGGCGAACAGGCCCTGGCGCGCGCCCGGCAGCGTGACCGTGCAGAAGGTGCGCCAAGGGCTGGCGCCCATCACGCGCGCCGCTTCATAGAGGCGCGCATCGGCCAGCGACAGCGTCGCCACCAGCACCATCAGCGCATGCGGGAAGGTGTAGAAGGCCTCGCCCAGCACGATGCCCCAGAAGCCATAGATGCCGCCCTGCCCGAAGGCGCCGCGAAAGATGCCCTGATTGCCGAACAGGTAGACCAGCGCGATCGCCGGCAGCAGCGACGGCGCAAACAGCGGCAGCAGCGCAATGCCGCGCCACAGCGGCCGCAGCGCGATGCAGGAACGCTGCAGCGCATAGGCAAAGCCAAATGCCAGCGGCACCACCAGCGCCACCACCGCCAGCGACACCGCCACGCTGCGGCCGAGCATCGGCAGGAAGTTGGGGCTGGTCACCAGCGCCGCCATGCGCGCGCCCAGCGCCCATTGGCCCGCCGCATCGAACCATGCCTGACGGAACAGCGCCAGCAACGGCAGCAGCAAGCCGACGGCCAGCCCGGCCAGCCAGATCCACTTCATCGCGGCCGGGGCACCGTGCGCCAGCCGGGAGGCCAGGCCGGTGCCGCGCAGCGATGCTGCCTGCGTATCCGCGGGCAGGACGACAGCAACCGCGCGCATCATGCAAACACCCGCAACGCCTGCGCGGGCAGCGCAATCCAGAACTTGTGGCCGCCCGCGTCGGGCAGCCGGTGCCGCGCCTCGCGCGCCACGTCGGCAAACAGGGTCAGCCCCGGCAGGCGGTCCGCTTCCAGCGCCAGCCGGTAGCGGTTGCCAAGGTAGGTCTGGTCGACCACGCGCGCCAGCAGCCGGTTGGGCTCGGCGTGATCCGGGTCCAGCCGCACCGCTTCCGGGCGGCAGCACAGCCGGCCGGCGGATGCCGCAGGCTGCGGCGAGTCAACCAGGAAATCGACGGCCTGGCCGCCCTCGCCAACGGTGAAGCGCCCCGCCTGCGCGCTGCGCCCCGGCAGCCAGTTGGCCTGCCCGACAAAACCGGCGACAAAGGCCGATGCCGGCTGCTCATAGATCTCGGCGGGGGTGCCGGCCTGCACGATGCGACCGCCGTCCATCACGGCAATGCGGTCGGCCATGGTCATGGCCTCTTCCTGGTCGTGGGTGACCATCACGGTGGTGATGTTCAGGCGCCGCTGCAGCTGGCGCAGCTCCAGCCGCAGGTGTTCGCGCACGCGCGCGTCGAGCGCCGACATCGGTTCATCGAGCAACAGCAGCGAAGGCGCCGGCGCCAGCGCACGGGCCATCGCCACGCGCTGCTGCTGACCACCGGAGAGCTGGCCCGGGAACTTGCGCTCGCTGCCGGCCAGGCCGACCAGGCCGAGCATCTCGGCCACGCGCGCGTCGCGGTGCGTGCGTCCCATGCCGCGCCCGTGCAGGCCATAGGCCACGTTCTGCGCCACGGTCAGGTTGGGAAACAGCGCGTAGGACTGGAACAGGATGCCGTAGTCGCGTGCCTGCGGCGGCAACCCGGTCAGCTCACGCGCGCCGGCATGGATGCGTCCTGCGTCCTCGCGCTCAAGTCCCGCGATGATGCGCAGCAGCGTGGTCTTGCCGCAGCCGGACGGGCCCAGCAGGCACAGCAGCTCGCCCTGCCCGACCGACAGCGACACGCCGTCCAGCGCCACGAAGCTGCCAAAGCGCTTGCTGACCTGCTCCACCGCCAGGAACGCCCGGCCCTCCCCGGACTTGCCTGCCTGCATGACCGAATCTCCGCAATCTCAATTGAATCGGTCGCCAGCATAGGCAGCGCAGATGCCAGCCGTGTGGCAGATCGGCAAAGTATTTCGATGGAGGTATCGGGGGATTTGAGATGGGGCAGCGGCACGGGGGGCCCGCCGGCAAGTTAGGAATGGTGCCCCTGGGCGACTATGACTCGCGCAGCGCAGTGGCGCCCGCAGACGTGGGGGTCGGCGCTCGAATCCCCTTTTCCAGGGTCTCCCGCAGCACCTCGTGCGGTACCGCCTGGCTGAACAGGAATCCCTGCAGCCCGTCGCACCCCTGCGCCCTCAGGAACTCGAACTGGGCCGCCGTCTCCACCCCTTCGGCAATCACCTTGAGGTGCAGCTGGTGGCCCAGCGCGATGATCGCCGCGGCCACCGCCTGGTCGTGGCCGGGCGTGGCCACGTCGTCGACAAAGGATTTGTCGATCTTGAGCCGGCTGATTGGCAGCCGGGTCAGGTAATTGAGCCCGGAATAGCCGGTGCCGAAGTCGTCGATCGACAGCCCCACGCCCAGTTCGCGCAGCCGGCGGAAGGTCTCGATGGTGGTGTCGCCGCCGTCGACCAGGATGCCTTCAGTGACCTCGATCACCAGCCCCTGCGGCGGCAGGCCGGCCTGCTGCAGGCAGTGCGCCACGGTATCGGGGAAGTTGGCCTGGCGCAGCTGCAGCGGCGAGATATTGACCGCGACCTCGATCTCGCTGCCCAGCGCCTGGCGCAGCGCCTGGATTTCGCGGCAGGCGGTGGCCAGGGTCCATTCGCCCAGCGGCGCCACCAGGCCGCTCTGCTCGGCGATGGGGATGAACTCGGCCGGCTGCATGGCGCCGCGTTCCGGGGTGTTCCAGGTAATCAGCGCCTCGACGCCGGTGATGGCCAGCGTCGCGGCATCCACGATCGGCTGGTAGCGCAGCCGGAACTCATCGCGGGCGAGCGCGCGCCGCAGCAGCCCTTCGATGGTGAAGCGCGCCAGCGAGGCCTCGGCCATGGCGCTGGCAAAGCGGCGCAACTGCGCGCGCCCGTCGTGCTTGGCGGCGTAGACGGCCGAATCGGCAGCCTTGAGCAGCTCGGTCAGGCTATCGCCATCGTCCGGGAAGATCGCCATGCCGATCGACGGCGTCACGCGCAGGCGCTGGCCGCCGGCCTGCAGTTCTTCATTGACGCGCACCTGGATCTTGGCGGCAATCAGCTCGGCTTCGGTGTCGTGGCGCAGGCCGCCCAGCACCACGCCGAATTCATCGCCGCCCATGCGCGCCACCAGGTCGCCCTGTCGTACCGTGCCCTTGAGGCGGTCGGCCATGGTGCGCAGCACGTCGTCGCCAACCGGGTGGCCGAGCGAGTCGTTGATGTGCTTGAAATGGTCCAGGTCGAGCAGCAGCAGGGCCACGCGCTCGCCGTGGCTGCGCGCGTGCAGCAGCAGCGCCTGCGCGCGCTCGCTCAGCTCGGCGCGGTTGGGCAGGCCGGTCAGCGGGTCGTGCAGCGCCAGGTGTCGGATGTACTCGTCGACGCGCAGGCGCTCGGTCAGGTCGTAGCCGATGGCCTGGTAGCCAGGCGATGGCGCGGGCCGGTGCACATCGGCACCATCGGCACCATCGGCTGGACCGGCTGGCGCTGCGTCGGCGGCCGCTGCCTCGATGGGCGCCGGCAAGGCGAACACCGCCAGTTGCACCGGCATGCGCGAGCCGCCCTTGCGCACCCAGGTCCATTCGCGCTCGTCAGTCAGGCCAAGCCGTGCCTTGGCCACCAGGGCGGGCAGCCCCGGTGGCACCGGCTCGCCCAGTTCGCCACTGAGCATGCGGGCATGGTCGGCCAGTTCGTCGGCAATATGCAGGCCGGTCATGTGCATGTGCCCGACCAGCTCCGCGGCGTTGTACCAGAGCATGCGCTGGCCAGCCGCATTGATGCCGGTGATCAGCCCGTCCTCATCGAAGGTGATCACGCAGAAGGCGGCATGGTCGAGCAGCCCGGCATAGCGCGCGGCCTGCACCGCGGCGGCCTGCTGGGCGCGCCGTTCCGGCTCCAGGTCCGTGACCGCCCACAGCCAGTGCGCGGTGTCGCCGTCGGCCACAGGCAGGCGCGCGGCGCTGGCGCGCAGCGCGAAGCGGCTGCCGTCCGCGCGCACGCCCGCCAGTTCACGGTGGGCCTCGGCCCCGGCCGCAGCGCCGCTGGGGACTACGCCGGTGGCGCCGGGTACCAGGGTGTCCAGGCTGCGCCCGGCCAGCGCCGCCGGATCGGCGCCGAACAGCCGCCCCGCCCGCTCGCTCGCGCGTACCACCACGCCCTGTGCATCGGCCAGCAGGAAGCCGTCGGCCGACTGCGCCATGCACGCCTGCAACATGGCGTTGTCATCCTCCCAGGCATGGACGGCCTGCGCTTCGCGCTGGCGCGCGGCGCGGCCCTGGCGTGCCAGTGCATGGGTGAGCCACGCCAGCAGCAGCGTGGCCAGCGTGCCCGCGGCCAGCACCAGGTATGCCTGCCGCGGGCCATGCGCGGCTTCGAAGGCGGGGCGCGTGGCGCCTCGCAGCGTCCAGGTGACGCCGCCATACTGGAGCTGGCGCTCGCCCTGCAGCAGCGCGGCACTGCCGTCCTCGCGGCGCTCGCCCTCGGTCGGCCCGCCGGACAGCATCGGCCCGTGCGCGGCCGGGGAGCCCTCATACAGCGACAGCTCCAGTTCCGCCGCCGCCGGGGCTCCGACCGCGCGCATCAGGTCGCCCAGGCGCAGCGACACGTAGACATAGCCGAGCACAGCCTGGCGCCGCTGCGCCACCGTGCTGACCGCCGCCTCGCCGGCGTAGACCGGCAGGAATATCAGCGCGCCGTGCTGGCGCTGCGCCGCCTCGGCTTCGCGGACCTGTGCCAGGCCGGGCGTGAGCCGCGGTTCGCCGCTGTCGCGGGCGGCTTCCAACGTCGCCCGGCGCGTCGGCTCGGACAGCATGTCAAAGCCGGCGGCGCGCGTGTTGCGCCCGTCCAGCGGTTCGATATAGAAGATCGGTGCGTACAGGTCGCGCGTGCCGCCGGGATGAATGTCGTAGTCGGCAAGGCCATCGGCACGGGCGGCGTGCACCAGCTGCGGCACCCGCTGCAACGGCGTGAGCGGCGCGTAGCCGATCGACTGGGTGCCGGCGGGCAGGTCGTCGAGCTGGGCGGTATAAAGATAGTCGCGCCACTGCGCGCGCGAGGTGTCGGGGTTGGCGGTCAGCATGGCGGCCACGCCGCGCAGCAGGCGTTCGTTCTCCAGCATGCGCTCGCGCAGCGAGCTGCCGGCCTGTCCCAGCAGCGCGTCGAAATGCTGCTGCGCCTCGCGGCGCTCGAGCCGCTCCGCCTGCAGCCATGCCCCTGCCGTCAACAGCGCGCCGCCGGCCGCGACCAGCAATGACAACAAGGCAGGGGAAAGCGAAGTCAGTCTCATGGTCGATCTGTTCCGGCATGCAGCAGGGGCATGCCGTCTGCGTGGACGTGCCTTCGCATTAACGGGGGACTATACCGTGGCACAGGCAGCCCGCACACCCCCGCCGGGGATGAACCCGTTCGGGGGAAAGACCGCATGCCCCCCCACGGCGGGGTATGGTAGGGTTCCACCGGAGATGCCCCCAAGTACGCGACAGTCCGCGTCACTAGTGTCCTGTTCCGTAGTTAACTTGCCAAAATTTCATGGCAAGGCATTTGCGGAACAGGACACTAACGCCCCAACTGCGCTCTACATGCCCGTCTACACACCCACGCTGAAAGCGCGCATTGCGATCATCACCACCGTGCTGGCCGCGGTATTCGGCACCGGCATTGTACTGACCGCCCTGTACGATGCCCACCGCGACCTGCACGATGTGCTGCAGGTCCAGCAGGATTCCGTCGTCAAGCTGACCGCCAGCCAGCTCGACACCGCCATGAGCGACCGAATCGTGCTGCTCTCGCACCAGGCTGCGCAACTCAGCGGCCTGCTGGCGCAGGCGCACGGCGCGCAAGCCGCCGCGGTGCGCGAGCGGGCGCTGGATGCGCTGTCTGCAGCGATCCCGGTGCCGGCCGCGTTCAACGCGCTGCTGGTTGCCGACATGCAAGGCAACATCGTCAGCAACCGCGGCAGCGGGGCGGACATTGGCGACCGCAGCTATTTCCGCGAGGCCGCCCGCTCGCTCGCGCCCGTGGTGTCGCCGCCCATCCGTTCGCGCACCAACGGCCAGATGGGGGTGATGGTGGCGGTGCCGGTGCTGGCGCCAAACCAGGCCTTCGTCGGCCTGGTGGGCGGCTGGCTGGACCTGTCCAGCGCCAACTTCCTGGTCGAGATCCTGCACAACCGCCTCGGCACTACCGGCTACTACTGCCTGGTGTCGGCCGGCCCCGAGCCGGTCTACATCCGCCATCCCGATCCCGCGCAGGCGCGCCAGCCGGCGCAGGCCGTGGCCGATACCTGCGGCGAGGATGACAGCGCCGCGCCGCTGGAATTCCTCACGCCGGCGCGGCCGGTGATCGCGCGCTACCTGATGTCGAGCACCGGCTGGGAACTGGTGGCGCTGCTGCCCGCGCGCGAGGCCTACGCACCGCTGCACCAGATGCAGCAGCGCTTCCTGGGCATGGCCGGGGTGGCCATGGCGGCGGTGGCCCTGCTGATCTGGCTGGCGGTGCGGCGCCAGCTGGCGCCGCTGGCGCGCCTGCACAAGGTGGTGCAGGCCAGCGCCAACGACCTGTCCGCGTTCGAGCGGCTGCCGACACGGCAGCAGCGCGACGAGATCGGCGACGTGACGCGCGCCTTCATCAAGCTGATGCGCGACGTGCGCGAGCGCCGCCACGCGCTGGACCGCAGCGAACGGCGCCTGCGCGCGGTGACCGACACGCTGCCGTCGCTGCTGGCCTTTATCGGCACCGATGAGCGCTATGTGTTCAACAACCAGGCCTACGAGCGTGTCTTCGGCCTGAAGCCGGAGGAACTGCGCGGCAGGCACGTGCGCGAGATCCTGGGCGAGGCCCGCTACGCGCGCGTGCAGCCATTCATGCAGCGCGCGCTGGCGGGCACTGCGGTGACCTTCGAAACCGAAGACAGCGACCCCGAATACCACTGCATGGAGAGCAGCCTGCGCCCGGAATGGAGCGCCGACGGCAGCGAGGTGGTGGGCGTGCATATCCACGTGCAGGACATCACGCAGCGCAAGCTGGAAACGCAGCGCCTGGCGCGCATGTCGCGCACCGACCACTTGACGCAGCTAATGAACCGCAGCGCATTCGAGGGCCAGCTGCAAGCGGCTATGATGCGCAGCCGCGAGCATGGCACGCTGATGGCCCTGCTGTACCTGGACATGGACCGCTTCAAGGCCGTCAACGATATTCACGGCCACGCCGCCGGCGACCAGCTGCTGCAGACCTTTGCCCAGCGCGTGCGCCGCTGCGTACGCGAGCGCGACACCGTCGCGCGGCTGGGTGGCGACGAGTTCGCGGTGGTGCTCGAAGACATGACCCAGCCCGCCGCGGCACGCCGCGTGGCGCAAGCCATCCTGCAGGCAATGGACGAGCCCTTCGACTTCGAGGGCGTGTCCGCCGACGTGGATGTCAGCATCGGCGTGGCGCTCTACAACGGCGGCCCGGCGCAGGACCGCGAACTGATGCGGCTGGCGGACGTGCTGCTATACCGCGTCAAGGGCGCGGGCCGCGGGCGCTATGAGATCGGCCCGCCGGAACTGGCGGGCGAGCTCAGCGCGCAGTAGGCAGCCCCGGCCGAGGGCTCAGTGGATGGTGCCACCGGGCTTGTCCGACGCCGCGCCGCCGGCCCCCTCGGGCTCGAACGGCACGTGGCGGCCATCGCTGGACTGGTAGCCCAGCTGCGCATCGGCGCCCAGCATCTTCTCCCACGCGATCATGGCCTGGGCCACCGCATCGGGCGCGCCCTTGAACACCACCACGTCGTTGCCGCAGCCGGGGCATTCGCCGCCGAACACGGCATCGATGCCGGGCAGGCCCGGCACGTCGAGTGCATCGAATTGCGCGAACGCGGTCTTGCAGTGCCCGCAGACCAGCTGGGCGGGGCGCAAGGCCTCGATCTTTGCGCGTGCCTGTGCCGCACGCTCCTCGGGGGTACCCCGCCGTTTTGCCTCGCCCATGATGTGCCTTCCTTCCCCGTGCTGCCGGTGTGTGTTTGCATCGGCCCCGCCAGTGCGGCGGAACCGTGCCTGTTAGATGCGCAATGCGGGCTGGTGGTGCCCGGCCATTGTCGCAGGTGACGGCCGCGTTGCGTGCGCGCGGTCGCCGATCTGCTGCGCTCAGATGGCATTGTAACCAGCGCGGCGCAGCAAATACCGGGCCGACAGGAACCGCCAGCGCCTGCTATTGTGGATAACGATGCCCCGTGCGCGTGCCGATGCGCCGCTTCCGGCACCGTGGGCATGCTGGTCCCATCCACCTACCCCCGAAGGAGGACGTTCCATGATCCGACCCACCGTGCAGGAAAACGCCGCCCGCTACGCCGACTGCATTGCCGCCTGCAATGCCGCAGCCGCTGCCGCACTCAAGTGCGCCGCGGCCTGCCTGGAAGAACAGGACGTGCGCAAGATGGCGCGCTGCATCGCGCTGGACATGGATTGCGCCGGCATCGCCCAGCTGGCCGCGTCCTACATGCTGCGCAACAGCGAGTTCGCGCCGCTGGTGTGTGAAGACTGCGCCGAAGTCTGCAAGTGGTGCAAGGAGGAATGCGAGCACCATGACAACGAGCACTGCCAGGATTGCGCCCGCGCCTGCGCAGCCTGCATGGAGCAGTGCCTGAAGATGACGGCTTAGCGGTCCCAGCCCGATTCCTGCTGCCCCTGCGGCGGTTCGGCCAGCGCGACGAAGGCATCGATCAGCCTGGCGCCGCGCCGCTCGCGCAGGCAGTAGAGATACTCGTGCAGGCAGGGCGAGGCATCGGTGAAGCCCAGCACGCGCAGGTCCGGATGGCTCGGCACCTCGTGCCGGGCAATCACCGATACGCCCAGGTTGCGTATCACCGCCTCGCGGATCGACTCCCGGCTGCCGATCTCCATCTGCGCGGCGGGGCTCACGCGCGCCTGCGCCAGCATGTCTTCGGTGGCGATGCGCGTGGTCGACCCGAGCTCGCGCATCAGCAGGCGGCAGCCCGCCAGCGCACTGACGGCCACTTCGGTGTGCCCGGCCAGCGCATGGGTGCGGTGCACCACCAGCATCAGCGGATCCACGCCCAGCAGCACGCGCGACAGGCGCGCATCGTCCACCCGCTGCGACGAGGTGGCGATATCGACACGGTATTCCTGCAGTGCTTCCAGCACGTCCTGCGAATTGCCGGTCACCACGCTGACATCGATGGCGGGAAAGCGCTCGCTGAAGCCGCGGATCAGCTCCAGCACATAGTAGGGCGCGGTCGCGCCCACGCGCAGGCTGCCGGTGCGCAGGTCGCCCGAATGGCGCAAGAAGAAATCGATCTCGGTTTCCTGCTGCACCAGCGCCTCGACGCGCGGCAGCAATGCCAGCCCCGCGTCTGACAGCGCCAGGCGGCGCCCGCCGCGGTGGAACAGCTCGACCCCGTAGGCTTCTTCCAGCGCGCGGATCTGCACGGTGATGGTGGGCTGCGACAGGCCCAGGCGCTTGGCGGCCTGCGTGACGCTGCCAATGCGGGCCACCATGAAGAAGGACTTGAGCTGGGCGATGAGCATGCGGCCGAGGGATGTCGCTAAGGGCAAGGCAAGGCGGCGGGCGCCTGGGCGCCGGCCGCGGTGAAGCGGTATTCTAATGGACTGCACCAGGCCACCCGGCCCAACCGTCCGCTGCCTTGCATAGGAGTCTGCCCATGTCTGCCCCGTCCACCTCCGCCACCCGCATCGAGAAAGACAGCCTGGGCGACGTGCCCGTGCCCGCCGATCACCTGTGGGGGGCGCAGACCGAGCGCTCGCGCCAGAACTTCCGCATCGGCAACGAGAAGATGCCGCCGGCACTGATCGAGGCCTTCGCCATCCTGAAGCTGTGCGCGGCGCGCGCCAACGGCGAGCTTGGCGTGCTCAAGCCCGAACTGGCGCACGCGATCGAACAGGCCGCGACCGAAGTCATCGAAGGCCGCTGGCCCGATGAGTTCCCGCTGTCGGTCTGGCAGACCGGGTCCGGCACGCAGACCAACATGAACCTGAACGAGGTCATCGCGAACCGCGCCATTCAGTTGCTGGGCGGCAAGGTCGGCAGCAAGACGCCGGTGCACCCCAACGACCACGTCAACGCCAGCCAGTCTTCCAATGACAGCTTCCCCACCGCGATGCATATCGCCGCCACGCGCGCGATCCAGCAGGAACTGCTGCCGGCACTGGAGCAGCTGCAGCAGACCTTCGCGCGCAAGGTGGAAGCCTTTGCCGATATCGTCAAGGTGGGCCGCACCCACCTGCAGGATGCCGTGCCGCTGACGCTGGGGCAGGAGTTCTCGGGCTACATGACGCAAGTGGCCGATGCGCAATCGCGCCTGCAGCAGGCCATGCTGCGCGCGATGCCGGTGGCGCAGGGCGGCACCGCGGTAGGCACCGGCCTGAACGCCCCGCACGGCTTCGCCGCGGCCTTCGCACGGGCGCTGGCCGACTACACGGGCCTGCCGTTCGAGCCCGCGCCCAACCGCTATGCGCTGCAAGCCTCGCACGATGCGCTGGCCGACCTGTCCGGCGCGCTCAGCACCACGGCGTCGTCGTTCCTGAAGATTGCGCGCGACTTCATGCTGCTGGGCTCAGGGCCACGCGCCGGCTTTGCCGAGCTGGTGCTGCCGGCCAACGAGCCGGGCTCATCGATCATGCCGGGCAAGGTCAACCCGACCCAGGCCGAGGCGCTGGCGATGGTGTGCTGCCGCGTGATCGGCAACCACACCACGGTGACGCTGGCCAACGGGCTGGGCACGCTGGAGCTGAACGCCTACAAGCCGGTGATCATCTACAGCCTGCTGCAGTCTGTGAGCCTGCTGGCCGGTGCCGCGTCGAGCTTTGCCGAGCATATGGTCGAAGGCGTCGAGGCCGACCGCGAACGCATCGCCGAACTGCTGGAGCGTTCGCTGATGCCGGTGACCGCGCTCAATCCGCATATCGGCTACGACAAGGCCGCGGAGATCGCCAAGCTGGCGGTCAAGCGCAACCTGTCGCTGCGCGAGGCGGCGATTGCGTCGGGGCATGTCACCGAGGCGCAGTTTGCAGAGTGGATCGACCTGAAGGGGATGACGCGGGAGGTGTAGCTGGGGGTGTAGCAGAGATGTGCCCCGGCACGGAACCGATCCGCGCCGGGGCAGGCCGGCCTCAGCCGACGAAGGCCTTCTCCAGCACGAAATGGCCGGGATGGCTCATATTGCCTTCGGCAAAGCCGCGCCCTTCCAGGATGCCGCGGACGTCCTTGAGCATGTCAGGGCTGCCGCACAGCATGATGCGGTCGTTCTCCAGCGAGAACGGCTCCACGCCCAGGCGCTCGAACAGCTCGCCGGAGGCGATCAGGTCGGTGATGCGGCCGCGGTTGTCGAATTCTTCGCGCGTCACGGTCGGGAAGTACACCAGCTTTTCGCGCACCAGATCGCCCAGGTGCTCGTGCTGTGGCAGGTGTTCCTGGATCAGTTCGCGGTAGGCCAGTTCTTCCACGAAGCGGCAGGTGTGCGTCAGCACGACCTTGTCGTAGCGTTCGTAGACCTCCGGATCGCGGATGATCGACAGGAACGGGGCCAGGCCGGTGCCGGTGGCCAGCAGCCACAGCGTCTTGCCGGGCTGCAGGTTGTCCACCAGCAGCGTGCCGGTCGGCTTCTTGCCGACGAAGATCTGGTCGCCCTCGCGCAGGTGCTGCAGGCGCGAGGTCAGCGGGCCATCGGGCACCTTGATGCTGAAGAATTCCAGCGTTTCCTCATAGTTGGCGCTGGCGATGCTGTAGGCGCGCAGCAGCGGGCGGCCGTTCACTTCCAGCCCGACCATGGCGAACTGGCCATTTTCAAAGCGAAAACCAGGGTCGCGCGTGCAGGTGAAGCTGAAAAGGGTGTCGGTCCAGTGATGGACGGAGAGGATGGATTGCTGGTTCAGGTTGCTCATGGCGAAACGCGGGATACAGCGGCAGGATGCAGCGCCAAAGACGGCTGGAAAGGAAGAATCTTAACGCATGCCTGGGGGCGGCGCAGGCGGAGCCTGCAACGCCAGCGCGGGATTTCCGGGATGTGCAATGCGGTGCGGCGCATGCGGCACGCCCGATATTATTGAGAAATTCTGGCTAATCAAATTGATTTCCGCACATTTATCCAAATACAGCCAACATCCATCATGAGGTCATCCTCCCTTTGCTCCCAAGGAAACTGCCATGACCTCCACCCCAGCAATCTCCCGCCGCGCCGCGCTCGTCACCGGCGCCTCCCGCGGCATCGGCCGCGCTATCGCGCTGCGGCTGGCCGCCGACGGCTTCGACGTGGCCATTGGCTACGCCGGCAACGCCGCCCGGGCCGAAGAGACGGTGGCGGCGGCGCGCGAGTCCGGCGTCAATGCCATCGCCATCCAGGGCGATGTGGCGCAGGCGCCAGACGTGGCACGGCTGTTCGATGCCGCGCAGCAGGCGTTCGGCCGGCTAGACGTGGTCGTCAACAGCGCCGGCATCATGCAGATGGCGCCGGTTGCGCCGGCCAGCCTGGACGCCTTCGAGCAGACCATCGCCACCAACCTGCGCGGCGCTTTCCTGGTGCTGGGCGAGGCCGCCGCGCGGCTGGGCGAAGGCGGACGCATCATTGCGCTGTCGACCAGCGTGATCGCGCGCTCCTTCCCCGGATACGGTCCGTATATCGCCGCCAAGGCAGGCGTGGAAGGGCTGGTGCGGGTCCTGGCCAACGAACTGCGCGGGCGCGGCATCACCGTCAATGCGGTAGCGCCGGGGCCGGTCGCGACCGAACTGTTCCTCGATGGCAAATCGGAAGCGCAGGTGGCGCAGCTGTCCAAAGTGGCGCCGCTGGAGCGGCTGGGCACGCCCGAGGACATTGCCGCGGCGGTGTCATTCCTGGCCGGGCCGGATGGGGCGTGGGTCAATGCTCAGGTGATGCGCGTGAACGGGGGCTTTGCCTGAGCAGTTGCCCGCCGGGCCAGCAATCAGCCCCCCGGCGTCGGCCCTGACAGATCGCAGCGCTGGCGCGCCAGCGCGTCGCGCGAGTAGCCGTGGCGCACGCGCAGCTGGTGCTCGACGGCGTCGGCCTGGTCCAGGCAGGCGAACACCAGGTCGTCCTTTACGCGCTGCGAAACGCCCTTGAGGCGCGGCGCTTCATACGCGACCTGGCGCGCGCGGCAGCGCAGGAACAGCAGCGTTTCCTGCGAGGCTGTGATCAGTTGTTCGTGCTCGATCCGCTTGCATTCGACCAGGTCCTGGGCAGGGGCGCTGGCGGCGGCAAAGAGCAAAGGCAGGCACAGCCATCGACGCAACGAGCGGTGCATGGCAAACGGGGGGCGCGGTAGGCCAGTTGAGGGTCCGGCTCGCATCATTGCCCAGACCCGCGCACAGTGCAAGCCGCAGCGCACGCAACACCCTGTTGTGGCCGGGCGCCAGACGGGCCGCAGCCGGATTCAGTGTCCAGTCACATGGACAATCGCCCGCAAACCCTGATGGCTGCGTCGACCGGTCGGCCTATGCTGCACCGCAGCACATCCAAGGGGTGGGCAGCCCCGGCGGATCGGGCTACGCTTCGATGGCAAATGCGCCGCAGTGCGCGCCAGTTCACGCCCCAGACCGACGGGCTCCCGCCCGGCCTTCCCCGTGTTCCCCCTTGCCGCCCACCGTTCCGGTGGCCTGCGGCCGCCATGTCTGCGGCATCTGCCGCCAGCACTGCGCAGCGCGACCTGACCCGCGGCTGCCCTGCGCCGCCCTGACTGCAACACAACAACATGACCGATCTCACCGCTACCCCAGCCCAGACGGCCGCTCCGAGCCGCGAAGAGGTGCGCAAGCGCATCTACGCCATCGTCGCCGCCTCGTCGGGCAACCTGGTCGAATGGTTCGACTTCTACGTCTACGCCTTCTGCGCGATCTACTTCGCGCCGTCGTTCTTCCCCAAGTCCGATCCCACCGCGCAGCTGCTGAACACCGCCGGCGTGTTTGCCGCCGGCTTCCTGATGCGGCCCATCGGCGGCTGGCTGTTCGGCACCATCGCCGACCGCCACGGCCGCAAGAACTCGATGCTGATCTCGGTGATCATGATGTGCGCCGGCTCGCTGCTGATCGCCTGCCTGCCCACCTATGCCAGCATCGGCAACTGGGCGCCGGCGCTGCTGCTGCTCGCACGCCTGATCCAGGGCCTGTCGGTCGGCGGCGAATACGGCACCACCGCCACCTATATGAGCGAGGTGGCGCTGCGCGGCCGGCGCGGCTTCTTCTCGTCGTTCCAGTATGTGACGCTGATCGGCGGCCAGTTGCTGGCGGTGCTGGTGGTGGTGATCCTGCAGCAACTGCTGGACGAGGCCGAACTGAAGGCCTGGGGCTGGCGCATCCCGTTCGTGGTCGGCGCGGTCACCGCGGTGGTGGCGCTGTTCCTGCGCCGCACGCTGCACGAGACCTCGTCGGCGGCCACCCGCGGCAGCAAGGAAGCCGGCAGCGTGGCCGCGCTGTTCCGCCACCACAAGGCCGCCTTCTTCACGGTGCTAGGCTATACCGCGGGCGGCTCGCTGATCTTCTACACCTTCACCACGTATATGCAGAAGTACCTGGTCAACACCGCCGGCATGTCGATCAAGACCGCCAGCTATGTGATGACGGGATGCCTGTTCCTGTACATGTGCATGCAGCCGGTGTTCGGCGCGCTCTCCGACCGCATCGGCCGGCGCACCAACATGCTGCTGTTCGGCGCGCTCGGTGCGCTCTGCACGGTGCCGATCCTGACGGCGCTCGGCACGGTCAGCAGCCCTGAGCTTGCCTTTGTGCTGATTGCCGTGGCGCTGGCCATCGTCAGCTTCTACACCTCGATCAGCGGCATCGTGAAGGCCGAGATGTTCCCGCCCGAGGTGCGCGCGCTGGGCGTGGGCCTGGCCTATGCCATCGCCAACGCAATCTTCGGCGGCTCCGCCGAATATGTGGCGCTGGGCATGAAGACGCTCGGCCACGAGACCGCGTTCTACTGGTACGTGACGGCGATGATGGTGATTGCCTTCTTCGTCAGCCTGCGCCTGCCGCGCCAGGCCAGATACCTGCATCACGAGCATTGATGGGCACCCCGCGGTGCAATGCCGCGGGACGCCGCCACGAGCATGGCAATATACGGGGGCCGCAATCGCCCCCGTCTTTCATTGATCACCCCATGGACCTGAACGCCCTGCGCCTGTTCGTCGACATCGTCGATGCGGGCAACCTGAGCGCGGCCGCGCGCAAGCTCAAGATGACGCGCGCCAATGTGAGCTACCGGCTCAAGGCGCTCGAAGAAGAGCTGGGCGTGCAGCTGCTGCGCCGGACCACGCGCCATGTCGAGCCGACCCCGGTCGGCGCCGGCCTGTACGAGCACGGCCGCAACATCCTGGGCGAAGTGGCGGCCGCCAATGCGCTCATCAGCAATATGGGCAAGACCCTGCAGGGCCATGTGCGGCTTTCGGTGCCCACAGGGCTGGGGCATACGCTGCTGTCGCCGCTGCTGGTGCTGTTCAAGCAGCGCTATCCCGACATCACGCTTGACGTCATGTTCGACAACCGCGTGCACAACCTGGTGTCCGAGGACGTGGACGTGGCGCTGCGCATTATCTCCACCCCGCCCGATTCGGTGGTCGCCACGGAGATTGGCGAAGTCGACTGGATCGTGTGCGCGTCGCCGGGGTATCTCGCCGCGCATCCTGCGCCGAAAACACTCACCGGGCTGCAAGGACATGCGATGGTGTGCGCGTCGCCGGTGGGCCAGAAACTCAAGGCATCGGGCACGCGGCTGGATGCCGATGAAGGCCGTGACGCGAACGAAACCCGCGAGCAGGTGGTGCTCGAACCGACGCTGACCTCGGAAAACTTTGCCTTCCTGAAGGAATCGGTGCTGGCAGGCCTGGGGATCGGCATTCTCCCGATCTATGCGATCGGCGCCGAACTGGACAGCGGCGCACTGGTGCCGCTGCTGTGCGACTACCGTATCAGCGTGTTCGGCAGCAAGCTCTATATGCTGACCATGCCCAACCGCTACCAGACGCTGGCCACGCGCTACCTGCTGAACTTCCTGAAGACCGAGCTGCAGGCAGTCTGGCCGCGCCTGCACCGCTAGGGTCTGTTCCCATGGGGGAACAGACCCTTGGCGCGGCGCCTTCGGCAGCGGCGCCACGGACTATAGTAGGAGCACAAGGATAACCGTCGGCGCATCCGCACCTGAGGAGCTACCATGGCCCTGGCTAGCACGCTTGCAAGCTGCCTGAGCAGCAAGAACACCCAGTACGACATCATCCGCCACCCCTACACCCTCAGCAGCATGGCCACTGCCGAGGCCGCGCATGTTCCCGGGGACCGGCTGGCCAAGACGCTGTTGCTGGAGGATGACCGCGGCTATGTCGCCGCCGTGATTCCTTCAAGCCACCATCTGCACATGGCCGCCATCTGCGAACAGACCGGGCGCAACCTGGTGCTGGCGCATGAGGACGAGATCCGCGAGATCTTCAAGGATTGCGACCTCGGCGCGATCCCGCCGGTGGCGATGGCCTACGGCATGCAGACCTATGTGGACGACAGCCTGATGGCGCAGCCCGACGTGTATTTCGAAGGCGGCGACCACCAGGAACTGGTGCACATGAGCGGCGAACAGTTCTCGCGGCTCATGTCGGACGCTGGGCACGGGCAGTTTTCGCGCCGCATGATGTAAGCGGCGCTTTTTATTGGCCACTGAACGGCCACCACGCGGGTTGCGAACCCGCGCGGCGGCCGTTTTGCATGCTGGCGGGTGGGTAAGGCAGACGCTTCAGCCTTCAGGCAACGCCGGCACGCTGTCGTCCTTCAGGTCCACGCCCGAGCGGCCCAATGCCGCCGCGCCGCGCAGCAGGAAGGCGAGCCGGTCGGCGGCCTGCGCATACGGCAGGCCTTCGGGGCGCACGTTGGAGATGCAGTTGCGCTCGGCATCGGTGCGGCCCGTGCGCGGCGCATGGGTCAGGTAGATGCCAAGGCTGTCGGGCGAGCTCAGGCCCGGCCGTTCGCCGATCAGCATCACCACCTGGCGCGCGCCAAGCAGCTCGCCGATCTCGTCGCCCAGCGCCACGCGCGACTGCTCGGCCACCACCACCGGGCCGATGCGCCATGTCGGCGGCAAGCGCGCGCGGGTGGCATCGAGCAACGGCAGCGCGTGCGTCTGCGTGGCCAGCGCGGACAGGCCGTCGGCAACCACGAACACCACATCGGGCGCCGCGCCCGGCCGCGCCGCGGCCAGCCGCGCGCGGCTGGCATCGTCCAGGCGCCGGCCCAGGTCGGGGCGCCGCAGGTAGTGCGCGCGGTCCGGCGCCGCGCTGTGCACGGCTAGGTTCTGTACCCCCGCCGCATCCAGCGCCGCGGTGACCGCGCCCACGTCCAGCGGCAGGTGCACCGCATCGCGCGCCTGCGCATGGGCCAGCCCGAAGGCCAGCACCGCATCGGTGGTCTGGCTGTGGCCGGTACGGCCCAGCGCTACGCGCGCGCGCGTGAACTGGCGCAGGCGTTGCCACGGGTCGGCCTCGGCATCGGCGTTGGCAGGAGCGGCGGGAGGCGGGCGTCTGGCCGTCATCGGCTGCACCTTACAGGCTGTGGGCCATCTGCAGCAGCGGCTGGCGCGCGGCGGGCTCGAGCAGCCTGCCGCTGGCATCGGCAATGCCCATGCGCTGCAGCCAGGCCTCGAACTCCGGCGCGGGGCGCAGCCCCAGCACCTCGCGCAGGTACAGCGCATCGTGGAACGAGGTGCTCTGGTAGTTCAGCATGATGTCGTCGGCACCGGGCACGCCCATGATGAAATTGATGCCGGCCACGCCGAACAGCGTCAGCAGCGTGTCCATGTCGTCCTGGTCGGCCTCGGCATGGTTGGTGTAGCAGACGTCGCAGCCCATCGGCACCCCCATCAGCTTGCCGCAGAAGTGGTCTTCCAGCCCGGCGCGGATGATCTGCTTGCCATCGTACAGGTATTCGGGACCGATAAAGCCCACCACCGTATTGACCAGCAGCGGCGAGAACGCGCGCGCCACCGCGTAGGCGCGCGCCTCCATGGTCTGCTGGTCGACGCCATGGTGCGCATTGGCCGACAGCGCGCTGCCCTGCCCGGTCTCGAAGTACATCAGGTTGTCGCCAACGGTGCCGCGCGCGAGCGCCTGCGCGGCATCGTGCGCCTCGGCCAGCAGCGACAGGCTGATGCCAAAGGCCGCATTGGCGCGCTCGCTGCCGGCCACCGACTGGAACACCAGGTCCACCGGCGCGCCCTGCCCGATCGCGCGCAGCGTGTTGGTGACATGGGTCAGCACGCAGGATTGCGTGGGGATGTCGAAGCGGCTGCGCAGCTCATCGATCATGCGCAGCAGCGACACGATGGCGCCCAGGTTGTCCGAAGCCGGGTTGACGCCGATGGTGGCATCGCCGCAGCCATAGAGCAGCCCGTCGATGATCGACGCGGCAATGCCCTTGGGATCGTCGGTCGGGTGGTTGGGCTGCAGCCGCACCGAGAGCCGGCCCGGCAGCCCCACCGTGCTGCGAAATCGCGTCACCACCTGGCACTTGCGCGCCACTGCCACCAGGTCCTGGTTGCGCATCAGCTTGCTGACCGCGGCGGCCATCTCCGGGGTGATGCCCGGCGCCACCCGCGCCAGCGTGGCGCTGTCGGTCTCATGCAGCAGCAGCCAGTTGCGCAGGTCGCCCACGGTGGTGGCACCGATGGCGGCAAAGGCCGCGCCATCGTGCCGGTCCAGGATCAGGCGCGTGACCTCGTCTTCCTCATACGGCACCAGCGCCTCGGTCAGGAACTGCTTGAGCGGCACCTCTGCCAGCGCCAGCCGCGCGGCCATCCGCTCCTGCTCGCTGGCCGCGGCAACGCCCGCCAGCGCGTCACCGGAACGCGCCGGGCTGGCCCGGGCCAGCAGCGTGCGCAGGTCGGCAAAGACGTGGCGGTGGGTGCCGATGGTGTGGGTGTAGGCCATGCGTTCCGTTCCTGGGCTCTGGGGAAAACGATGACAGCGGTGCGCCAGGCGCCTTGCCGGGCACGATTCCCCCTAATATAGACAGCCTTTGCGTGTGCCGCGAAGCCAACATCGCCTCAGCGCACACAGCCTGACCCAGGAACAACATCTGGATCGGCGAGAATTCAGAATAAATTTGAGCAAATTGCATGCCGGAGACCCCGATGAAAGACCCCGACCCGACCACCACCCCGCGCCTGCTGCCGGCCGCGTGGTACAGCGTCGGCACCGTCGCCTACCTGCTGACCGCCCTGGCGCTCTGGACCGTGCTCCACGCCAACCTGGTGGCTGCATTGCTGTCCGGGCTGCTGCTGTACTCGCTGGTGGACGTGCTGGCGCCGCGCCTGAAGCGCCTGAACCAGCGCCACGACGCCCTGGCCGTGGCCATCCTGTCGGCGCTGATCCTGCTGGCGCTGACGCTGGCGGGCTGGCTGCTGGTGCGCTTTGTCAGTGGCGAGGGCAATACCCTGGACGGGCTGCTCAACCATGTGGCCGACATCATCGACCGCTCGCGCGGGCAGATGCCGCCGTGGCTCAGCGATGCGCTGCCCAACGGCGTGGACGAGCTGGCCAACACGCTGATCGAGACGCTGCGCGAGCATGCCGCGATGGCGCAGAAGCTGGGTGCCGAGGTGCTGCGCACGCTGGTGCATATCCTGATCGGGCTGGTGATCGGCGCGATGGTGGCGCTGTACCGCGCGGTGGCGCGGCCCAACCGCCGGCCGCTGGCCGCGGCGCTGGTGGCGCGCGCACGCACGCTGCAGCAGGCGTTCTCGCAGTTCATCTTCGCGCAGATCCAAATCTCGACCATCAACACCGTGCTGACGGCGATCTACCTGCTGCTGGTGCTGCCGCTCTTTGGCGTGCACCTGCCGCTGACCAAGACGCTGCTGGTGATCACCTTCGTGGCCGGGCTGCTGCCGGTGCTGGGCAACCTGATTTCCAACACCGCCATCGTGGTGGCCTCGCTGTCGGTGTCGCTGCCGATCGCGGTGGCGTCGCTGGTGTTCCTGGTGGTGATCCACAAGCTGGAGTACTTCCTGAACGCACGCATCATCGGTGCGCGCATCCAGGCCGCGGCGTGGGAACTGCTGACGGTGATGCTGCTGATGGAAACGCTGTTCGGCATCCCGGGCGTGATCGCCGGACCGATCTTCTACGCCTACCTGAAGCGGGAGCTGGCCGGCGCCGGGCTGATCTGAGTGCCGCGGCCGGCATGCCGCAGCGGTGGTAGGACCAATGCCGGTTCAGGCGCCGTCCTGCTCCACCCGGCTGCGCACGAAGTCGATATGGGTCTGCATGGCGGTGCGCGCCTCTTCCGGGCGGCGCGTGCAAATCGCATCGCACAGCGTGCGGTGCTGCAGCAACAGCAGGTCTGAGGCGCCGTCGTCCTGTTCGCGCAGGCCGGTGCCGTTGATGGTGATGTGCTCGCGCAGCATGCCGATCACGCTGGTATGCAGGTGCAGGAACATGGTGTTGTGCGAGGCCTGGGCGATGGCGTCATGCAGCTGCGCATCGGCGTCGGCCTCCGCCTGCTTGTCGTCGGCGGCGCGCGCGCGTTCCAGTTCAGCCATCAGGGCGCGGATGCGCTTCACGTCAGCGGCATCCGCGCGCAGCGCCGCAAAATACGCGGTCGCGCCCTCCAGCACGCGGCGGAACTCCAGGATGTCGTCGCGCAGCGCGGGGTGGTCGGCCACCAGCTGGCCCCAGGGCGAGGCAATGCCGGCGCGCAGCTGGTCGGTGGCGTAAACCCCGGCACCGCGCCGGCTCTGCAGCAGGCCGCGCGCGGCCAGGCGCTGGATCGCCTCGCGCACGGTGTTGCGCGCCACCTCGTATTGCCCGGCCAGCACCCGCTCGGCCGGCAGCCGCGTGCCGGGCGGCCAAGTGCCGTCGAGCAGCGCGGTCTCGATCCGGCGCATGACCGACTCCACGCGTCCGCGGGTGCGCCCGTGCCTTGCTGCCGCTGCCGTCATGCCGTATGTCCTCGCTCCTGAGCTTGCGCGGGTCGCCGGGCAGATTGGTCCAACCAATTTGTACCGCCGCGCAGAAGCGGGAATTATGCGCCGAAACGTGCGACCCCAGCACGTCCGGAGCGAGACATGAAGGATCGTCAGTACCCCACCGGCCCTGCCCCCGCGCAGGCCTACCTGTTTGCCACCTGCCTGGTGGACATGTTCGTGCCGCAGGCCGGCCTCGACGCCGTGCGGCTGCTTGAACGTGAAGGGCTCACCGTGCACTTCCCGCGCGGCCAGAGTTGCTGCGGCCAGCCCGCCTACAGCAGCGGCAAGCCCGACGCGGCCCGGGCGGTGGCGCGCGCCCAGCTCGACCTGTTCAGCCAGCCGTGGCCGGTAATCGTGCCGTCGGGCTCGTGCGCGGGCATGATGCGCCACCACTGGCCGCAGCTCTTTGCCGACGATCCGGTGGCCGGCCCCAAGGCACTGGAACTGGCCGGGCGCATCTATGAGCTAGGCGAGTTCCTGCTGCACGTGCTGAAGGTGGACTTTGGCGATGCCGCAGCGGCGGGCCAGCCGCAGGAGCGCATCGTGCTGCATACGTCGTGCGGCGCCCGTCGAGAAATGGGTACGCGCCAGCACGGCGTGGCCCTGGTCGACGCACTGCCGGGCGTGACCCGCGTGGAGCATGAACGCGAGTCAGAATGCTGCGGCTTCGGCGGCACCTTCTCGCTCAAGCATCCCGATATCTCCGGCGCCATGGTGCGCGACAAGGTGGCCTCGGCCTGCGCCACCGGCTGCGACCGGCTGGTCTCGGCCGACTGCGGCTGCCTGCTCAATATCGGCCATACCGCGGCGCATGACCACGCCCCGCTGCAGGTGGAGCACCTGGCCACCTTCCTGTGGCGCCGTACCGGAGGTGCCGCATGAGCACGCCCGGCGCCCGCGAACGCATGCTCGGCCGGCTGCGCGCTGCCGCGCCTGCACCTTCCCCAGGCACCGCGGAACTCGACCGCAGCATCGACGGCCATTTCGAGGCACGCCGCCACGGCGCGCCAGCCGTTGGCGAACTGGTCGGCGCGATGCAGGCGGCACTGCAAGGCCTGCATGCCGAGGTCTGGTGCGCCAGCGAGGCGGCCTGGCCGGCATTGCTGGCCACTGAGCTGGCCAATGCCGGCGTGAAGCGCCTGCTGCTTGATCCCGCCAGTACGGCCGGTGCGGCACTGGCGGCCGCCCTGCCGGCCCATATCGAAGCCATCGGCTACGACCGCCCGATCGAAGCCTGGAAGGCGGAGCTGTTCGACACCATCGATGCCGGCTTCACCGTGGCGCGCTCCGGCATTGCCGCCACCGGCACGCTGGTGGTCGCGCCCGATGCGGGCTCGCCACGCACGGTGTCGCTGGTGCCGCCGCTGCATGTCGCGCTGGTGCGCGCCTCGACGCTGCACACCGACCTGCATATGGCCGCGCGCACCGAACGCTGGTCCGACGGCATGCCGACCAACCTGGTGCTGATCTCCGGCCCGTCCAAGACCTCCGACATCCAGCAGACGCTGGCCTACGGCGCGCATGGTCCGCGCCGGCTGTGGGTCATCATCGAGACCGACACTGCGGAGGCCGGGCAATGAGCCAGCACACACTCAATTTTGTTCCGCCGCAGGACTTCAAGGCACGCGCCCGCGAGGCCCTGGACGATCCCAAGCTGCGCCAGAGCTTCCGCGGCGCGATGGACTTCCTGCAGGGCAAGCGCCTGGCGCAGTTCCCCGACGCGGACGAGCTGGAACATCTGCGCGACCTGGGCGAGGCCGTGCGCCAGCACGCGCTGGCCAACCTGCCGGACCTGCTGGTGCAGCTGGAGGCAAAGCTCACCGCTGCCGGCGTGCAGGTGCACTGGGCCGAGAACGCCGATGAAGCCAATGCGATCATCCACCGCATCGCGGCATCGAAGCAGGCGCAGCGCGTGATCAAGGGCAAGTCGATGGCCAGCGAGGAGATCGAGCTGAACCATTACCTGGCCGAGCGCGGCGTGGACTGCATCGAGTCGGACATGGGCGAGTACATCGTCCAGCTGGCCGGCGAAAAGCCCTCGCATATCGTGATGCCGGCGATCCACAAGACCAAGGGCGATATCGCGCAGCTGTTCCAGGCGCATATCCCCGACACGCCCTATACCGAGGATGTCGACGCGCTGATCCAGACCGGCCGCCGTGCGCTGCGCCAGGCCTTTGTCGAAGCGGATATCGGCTTGTCCGGCGTGAACTTCGCCGCCGCCGACACCGGCACGCTGTGGCTGGTGGAGAACGAGGGCAACGGCAGGCTTTCCACCACCGTGCCCGACGTGCATATCGCCATCATGGGCATGGAGAAGGTCGTGGCCCGGCTGGAGCATATCGTGCCGCTGTCCACGCTGCTGACGCGCTCGGCCACCGGGCAGGCCATCACCACCTACTTCAACCTGATCTCCGGGCCGCGCCGCGCGGGCGAGCGCGATGGCCCGCGCGAGGTCCACCTGGTGCTGCTCGACAACGGCCGCACCCAGGCCTATGCCGACACGCAGCTGCGCGCCACGCTGCAATGCATCCGCTGCGGCGCGTGCATGAACCACTGCCCGGTCTACACGCGCATCGGCGGCCACGCCTACGGCACGACCTATCCCGGCCCCATCGGCAAGATCATCTCGCCGCACCTGCTGGGGCTGGACGCCACCGCCGACCTGGCCACCGCGTCGAGCCTGTGCGGCGCCTGCGGCGAGGTATGCCCGGTACGCATCCCGATCCCACAACTGCTGGTGCGCCTGCGCACCGAGGCCAACCGCGATCCGGAAGAGCAGGTCGCCAACCCGCTGCGCGGCCAGGGCACCAAGTACAGCCGCGGCGAGCACCTGGTGTGGCGCTTCTGGAGCGGCGCGTATTCGCACCCGGCGACGTACCGGCTGTTCCGCTGGGCCGCCACGCGGCTGCGCGCGCTGACGCCGTCGAAGCAGATGGGCTGGACGCAGCACCGCACGCCGCTGAAGCCGGCGGCGAAGAGCCTGGCGGATTTGCTGAAGGAGAAGGGACAGCCGGAGTAGGCCTTCACGCAGTGCTTGCAAACAAAACAAAGATTTCCCGAAACACCACCAAAGCAGGAGACTAACCGTGCAACCCTGGACCCAACTCTATACGCCGCTGGGCAGCCTGTGGCTGTCGTCGCTGGCGGCAGCCATTCCCATCCTGTTCTTCTTCATTGCGCTGGCCGTCTGGCGCATGAAGGGCCATGTCGCCGCAGCCGTGACGCTGCTATTGGCGCTGGCCGTGGCGATCTTCGCCTACGGCATGCCCGCGCAGCAGGCGCTGGCCTCGGCCGGCTTCGGCTTTGCCTATGGACTGTGGCCGATTGCATGGATCATCGTGACCGCGGTGTTCCTCTACAAGATCGTGGTCAAGACCGGCCAGTTCGACGTGATCCGCGCCTCGGTGCTGTCGATCACCGACGACCAGCGCCTGCAGATGCTGCTGATCGGCTTTGCCTTCGGCGCCTTCCTGGAAGGCGCGGCGGGCTTCGGCGCGCCGGTGGCGATCACCGCGGCGCTGCTGGTGGGACTGGGCTTCAACCCGCTGTATGCGGCGGGCCTGTGCCTGATCGCCAATACCGCGCCGGTGGCGTTTGGCGCGATGGGGATCCCCATCATCGTGGCGGGTCAGGTCACGGGCATCGATCCCTTCCACATCGGCGCGATGGCCGGCCGCCAGCTGCCGCTGTTGTCGCTGCTGGTGCCGTTCTGGCTGGTGTTCATGATGGACGGCGCCAAGGGCGTGCGCGAAACGTGGCCGGCGGCGCTGGTGTGCGGGGGCAGCTTTGCCGTGACGCAGTACTTCACGTCCAACCATATCGGGCCCGAACTGCCGGACATCACTTCGGCGCTGGTCAGCCTGGTGTC
Source organism: Cupriavidus sp. GW821-FHT07C08 (assembly GCF_059419025.1). NCBI lineage: Bacteria > Pseudomonadati > Pseudomonadota > Betaproteobacteria > Burkholderiales > Burkholderiaceae > Cupriavidus > Cupriavidus sp. GW821-FHT07C08. The sequence goes on from NZ_JBWKQZ010000005.1 coordinate 54,965, forward strand.
GCTGGCCGCGTTCCTGAAGGTATGGCAGCCGCGCGGCGCGTCGCAGCGCGCCGGTGGCAATGTCAGCGGCAATGTCAGCGGCGGCACCATCGCGCTGGCCGGCTTCGGCGGCGGCTTCGGCGGCGCGATGTCCGGGCGCAAGGCGTCGCCCTACACCCTGGCGCAGACGCTGCGCGCGTGGGCGCCGTTCGGCATCCTGACCGCCATCGTCACCGTGTGGAGCCTGCAGCCGTTCAAGGCGCTGTTTGCAGCCAACGGCGCGCTCGCGGGCACGGTGCTGAAGTTCAAGATCCCGGGGCTGGACCAGATGGTGATCAAGGCCGCGCCGATCGTGGCCACGCCCAAGGCCTATGACGCGGTGCTGAAGCTCGACCTGCTCTCCGCCGTCGGCACCGCCATCCTGCTGACCGCGCTGATCTCGGCGGTGCCGCTGCGCATGAAGCCGCGCACGCTGCTGGCCACCTTTGCCGAGACCCTGGTGGAACTGGCGCGCCCGGTGCTGTCGATCGGCCTGGTGCTGGCATTCGCCTTTGTCGCCAACTACTCCGGCATGTCGTCGACACTGGCGCTGCTGCTGGCCGGCACCGGCGCGGCGTTCCCGTTCTTCTCGCCGTTCCTGGGCTGGCTGGGGGTGTTCCTGACTGGTTCTGACACTTCGTCCAACGCGCTCTTCTGCGCGCTGCAGAACACCACGGCGCATCAGATCGGCGTGTCGGACACGCTGCTGGTCGCCGCCAACACCACCGGCGGCGTCACGGCCAAGATGATCTCGCCGCAATCGATCGCCGTGGCCTGCGCGGCGACCGGGCTGGTGGGCAAGGAGTCGGAGCTGTTCCGCTTCACGGTCAGGCACAGCCTGCTGTTTGCCGTGATCATCGGCATCATGACGGTGGTGCAGGCTTACCTGTTGCCGGGGATGATTCCGGGGTGATGGGCTAGCCGGAATCCATGAAGAAAGGCGGCCACATGGCCGCCTTTCTCGTTTGCCGCGCGGCAACGTCGCGTCTAATCCAGGAACTCGTCCCCTTCGGTGAGCGGCGCATACCTGTACGTCGCCGGCGTCCGGCTCAGCTTGACCGGCGCACCCAGCCCCTGGTAGCCACCCTCCATCTCCACCACCATCTCGCGGTGCTGCGTATGCGGATGCTGCAAGGCATCGGCCACGGACAGCACCGGCGCGCAGGGCACGCCCGCGGCCACCAGTTCGTCGGCCAGCACCTTGCCATCGAACTCGCGCAGCCTGGCTTCCAGCTCCGCCTTCAGCGCCACGCGGTTCACCGAGCGCGCGCCCGCCGTGCCATAGCGCTCGTCATCGGCCAGCGCAGGCAGCCGCAGGTGCTCGCACAGGATGCGGAACTGCCGGTCGTTGCCCACCGCCAGGAAGATCGGGTCCGTGGCGGTCGCCACCGTGTCGTACGGGTAGATGTTGGGATGCGCATTGCCGGTGCGCTGCGGCGTCTTGCCGCTCATGAACCAGTTGGCCGCATGCGGATGCAGCAGCGACAGGCCGGAGTCATAGAGCGCGGCCTCGACGAACTGGCCGCGCCCGCTGCGCGCGCGCTCCTGGAGTGCCAGCAGCACGCCGATCACGGCGTTCAGGCCGGTCACCATGTCCACCACCGGCAAACCCACGCGCAGCGGATCGCCATCGGCCTCGCCGTTGATGCTCATGATGCCGGACATGGCCTGGATGGCGGCGTCGTAGCCGGGCAGGCCGCCCAGCGGGCCATCGGCGCCGAAGCCGGATACGCGGCAATGGACCAGCCGAGGGAAGCGCGCGGACAGCGTGTCATAGCCCAGCCCCCACTTCTCCATGGTGCCGGTCTTGAAGTTCTCGACCAGCACGTCGGCCTCGGCCAGCAGCGCAAGCAGGACCTCACGATCCGCGTCGGCGGTCAGGTCCAGTCGCATCACGCGCTTGTTGCGGTTCAGGCCGAAATAGTAAGAGGCCACGCCGTCCTTGAACGGCGGCCCCCAGGTGCGGGTGTCGTCGCCTTGCGGCGGTTCGATCTTGAGCACGTCGGCGCCGTGGTCGCCCAGGATCTGGCCGCAGTACGGGCCGCCCAGGATGCGCGACAGGTCGACCACGCGGATGCCGGCGAGCGCGCCGGGGCTGGTTTGGGTCATGGCTGGTTTTCCTGTGCGGTTCAGTCAAGCTGGGCGCCGGACTTCTGCACCACGGCACGCCACTTGCCGACCTCGGCCTTGACGAAGCCGCCAAGCTGCTCGGGCGTGGTCGACGGCGCGAACTCCAGGCCCTGCGCCTGCAGGGTCTTGCGCACCTCGGGCTGCTTGAGCGCATCGGCAAAGGCACGGTTGAGCTTGCCGATCACTTCGGGCGGCGTGCCGGCGGGTGCGACCACGCCGAAGAACACCGATACATCGAAGCCTGGCACGCCCTGCTCGGCCACGGTCGGCACATCCGGCAGCGCCTGCGAGCGCGCCTTGGTGGTGACGCCCAGCGCGCGCACCTTGCCGCTCTTGATGAAGGGCATCGCGGTGAGCACGTCGGTGAAGGTCATGCTGACCTGCCCGCCCAGCAGGTCGTTCAGCGCGGGCCCGGTGCCCTTGTACGGGATGTGCTGGAAATCGGTACCGGTGACGTTGTTGAACAGCACCCCGGCCAGGTGCGAGGACGCGCCGTTGCCGGACGAGGCATAGGTCAGCTTGCCCGGGTGCGCCTTGCCATAGGCGATCAGCTCCGTGACGTTCTTCGCCGGCACGGACGGGTTGACCACCAGCACGTTGGGCAGCTGGCCGATCTGGATCACCGGCGCGAAGCTCTTGACCGGGTCGTAGTTGATCTTGCGGTACAGGCTGACGTTGATCGCCAGCGGCGCGGAGGTGCCGAACATCAGCGTGTAGCCGTCGGGCTCGGCGCGCGCCACCACCTCTGCGCCGATATTGCCGCCGGCGCCGGCGCGGTTCTCCACCACCACCGGCTGGCCCAGGCTGGTCTTGAGCGCGGCGGCAAGCGTGCGCGCCATGGCATCGGTGGGGCCGCCCGGCGGGTAGGTGACGACCATCATGATCGGCTTGGACGGAAAGTCCTTCTGCGCGAAGGCGGGGGCGATACAGAGCGAGCAGGCGGCGATGGCCGCTACGCGGTGCCAGAGTTTCATGGCGTTGTCTCCTGGGTATAGGACGTCTCCCGCTGCTGGCGGGATGGTGTTGCGGGGGATTGGTGCCGGACGTGGATCCGGTCAGAACACGTTGACCTGGTCGACCGCGCCAGCGGCATGCACGGTGCCGTCAGCCGGCGCGACGGTCTCGGCCAGCCACTCGGGCTCGGCCTGCGCGGCCAGCGGGTCCTGCGGCAGCACGCGATGGCGCAGCACCAGCTGCGCCAGCCGCATGCGGCGCACCGAGCCGATGCGACCGGCCTCCCAGGCCATCGCCACCGCGCTGGTGACGTGGTACAGCGCCGAGGCCGCCTGGCGCGCCAGCAGTTCGCCGTCGGCGCCGGCCTCGGCGGCTTGCGCGGCCAGCTTCGCCGCTGCGGCGATGGCGCCTTCGAACACGGCACGCGCCGCCGCATGCATCGGCGTATCGGCCAGCAGGCCGGCCAGGTGTGCCTGCAGCACCGGCAGCGCGCCTTCACGGCGGACTGCGCGCAGCACGTCAAGCGCGACGATATTGCTGGTGCCTTCCCAGATCGAACCGAGATGGGCATCGCGCACCAGGCGCGGATCGCTCCATTCCTCGATATAGCCGCAGCCGCCGCGGATCTCCATGGCGTCGCCGGTGACCTTGCGCGCGTCGCGGCAGGCGCGGAACTTGATCAGCGGCGTCAGGATGCGCATCAGCGGGTAGGCGTCGGCCTCGCCGGCATCGGCGCGGCGCAGTGCTTCTGCGGTCTGGAACACCATGGTGCGCGCCTGCTCGGTGGGCAGGGTCAGCTTGAGCAGCTGGCGGCGCATCAGCGGCATGTCCTGCAGGCGCTTGCCGAAGGCCTGGCGCTCACGCGCGATGAACAGGCCCTCGGTCAGCGCGCGGCGCATCAGGCCGGCGGCGCGCACGCCGTTGGACAGGCGCGAGTTGTTGATCATGTCAGCCATCTGCACGAAGCCGCGGCCGGGTTCGCCGACCAGCCAGGCATGCGCGCCTTCCAGCCGGATCTCGCCGCTGGCCATCGAGCGCGTGCCCAGCTTGTCCTTCAGGCGGATGATGCGGTAGTGGTTGTCGCTGCCATCGGCCAGCTTGCGCGGCAGCAGGAACAGCGACACGCCCTTGTGGCCCGGCACGGCGTTGCCGGCCTCATCCTCCACGCGGGCCAGCACCATCGCCAGCGCGGCATCGGGGTTGGAGCAGAACCACTTGTCGCCCAGCAGGCGCCAGCCGCCCTCGGCCGAAGCGTCGCGCACCGCGCGGGTGGCGGTGGCGGCGACGTCGGAGCCGGCGCCCTGCTCGGTCATGAACATCGCGCCCTGGTAAAGATCGTCAAAGACCTGGGTGGTCAGGTTGGGCAGAAAGCGCCCGACCAGCGCCGGGTCGCCGAACTTGCGCAGCGTGCGCGTCAGCGAGTCGGTCATCGACAGCGGGCAGCACAGGCCGAACTCGGCCTGCACAAACAGATATGTGAGTGCATACTTAGCTGCTGGCGGCATGGGCTTGTCCCAGCCCAGCACGCCGCCCCGGTGCGACGCCGCCGCCAGGCCGAATTCGGCAAAGGCCACGCGCTCCATCTCCACATAGGCCGGATGCTTGTCGATGCGCTGCGCATCGACGCCCGCGCGAGTGCGGTAGGTGAGTTCGGGGGGATGGCGGTCGGCCACGCCGGCCAGTTCGTCGAGCACGCCGCCGGCCAGCGCACCCATGCGCTCCAGGTGCGGCAGCAGGTGGTTGAACAGGTCGGATGGCAGGTAGAGCGGCAGCAGCGCGCGCAGGTCCGGGTCGGCGGCAAACAGGCTGCCGCCCTGGCGGTCGGGTACCGGGTGGGCAGCGGCCGGTGCGGCGGAGTGGGCTTGAAGTGTGGTGTCGCGCACGGCGCTGGACGGCATGGCTGGTCTCCTGGAATTGGCTGGTGCCGGCTTGCGGCCCCTTTGACCTCCATTATTGGAACCCCAAAGATTCGCGTCTAATTCTAAAATTGGCTTGATCCATATAATTTCTGTATCGCCATGGAATTCCGCCACCTGCGTTACTTCCTCGTGCTGGCCGAGGAACTGCACTTCGGCCGGGCCGCGCGCCGGCTTGCCATTTCCCAGCCGCCGCTGTCGCTCAATATCCAGCAGCTGGAGGCCTCGGTCGGGGCCCGGCTGTTCGACCGCGACAGCCGCGGCGTGCGGCTGACCGCGGCCGGGCGGGCCTTCCGCGAATCGGCCACGGCGCTGCTGGCGCAGGCCGAGGCGGCGCGGGTGCTGGCACGCGAGATCGAAGCGGGCGCAGTCGGGCGGCTGCGGGTGGGCTTTGTCGGCTCGATGCTGTATCGCGGGCTGCCGCAGACGCTGCGCGGGTTCCAGGCGGCCTATCCCGGCATTCAGGTGGCGCTGACCGAGCTCAACTCACAGGAGCAGATCGACGCGCTGCTGCACGACGAGCTCGACGCCGCCTTTATCCACACCGGCCGCGTGCCGGACACGCTGCAGGCGACGCTGGTGCACAGCGAGCCCTTTGTCTGCTGCCTGCCGGCCGACCATGCGCTGGCCGCGCTGCCGGAGTTGCCGCTGGCGGCATTGCGGGGCGAGCCGTTCGTGCTGTTCTCGCGCAAGGCCTCGCCGGACTACTACAGCCGCATCTTCGACATGTGCGCGGCGCAGGGCTTCTACCCGCAGATCCGGCATGAGGTGCGGCACTGGCTGTCGGTGGTGTCGCTGGTGTCGCAGGGGATGGGCGTGGCGGTGGTGCCGGCTGCGCTGGCGCGCTCCGGCATGGCCGGGGCCGCATTCCGGCCGCTGGCGGACGCGGCGGTGCGCTCGGAGGTCTACTGCGCGTGGAAGACGGCGCCGGACCATCCGGCGCGCGATCACTTTGTCGGCATGGTGCGGGAGATGACAGCCGCCGCGCAGGGCAGCCACAAAGAAAAAGCCACCGGTCCATAGACCGATGGCTTGTGAAGTACGCGTGGAACGGGGTGTTCAGCGTGCTTGGAGCTTAACCCTGCCGGCTTACGGCATCCAATAACGCAAATGTAGTAATTGATCGGCGCTGCCTGAATCTGGTTGCATTCGGCTTCGCAAAGCCGAACTGTGCTGCATCGGGCTGAATTCATGCGCAGCCTTCTACACTTCAGTCGGGCCGCCCGCGGCCCTGCTCGCGCGGGGATGACGGTAGGCGAAAGAAGCGTTACCTGGGCAGCATTACCCGCCCGCGCACCCCGGTCACCCCCACCCCGAGCGGTTATCATTTGCCTCCTGCGGCGCAATGACGCGGCAGCAGGCCGGCGTGCCCCGCCCTTTGAGGGGGCAACGTCATGCCTTACTTGCGATACAATGAAAACGATTTTCATTTACACACCCCGGCGTGGTCGCGCTGGCCGCTTGGCGGCAGACCGCGCCACGGACTGGAAGCATGATGCGGTTGTCTGAACTTCCTCGGCGCACGCCCGCCGTTGTGCAATCGGTGGACGACGCCACCCCGGGAGACCCGGTCGCGCGCCGCCTGCGCGAACTGGGCTTCGTCCCCGGTGAAGCCGTGCAGATCATCGCCTACGGCCCCTTCGGCATGGACCCGCTGGTGGCGCAGGTAGGCTTCACCCGCTTTGCGCTGCGCCGCTCGGAAGCGGCGCGCATCGGCGTAGAGGTCGCCAGCGCCTCGGTCACCAGCATCGCCCCCGCCACGCAGGGCGGCGACCAGACCGCCAAACCGTCCGCAAAACGGACTGCCTGAGCCTTCCCCCGGATTATGTCTGCAGCCCCTTCCACTTCTGCCCTGCGCATTGCGCTGGTCGGCAATCCCAATTGCGGCAAGACCGCACTGTTCAACCGCCTGACCGGCAGCCGCCAGAAGGTGGCCAACTATGCGGGCGTGACCGTCGAGCGCAAGGAAGGCTACTTCGTGTCGCCGGCCGGGCGCCAGGTGCGCATCCTGGACCTGCCGGGAGCCTACAGCCTGCACGCGGCCAGCCTCGATGAAGCCATCACGCGCGATGTCTGCCTGGGCATGCGCGCCGGCGAGCAGCGCCCGGACCTGCTGGTGTCGGTGGTCGATGCGACCAACCTGCGCCTGCACCTGCGCTTCGTGCTGGAACTGCGCCGCCTGGGCCTGCCCATGGTGGTGGTGCTCAATATGAGCGACGCCGCCGCGCGGCGCGGCATCCGGATCGACCGCGACAAGCTGTCGGCCGCGCTCGGCGTGCCGGTGGTCAGCACCGTGGCGGTGAAGCACGACGGTGCCGCGGCGCTGGTCAGCCTGCTTGACGACACCCTGCCGCCCGCCCCGCCGGCTACGCCGGAGCCCGCCAACGACATTGACGTGCATGCCGAGGTCAACCGCCTGCTGGCGGCCGCGGTGAGCATGCCGGCGCGCACCGCCGCGCTGGATGACCGCCTCGACCGCATCGTGCTGCATCCGGTGATCGGCCTGCTGCTGCTGGCGGTGCTGTTGTTCCTGATGTTCCAGGCGGTGTTCTCGTGGGCCCAGCCGCTGATGGACGGCATCGAGGGCGGCGTGCACTGGGCCGGCGAGATGCTGGGCGCGTACCTGCCCGACGGCATGCTCAAGAGCCTGCTGGTCGACGGCCTGGTCGCGGGCCTGGGCAGCGTGGTGGTGTTCCTGCCGCAGATCCTGATCCTGTTTCTGTTCATCCTGACGCTGGAGGAATCCGGCTACCTGCCGCGCGCGGCCTTCCTGCTGGACCGCCTGATGATGGGCGCGGGGCTGTCGGGGCGCTCGTTCATCCCGCTGCTGTCCAGTTTTGCCTGCGCCATCCCCGGCATCATGGCCACGCGCACCATCCAGGACCCGCGCGACCGGCTCACCACCATCCTGGTGGCGCCGCTGATGACCTGCTCGGCACGGCTGCCGGTGTATGCGCTGCTGATCGGCGCCTTCATCCCCGAGCGCACCGTGATGGGCCTGTTCAACCTGCAGGGGCTGGTGCTGTTCGCGCTGTACGTGGCGGGCATCGTCAGCGCGCTGGTGGTGGCCTACGCGCTCAAGTTCTTCCGCCGCGACCGCACCGACCATCCGCTGCTGATGGAGCTGCCGTCGTACCGCATCCCCAATCCGCGCGACGTGGCCATCGGCCTGTGGGAGCGTGCCCGCATCTTCCTGTCGCGGGTGGGCAAGGTGATCCTGGCGCTGACGGTGCTGCTGTGGTTCCTGTCGACCTTCCCGTCCGCGCCCGTGGGCGCGACCGCGCCGGCCATCGACTACAGCTTTGCCGGCATGATCGGCCATGCGCTGCAGAAGGTGTTCGCACCGGTGGGCTTCAACTGGCAGATCTGCATCGCGCTGGTGCCGGGCCTGGCCGCGCGCGAGGTCGCCGTGGGCGCGCTGGCAACCGTCTATGCACTGTCGGGCAGCGAAGAGGCCGTGGCCACGCAGCTGGCGCCGATGATCTCCGCGCAATGGTCGCTGGCCACCGCGCTGTCGCTGCTGGCCTGGTACGTGTTCGCACCGCAGTGCATCTCCACGCTGGCAGTGATCCGGCGCGAGACCGACTCGTGGAAGGTGATGGCGCTGTCGGCGGCCTACCTGACCGGGCTGGCCTACCTGGCGGCCTTCGTGACCTACCGCGTCGCGCTGATGCTCAGCTGAGGCACCACGCCGCCATGACCCTCTACCACGCCATCGAAACGTTGCTGGTCCCGCTGATCGTGCTGGCGTGCGCGGTGCAGGTGATCGCGCGCTACGCGCCGCGCACGCGCGAGCGCGTCAAGGCGACGCTGGCCGCGCGCCTGGGCGGCAGCGCCGCCGCCGGCTGGCGCGCCCGGCTGGTGCGCTGGCTGGCCCCGCAGGCCGCCGCGGGCTGCGCCAGCGGCTGCGACGACGGCGGCTGCAATACCTGCGGATCCAACACCGCCAACACCACCTCCGGCGCGCAGGACAAGCCTGCCGAACAGGTGATTCGCTTCGCGCGCAAGCGCTGAACGGCGCGCTTTCCGCCTCGACAGATCCACGCAGAAACGGGTACGCCCGCTGCTTCCGCCCGGTGCGGAAGCAGCGTTTTGCGCTCGCCTGTTGACGGTCTGGTGGCGATAAAACCCGCCTGGAAAGGCTTGCGCCGCTGCACGCAGAAACGGGTACGCTTTGCGCGCTGGCTGGCCTGGCACGCAGCTCGGGGACGTCCCGCAAAGGCAGGCCCGGCCTGGTCCGGAGGCCTTTGCCGGCAGGCCCCGGCAGCGCCTGGCACGCCTGGCGCCGGTCACGCAGAAACGGGTACGCTTTGACGGCTTCCCTTCCGACGGCCACTGGTATGCCCCAAAGCAGAACGCCCTCCGGATGGAGGGCGTTTCGCCAGGCGCGGGAACCTGCTGCTTACTTGACCGTACCGTAGAAGACCAGCTTCAGCGGCGTATTGTCGGCGACGGCGTTACAGGTCACGGTAAGAGTGAAGTCGCCCTGCGCTGTGCCCGTGACGTACTTCTGATGATCCGCGACGCCAGGCGACAACTCCACCGGGCCGGTGCTGGTCCACGCCCAGTTGATGCACGCGGTGTATTGTGCATCGTCGCCAAGGTGCTTCATGCGCGCGGTCACCGGGATGCTCATCGGCGGCATCAGCAGCAGCGTCATCGGGTCCTGGTTGTCGCCAACCAGCGCCCAGACCGGATTCTCGGTCACCGTCAGCGTGGCGCTGCGGCGCTCGCCAAGTTTGGTGCTGACTGCGGTCACCGTCAGGCTGCTCTGGACCGGGCCCTTGTCGTTGGCCAGGCTGGTGCTGACCGTGGCGTCATGCGTACCCGCCGCTTCCGATGCGGACAGCGTGGCCGAGGTCGCCGTGTAGGTCCAGGCGCCGTCGAAGTCCGCGGTCACGTCCTGGCCATCGTGGCGCAGCACGCGCGAGGTGAAGGTTTCCGGACGGTTGCTGAAGACCTGCAGCGCATTCACCTCGCGGCCGCCCTTGGTCGTCACCACGCGATAGGCGGCGGCGCCGTTCTTCTGCACCGTCACCGCGATCACACCGGCAATGGCATGCCCGTCCGGCGCGGTCACCGACACCGAGACACTGGCCGTGGCCACGGCAGTGGGTGAGCTGTTGCTCGCCTTCAGCGTGGCGCTGTTCTGGCTGGCCGTGACCTGGACCGCGGTGCCGCTGCTGGACCATGCCCAGCTGTTGACGCTGGCGGACACATCGGCGCCGTTGCTGTCGACCAGCGATACCTTGACCGGCAGCGTCTGCCCGTCGCTCATCGACAGGCTGCTGTTCGGGATCGACAGGCTGTAGCTCAGCGCCGAGGCCGGCACCACGGTGATGGTGGCGGATTGCGCGGGCAGCTGCACCGTTGTGTTGTCGGCGCCCTTGACGCTCGCCACCACCTGGACGGTTGTCGTCCCGGTGGCAATGCCCTTGACCACGGCGCTGCCCGGCGTGGTGGCACTCGGCTCCACGGTGGCAATGCCGCTGTCGGTACTGGTCCAGTTGAAGGTGGTGTTGCCGGACACGTCGATGCCGTTGCTGTCCACCGCCAGCGCGCTGATGGTGATCGTGCGGCCGACGCCGACCTCGCCGGAGGTCACGCTCATCTTCACCGTATAGGTCAGCGGCGTGGTGCCGCCTGCGTTTGGCGTGGTGGGCGTGCCCGAACCGCCGCCGCCACCGCCGCACGCTGCCAGCAGCAAAGTCATGGCAGCGCCTGCCAGCCAGGATGCCCACGTTCTCAGTCTCATGATGTTCCCCCCAGTCGTGTGTTTTTTCCCGCGCTACCAGCCTAGGCACAAAGGTGCCAGCGCAATACCGGCCAGAGGACTGAGGTGCGGCGCACAGAACATGCGCGTGGTTCATCCTTTCAGCGCAGCGGCACCGCCATTCGGGCGAGGCAAATATGACCGGCAGGGTTTCGCCCGCAAGCCGGGCCCAGCCGTTTGGCGCAACCCGCGCATGGCAGTCCCCCGATCGGGCCACGCCCGCACCCGGCGCGCTCCCACGCTTGACCGGGGCCGGCCTTGTCGACTAACCTTTGCAGGCCATCCGGCGCCTGCCGGATGCGCACCAACCACGAGCGGCCCCCGGCCCTCCTCCAGGCACGATGAACCGTTACACCAGCACACTCAGCCAGGCTGCCGATGCGTCCCGCATCGCTGCCCGCGCTCGCGTGCTGGCTGCCCCGGCATCGGGCCGCGCCCTGCGCGCTTCCTCGCTACTGCTAAGCCTATCGATCGGTTGCCGGGCCTAGTGCCCCGTGGCAGTTCGGCAGCCTTTCGCCACCCTTTTCCCGTTTTTCTTTTTTTTGCTTTCCCAGGCCCGCTGAATCACTGAAATGGGCCGGTGCCTGCCATGCCATGCGGGCACATCGCGTCGTTGCAAATGCTCGCAATAGCTGTGCTATTGCTGCGCTTTGCGCCTAGCGCTGTATCCCGCATGGCATGTCCTTCACCTCCCATTTCAATGATTCAGCGGGCTAGCGAGGAAGGAGACCCCCTATGCTCAGCAATCCCGCCACCAAGTACCAGCCCGCCGCCACCGTCGACATTCCTGACCGCACCTGGCCCGGCCGCACCATCACGCGCGCACCGCGCTGGATGAGCACCGACCTGCGCGACGGCAATCAGGCCCTGATCGAGCCGATGAACCCGGCACGCAAGCTGCGCTTCTTCGAGCAGCTGGTGAAGATCGGCCTGAAGGAAATCGAAGTGGCATTCCCCGCCGCCTCGCAGACCGATTTCGACTTCGTGCGCATGCTGATCGAAGAGCAGCGCATCCCCGACGACGTCAACATCGTGGTGCTGACGCAATCGCGCGAAGACCTGATCCGCCGCACCGTCGAGTCCGTGCGCGGCGCAGCGCGGGCCACGGTGCACCTGTACAACCCGATCGCACCGGCCTGGCGGCGCATTGTCTTCAATGCCTCGCGTGAAGAGATCAAGGAAGTCGCGGTCTCGGGCACGCACCTGATCAAATCGCTGACCGATGCCATGCCCGGGACGGCATGGACCTATGAGTATTCGCCCGAGACTTTCAGCCTGGCCGAGCTCGACTTCTCGCTGGAAGTCAGCGACTCCGTCTCTGCCGCCTGGCAGGCCGGCCCGGACCGGCCGATGATCCTGAACCTGCCGACCACGGTCGAATGCAGCACGCCCAACGTGTTCGCCGACCAGATCGAATGGATGCACCGCCGCCTGGCACGGCGCGAACACATCGCGCTGTCAGTGCATCCGCACAACGACCGCGGCACCGCGGTGGCGGCCGCGGAACTGGCGCTGATGGCAGGCGCGGACCGCGTCGAAGGCTGCCTGTTCGGCAACGGCGAGCGCACTGGCAATGTCGACCTGGTGACACTGGCGCTCAACCTTTATACGCAGGGCGTGGCGCCCGAGCTGGACTTCTCCGATATCGACGCGGTGCGCCAGTGCGTGGAGCACTGCAACCAGCTGCCGGTGCATCCGCGCCACCCGTATGTGGGCGACCTGGTGTTCACCGCGTTCTCGGGCTCGCACCAGGATGCGATCCGCAAGGGCTTTGCGCAGCAGCAGCCGGACGGCATCTGGGAAGTGCCCTACCTGCCGATCGACCCGGCCGATCTCGGCCGCAGCTATGACGCGGTGATCCGTGTCAACAGCCAGTCCGGCAAGGGCGGCATGGCCTACCTGCTGGAGCAGGTGCATGACATCTACATGCCGCGCCGCCTGCAGATCGAATTCAGCCGCGCAGTGCAGGCCATGACCGACGACACCGGGCTTGAGGCAAGTGCCGATGATCTTTATGGTTTGTTCCAGCGCGAGTACCTCGCGCAGCAGACACCGCTGCGCTATGTATCGCACCAGCTGGTGTCTGACAGCGGCGGCGCCACGGAGATCGAAGTGCAGATGGTGCGCGACGGCAAGCCGTGCAGCGCGCGCGGCACCGGCAACGGGCCCATCGATGCCTTCGTCAATGCGCTGGACTTGCCGGTATGCGTGATGGACTACCACGAGCATGCAATGACCGCCGGCGCCGATGCGCGCGCTGCCTGCTATGTGGAAGTGCGCGTGGGAGATTCGCCGACAGGGTTCGGCGCCGGCATCGACGCCAACCTGGTCACGGCCTCGCTGCGCGCGGTGATCTCGGGCGTGAACCGGCACCTGCAGGCCGGCTTTGGACTGGCGCAAGCCCCGCAGTCCGCAGAGGCCGCTGAGGCCTGACACCGCTGGCCGCCGCAAGAAAACCGGTGTGCCCCGCCCCCACGGGGCACACCCGGAAAGACGCCCTTGCGGACGCCCACGACATGCTCGGTGCCGATCCGCACACGCTGCTGGCGTGCTCGGATCTTTCGCACAGCGTAAGGGGCAGCATCGCACCGCGCCACGAATAATTCCGCATGTGTTTAGAAGCGTCGGCGCAGCTGGCACCGCGGCGCCCTCCCTCGCTGTAGCGCCTGCGCGACGCAGCTAGCCCCGTTCCCCGCTACTTGTTTTGGGTCAAAGCTCAGCCCGGCCTGCTCGGCCAAACTGGGCCCGGATTTGATACCAGACCAAGCAGAACCTCATGAAAACACTCTCTCTTCGCACCCGGGTCACCTGTTCCGCCATCGCCGCCTGCGCCATGCTGGGCGCCTTCGCCACCCCTGCCGCCGCCGCGGACGATGCCCAGGGCAACTGGATGGTGCGCCTGCGCGGCACCTATCTCGACATGGCCAAGAGCTCCGACCCCGTCGGCGGCGTCGGCCCGTCGGACCGCATTACGGTCAACAACAAGTGGATTCCCGAGTTCGACGTCACCTACTTCTTCACGCCGAACATCGCCGCCGAACTGGTGCTGACCGTGCCGCAGAAGCAGAACGTCTACCTGGACGGCAACAAGGTCGGCACCTTCAAGCATCTGCCGCCGACGCTGCTGGTGCAGTACCACTTCATCCCCAACGGCACCTTCCGCCCGTATATCGGCGCGGGCCTGAACTTCACCCGCATCTGGGGCGAGAACATTGCCAACAACGCGCTGCAGCTCGATAGCTGGAGCGTCGGTCCCGCACTGCAGATCGGCATGGACTACAAGCTGACCAAGAACTGGTTCCTGAACGCCGACATCAAGAAGATCTGGCTGTCGAGCGATGTGAAGGCCGGCGATGTCAAGGTGTCCAAGGTGAACCTGGATCCGTGGCTGTTCAGCATGGGTGTGGGGTATCGCTTCTGATCCTGCAGTGCCATGCAAAAGGCCGGCGCCAATCAGGCGCCGGCCTTTTGCTTTTCCGGATGAGCGAGGATGCGGACCTACCGGAACGCCGGCTCATCAAAGCTGCGCAGCTTGCGCGAATGCAGCTGCTCCACCCCGTTCTCACGCAGGATGCGGATCGCCTCCAGCCCGATGGTCATATGCTGGCTGACGCGCTGGCGATAGAAGGCGTTGGCCATGCCGCGCAGCTTGAGCTCGCCATGCAGCGGCTTGTCCGACACGCATAGCAACGTGCCATAGGGCACGCGCAGCCGGAAGCCGTTGGCCGCCACCGCCGCGCTTTCCATATCGATGGCAATCGCGCGCGACTGGTTGAAGCGCGCATACAGCGACTTGGACTTCAGTTCCCAGTTGCGGTCATCTGTCGAGACCACCGTGCCGGTACGCATGCGGGTCTTCATCTCGTTGCCGGACAGCCCGGTCACGCGCGCCACGGCCTCCTGCAGGGCCACCTGGATCTCGGCGATCGGCGGCACCGGCACCCACGGCGGCAGGTCGTGGTCGAGCACGTGGTCGTCGCGCACATAGGCGTGCGCCAGCACGTAGTCGCCCAGCTGCTGCGAGCGGCGCAGGCCGCCGCAGTGGCCCACCATCAGCCAGCAATGCGGGCGCAGCACGGCCAGGTGGTCGGTCATGGTCTTGGCGTTGGACGGGCCCACGCCGATATTGACCAGCGTCACCCCCAGCTTGTCTTCGCGCACCAGGTGATAGGCCGGCATCTGCGGCAGCGCGCGCGGGCGCGAGGCGTCGTCGGGTTCCGCGCCGCCCAGTTCCTGCATCACGTCGCCGGGCTCGACAAAGCGGGTGTAGCCGCCGCCGTCGCTGCTGGCCATCAGGCCCCGGCCCAGCTCGACAAACTCGTCGACATAGCGCTGGTAGTTGGTGAACAGCACGAAGCGCTGGAAATGCTGCGGTGCCGTGCCGGTGTAGTGGTACAGCCGCTGCAGGGCCAGGTCCACGCGCTCGGCGGGGAACAGCGACAGCGGCCAGGCCTCGCCCGGAATCGGCTCATAGGTGCCGTTGGCGATGCCGTCGTCGATGCGGCTCAGCTCGGGCAGCACGAACGATGCCTCCAGCTCGCGCGCCTGGGTGTAGCTGATGTCGGTGGTCGAAGCCTCGATCACGAACGGCAGCGGGATCGGGCGCCGGCTCAGCCCTACCACCACCGGCACGCGGTGATAGCGCATCAGCCGCTCGATCTGGTCGCGGTAGTAGTCCGCCAGCAGGTCGGGGCGGGTCACGGTGGTGCCATACACGCCCGGGTAGGCCACGGTGCCCCATGACGGCCGGCTGTCGGTGACCATGGTCTCGATGTTGACCGAGATGCCCAGGTACGGATAGCACGCATGCGCGGCCGAGGGCAGCGGCTTGCCGCTGGCGAAGGCGTCGAAGCGCGCGCGCACGGCGCCGACCGAAGCTTCGTAGATGTCGCGGATGCGTGCGATCGCCGCATCCGCGTCGGTGAACTCGGCAAGCTGGTCGGCCGGATGTGCGGAGGAAAAGACGGGGGCGTTCATGGAGGCCATGATACCGCGCCGGCGCGCCGGCGTGAGCAGCACCCGACCCCGCCAGAAGCCAAATTGACGCGCCCGCGCCCGCTCGCTACACTCCGCCAATTGCGCAGCACGGGTTCCCGTGCTGTTCTCGACTCGCGGCGCCCCTCGTGGCAAGGGGCGGCGAGGGGCCGTACACGCTTTACTGGGAGAGCCGCCGATGGAAATCCGTAACCTGTTGCCAGACGACATCGAGGCAGCCAGACAACTACTGATCGCCAACGGCTGGGCCCACCGGGTGGGCGGCCCGGAGAAATTCGCACGGCTGGTGGCCAACTCCCAACGCGTGGTCGTGGCGGTGGAGCATGGCGAGATCGTCGGCTTTGCCCGCGCGCTGTGCGACGACGTCTGCGACGGCTTCCTGTCGATGGTTGCCGTCGCGCCCAGCCACCGCCGGCGCGGCATCGGCCGCGCCCTGGTGCGGCACATCGTGGGCAACGACCCCGACATCACCTGGATGCTGCGCGCGGCGCGTTCCTCCGAAGCCGCATTCTTCGGCCAGCTCGGCTTCACGCCGTCGATGGTGGCAATGGAGCGGCGCCGGCCCTGATCCGCCAGCACCCCCGGGCGCAGCGTCAGCGTGCGCCCATCTTGCGCCGGAACTCCTCGGCCGTACCCACCTGCCGGAACAGCGACCCGCCCGGTGCGAAGCGATCCGCGCTCGCCAGCGGCCCCACCACCACCGGTTCGAATCCCGCGTCGCGCACCAGCTGCGCGGCCACGTCGAGCGCGGCCTTGTCGTCGCCGGCGATGGGCACCGCCACCAGGCCGCCCGCCCGGTGATGCTCGCTGGCAAACTGCGCCGCCCCCATGAAGTTGAAGGCCCGCACTACGCGCGCGCCGCGCAGGTAGCGCGCGGTGGTGATGCCGATGCCGTCACGCCTGGCCTCCTCGGTGATCGGGCCATCGCGGTGCTCATAGGCGTTGGTGGCATCAAGCACGATCTTGCCCCGCCAGGCCTCGGCATGGTCGCGACTGAGCTGCGGCAGCGCGCCGTAGGGCGTGGCCAGGAACAGCACGTCAGAGAACGCAATTGCCTCGGCCACGGTGCCGGCGCGCGCCAGCGTACCCAATTCTTCGACCAGCGGCTTGAGTGCCTCCGGGTGCCGCGACGAGAACAGGACCGGGTGTCCGGCCTTGACCCACAGCCCGCCCACGGTGCCGCCGATGCGGCCCGAGCCGATCACGCCGATGCGCTGCGCGGCGGCCTCGCGGCCGGCCGCCGGGCCAGGCTGGGCGCGCACGGCGCGCGGCAGGGGCGCGGCCAGCACCAGGGCCGCGGCGCTGGCGCCAAGCCAGCGGCGGCGGGCAGGATCGAAGCGGGATGCCCTGGCGTTCATCGCAAATCCTCCGCAGTGGACACGACCATCCGTACCGTACGTCATACGGACCGCTGGGATGACTCTAGGCGAAAAAGCGACGGCCCGGCGTGGTCGGCTAGCGGTCGTTGCGGATCGGCCCGAATTCCGCCGGCACCCACGCATATCCGGCCACATCGCGGCGCACATGGCCAAGGCCCGGGAAGGGCATATGCGCGCCCCCCACCCACAGCCGGCCCTTGGCGGCATCGGCCAGGATGCGCTGGCGCGTGATCACGGCCTGGTGGCTGTCCACGTCAAACTCGATCGCCACCTGCGGGCGGCGGAACTGCACCGCATGGCTGTGCACGATGTCGCCCCACAACAGCAGGCTATCCTTGCCCGAGGTGAACAGGTAGCCACTGTGGCCCGGCGTATGGCCATTGGCCGGCACCGCACGCACACCGGGAACGGGCTCGACACCGGCGCCGCCGTTGAAGGGTCGGAAGCGCTGCGCCGCCTGGTACGGCGCGACCGCGGCGCGCGCCATGGCGAACAGGCCCTGCGCCTCCTTCGGCGCGGCGGCGGCATTGGCTTCGCTGAGCCAGTAGTCGGCATCGGCCTTGTCGACATAGACGGTTGCGTTCGGGAACGCCGCCTTGCCGTCGGTGGCCAGGCCGCAGGCGTGGTCGCCGTGCAGGTGGGTCAGCAGCACGGTGTCGATCTGTTCCGGCGCGTAGCCCGCCGCCCGCAGGTTTTCGCCGATGCGCCCGAGGGTGGGCCCGAAGCAGGCAGCCGCGCCCGTATCGACCAGCACCAGGTGGCTGCCGGTATGGATCAGGTAGGCGTTGACCGCGGTCTGCATGCCCGGCGTCGATTCGACGAACATCCGCGCCAGCAGGCTCTGCACCTCGCGCGCGCTGGTGTACTTGAGGATCTTCGGGTCCAGGTCGATGTAGCCGTCATAGAGCGCCGTGACCTCGAGCTGGCCGACCATCATGCGGTAGTAGCCCGGCACCTGGGTCTTCTGCTGCGCCGGCGGCGTGGTGGTCTGCGCAGTGGCGATGGCGGGAAGCAAGGCGGCCCCCATGGTGACGGCGATGGCGGCACGCAATACGGCCTGGCGCAGCACCGGGCGACGGCCCGGACGTAAGGTTGCATGGCACACCACGGACTGCTGCTTCATATCCTGTTCCTGTTCTGGTTGGTGTTGTCGAGGAGAAGACCGGAGCCGCAAGGCGCGCGGCCAGGACATATCTTAGCCGGCCCTTGTCCATCAAGGCCGGAAGCACCAAAGCGTACCTACTTCTGCGTAAAAAACGGGGCCGTTTGGCCCCGTTTTCCATGCATGGGAGCTTGCGCTGCCCCGCGCTCACTCCGGCTGGATATTCGCCGCCTTGATGATGCGCCCCCACTTGCCGGACTCCTGCAACTGGAACTTCGCCAGCTCCGCGGGCGTGCTGGTGAACACCTCCGTGCCGGTCGACTTGTAGAAGCCGGCCGCAGTATCGCCGCGCGCGGCCTTGACCATCATCGCATTGAGCTTCGCCACCACCGGCTGCGGCGTGCCGGCGGGCGCATAGGCCGCGAACCAGTAGCTCATCTCGTAGCCCTTGACGCCGGCTTCGTCGATGGTGGGCACGTCCGGCGCCAGCGGCGAGCGCGTCTTGCCCGACACCCCCAGCGCGCGCAGCTTGCCGCTCTTGACCTGCGGCAGGCCGGTGGCCGTGTCCGTGATCATCATCTGGATCTGGTTGCCGAGCAGGTCGGTGATGGCCAGCGGGTTGCTCTTGTACGGCACGTGCAGCAACTCCACATGCGCCATCTGCTGGAACAGCTCGCCGGCAACGCGCGACGACGAGCTGCCGCTGCCGAAGCTGAGCTTGCCCGGCTGCTGTTTTGCCAGCGCGATGAACTCGCCCACGGTCTTGGCCGGCACCTGCGGGTTGACCACCATGATCTGGCCGCCGCGGCCCAGCGCGGTGATCGGCGCGTAGTCCTTGACCGGGTCGTAGGGCAGCTTCTTGAACAGGTGCTCGTTGGCCGCATGCGTGGTGTTGGTGCTGATCAGCACGGTGTAGCCGTCCGGCGCGGCCTTGGCCACGTCCGACGCGGCGATGAAGCCGTTGGCGCCCGGCTTGTTGTCGACCACCACGGTGGCCTTGCTGTCCACGGTGATGGCCTGGCCGATGGCGCGCGCCAGCTGGTCGGTGGCGCTGCCGGCCGCGAACGGCACCACGAAGCGGATCGGCTTGTCCGGGAACTCGGCCCAGGCCTGCCCCGCGGGCAGGACCAGCGCAAGCGCGGCAACGGCCAGTGGCTTGAGAAATGGGTGCATCGTGGTCTCCTGTAGAAGTTGTTGTCGGTGTGAAGCGATGGATCAGTGGCTATCCGCGGTGCCGGGCGCGAGCCGCGGCGGCACAGGGATCTCAAGCTGCAGCAGGCGGAACGATAGCGCCTTGCCGTGCGTGTCGAGGTTGAGCGCGTCGTTGACGCCGCCATCGAGCACGCCGTCGAGGACGAAGTTCATCGCCTGCAGCGATGGCACCAGGTAGCGCGTGACGGACGTGGGCCGGCGCTCGCGGAACAGCGCGCGCACGGCGTCTTCGGTCACGTGCGCGATCAGGTGGTCGTAGTCGCGCGCGTCGTAGGCGATCACGCTGATGTTGGAACGGTTGCCCTTGTCGCCGGTGCGGCCGTGGGCGAACTGGTAGAGCGCAGCAGTGTCAGTCATGGTCGGACCTCCTCAGGCGATAAAGCTATGCGCGGCCGTCACGGCCTCGCGCGGCACCAGGCACGACACCGCATTCAGGCGCGCGCGCTGCGCGGTGCGCACGCCGCCGCCGCCGGCCGGGCCGCAGGTATAGAGCGCATTGACCTCGCGCTGCAGGGCCTGCGCCACCGCCAGGTCGTCATGCGCCAGCGCGGCGCGCAGGCGCACGTCCTGCGCCGCTTGCTCATGCGGCTGGCGCCGGGCGAACATGGCGCCGCCATCGTCAGCCAGCACGCTGAGCACGCCGATCAGGTCGAAGCGGATGGGCGCGTCGTGGCCCAGCAGCTGCATGCGCCGGCGCAGGATGTCGGCGGCCAGCCGCGCGCGGGCGGCGGCATTGGGGCCGGCGTATGAGATCTCGCCCTCGGCCAGCCAGCCGCCGTGGCTGAACACATTGGCCTTGAGCTGCGCCGGCCGGGGGTGGCCGCGCACATTGCGCACCGCCACCCGGTCCGGACCCAGCTGCGCCACGGTGACGGCGCCGATGTCGGCCACCACGTCGGGCGTCAGGTAGGCGGCCGGATCGTGGACCTCATACAGCAGCTGTTCCTTGACCGTGCGCAGGTCCACGCAGCCGCCGGTATTCGCGGCCTTGAAGATCTCGATGCCGCCGTCGGCATCGAGCTGCGCGATCGGGAAGCCCAGTGCATGCACATCGGGTACGTCCTTCATGCCGGGATCGGCAAAGTAGCCGCCGGTGACCTGCGCCCCGCATTCCAGCAGGTGGCCGGCCATGGTGGCGGCGGCCAGGCGGTCCCAGTCATCCCACGACCAGCCGAAGTGCGCCATCGCCGGCCCCACGGCCAGCGCCGGATCGGCCACGCGCCCGCACACCACCACCTGGGCACCGGCAGCGATCGCCTCGGCGATGCCTTGCGCGCCGATATAGGCATTGGCGCAGACGAAGCGATCGGCGTCAAAGGCATCGCCAAGAATGCCGTGCAAGCGCGCGCGCCCCGCGTCGTCGGACAGGTCATCGCCCTCCACTACCGCAACGCGCGGCGCGGGCAGGCCCAGTTCCTGCGCCAGCTGCAGCACGCGCCGCGCCGCGGCGCGCGGATTGGCGGCGCCGAAATTGCCGACGATGGGAATGCGGTGCTGCAGGCACAGGCCCAGTACCGGCACCAGCAGCGCATCGAGCAGCGGCTCGTAGCCCTGCGCGGGATCGTTGCGCCGCGCCAGCTGCGCCAGCGCCAGCGTGCGCTCGGCCAGGGTCTCGAAGATCAGCGCGGCCGGCTGGCCGGAGGCAATCAGCGTGCGCACCACCGGCAGCGCGGCATCGGTGCGGTCGCCGGAGAAGCCGGCGCCGGAGCCGATCAGCAAGGGGGCAGTCATGGTCGGGGGCAGGTTGTTGGTGGACTCGATCCCATTCTAGGGCGGGGACGTCCAGCCAAAAAATGGATTATTTGGATTAATCTATCGATTTGCTGGATAAATGCACCAGGCCCCCATGAACCTCTCGGTCAAGCACCTGCGCGCCTTCGTGGCGCTGGCCACCTACCGCAACTTCACGCGCGCGGCGCGCGCCTGCCACCTGTCGCAGTCGGCCTTCAGCGCGCTGGTGCAGACGCTGGAGGAACAGGCCGGCAGCCGGCTGTTCGAACGCACCACGCGGCACGTGGAGCTGAGCAGCGACGGCGTGCGCTTCGAGCAGACCGCGCGCCGGCTGCTGGCCGATTTCGAAACCGCGTTCGAGGACTTGCGCGCGCACGCCGAGCGGCGCAAGGGGCGCGTGTCGATCGCTGCGCTGCCATCGCTGGCCGCCGGCGACTTGCCGCCGCTGCTGGCGCAATTCCGCGCGCTGTATCCGGGCATCGCGCTGGAGCTGTTCGACCAGCTCGCCGACGGCTGCATCGAACTGGTCCGCCAGGGCCGCGCCGACTTTGCGCTGGCCCCGGCGCCGGCCCAGGACGAAGACCTGCGCGTGGAGCCGCTGGTGCGCGACACCTTCCACCTGGTGTGCCCGGCGGACCACCCACTGGCACGCAAGCGCCGCATCACGCCGCAGATGCTGGCGGGCCTGCCGTTTATCCAGCTGTCGCGCACGACCAGCGTGCGCCAGCACCTGGACGCCGCGCTGCATCCGTTGCGCCTGACCAGCGTGATGGAGGTGGAGCACCTGGCGACTGTGGCGGCGCTGGTGCAGGCGGGGCTGGGCGTGAGCGCGGTGCCGTCGCTGGCGCTGTTTCAGTTCCGGCGCGAGGGGCTGGCGATCCGGCCGCTGCAGCTGCCGTCGCTGGTGCGCGATATTTGCCTGGTGCGGCTCAAGGACCGCGGCGACTCGGCCGCGGCAGCCGCGATGATCGACTGCCTGCAGGCGTTCTACCGCGGCGGCAAGCCGCCCGCGCGGCGCTGAAATCCCGGCTAGAACGGCACGCAGAATTGGGTACGCTTTGCTGCCGGCGGCGCCTCAGAAGTGCCCGAGATAGCCGCCGTCGACGGCCAGCACCTGCCCGGTGACATAGGATGCGGCCGGCGACGCCAGGAATACCACCGCGCCCGCCACTTCCTCTGGCTGGCCCCAGCGGCCCAGCGAGGTGCGCTGGCGCAGCCACTCGGCCACGCCCTCGTCCTCGACCATGACCTGGTTGGGCTCGGTGGCGAAGTAGCCTGGGGCGATCGCGTTGACGGTGACGCCGTGCCGCCCCAGGTCGGCCGCCATGGCGCGCGTGAGCGCGTCCAGGGCGCCCTTGGTGGCAGGGTAGAGCACGTCGCCGGCGCGCGCGACCTGGCCCGCGATCGAGCTCACATTGACGATGCGCCCGTAGTCGCCGCGGCGCATGCGCTGCGCCGCGAGCCGGCACAGCGTGTAGGGCGCCACCAGGTTAGTCTCGAGCATGGCGCGCAGGTCGCCGGCATCGAGCTGCGCCATGGTGCTGCGGTTGCGCGCGCCGGCGTTGTTGACGAGGATGTCGAGCCGGCCATGGGCGGCGTCAATGCGGTCGAACGCGGCCGCCACGGCGGCTTCATCGGTGATATCGAGCACCAGCGCCTCGGCGCTGCCACCGCGCGCGGCCAGCGCGGCGACGGCCGCTTGCACGCGCTGCGCATTGCGCGCCACCACCAGCACATGGGCACCGGCATCGGCCAGCCCGGCGGCAATCGCCAGGCCCAGGCCCTGCGCGCCGCCGGTCACCAGCGCCACGCGGCCGTGCAGCGAGAACGGGGTACGGGAATCGGGGGAGGGGGTAGGAGTAGCCATGCGGAAGACTATACCGCAGCCCCCCTGCCCGCGGGATTCAGCGGATCAGCTTGCCGGTGGACGAGACGATCGACATTTCCACGAACGACGAGCCGGTATGGCGCTCGGCGCTGTAGCTGATCAGGATGCCGCCAAGGTCGTAGTCGCGCATGCCTTCCAGCGCCGTGACCAGGCGCTCGCGCGTCAGGTCGGGGCCGGCGCGGCGTAGCCCTTCGACCAGCACCTTGGCCGACATGAAACCCTCCATGCCGGCGTTGGACGGCTCCACGCCCTGCTGCTTGGCCAGGCTGCGGTATTCGCTGGCCAGAGTCATCTGGCTGGAGTTGGTGCCCGGCACCACCTGCGTGATGATCAGCCCGCGCGCATCGGGGCCCAGTTCACGGATAAAGGAATCGGCCGCATTGTTGGACAGCGTGACGAACTGTGCCTCGCTGCCGGCGCGGCGCAGCTCGCGGATGATGCGCGCCGCCTCGGAGCCCGAGCCGATCACCAATACCGCCTGCGGGTTGGCCTTGTTCATGGCGGCCACGCTCTGGGTGATATCGCCCATGGGCCGGGCAAAGCTTGCCGTCGCCGCCGGCTGCACGCCGCGCGCCTGCAGCGCGGCGCTGTAACCTTCCAGCACGTCCCGGCCAAAGCCGTCGTTGGCGTAGAAGATGCCGATGCGGCTCATGCCCGATGTGGCCAGGTGGTTGATCGCACGCGCCACCTCGTCCTGGTACTTGGCGCGCACGTTGAACACGTAGCGGTTCACCGGCCGGTGCAGCGTGATGGCGCCGGTCAGCGGCGCCACCAGCGGCACCTTCTGCGCGGCGATGATGGGCAGGATGCTTTCGTTCTGCGGCGTGCCGCGCACCATGAAGAGCGCGAACACCTTGTCCTCGTCGATCAGCTTGCGCACATTGTCGGGCGTGCGCTTGGCATCGAAGCCGTCATCGTGGGTCACCAGCTCGATGCGCCGCCCGGCCACGCCGCCGCTGGCGTTGATGGTGCGCAGGTACACCTGCGCGCCGGCGATCTGCTCCTTGACCGAACCGGCCACCGGACCGGTGATGCCGGCCGACTGGCCGATGCGGATGGTATTGCGGGTCACGCCCGTTTCCGCCAGGGCCGTCTGCGCGGCCCATCCCAGCGTGGCGGCCAGCATGCCGCACGCGATCCATTTCGCTTTCATTGTCTCGACCCCCTGCGCCTGTCCGGCTGACTTCATCGTTTTATTGCGGCACGGCATGCACGGCCGTGTGCCGTCACGCAAGTTACCGCATGCGTCTCATGGGAGCAAACCGGGAAAGATCGGAGTGTTGCAGCAGCATCACACCGGAACCGCGCAGGCAGTTCCGGTGTGAGCCGGGGCGCGCGAAATGATGCGCGTCAGAGCGCGCCGCAAGGGCGCGCGGAAAGAGATGCGACAGCGCTGAACAACAACCAGCGGCGATAAGCCGATGGCTCAGGGGAAAGCCGGTACAGCCGGGTCCAACCCCGCAAAGCTGGCTTCCGGATGCGCGTTTGCGAGCAGGGTTTCGATTTCCTCGACACGGCTGCGCGGAACGTCAACCATCAGCAGGATCTTGCCGGCCTCGATGTCCTTCTCGAATGCACGCAGCCGGCTGTTGGGTGCCGAGCTGCCAATCATGCTCGAGGCCCATGCGCCAAATACCGCGCCCAGCACCGCCAGCACGCCGACGAGGCCCCACTGCGGGGTGTCGCTGACAATCGGGAACATCGCCACCACCACGCCGGCCACGACGCCCACGCCGCCGCCCACCATCAGGCCCATCTCGGCGGCATGCACGATGTCGGAGGTCTGGAACAGGTTGGCTTCATGCAGGCCCGTCATGTCGGAGCCGTCGCGCGCCACGAAGTGGATGTGGCTGTTCTCGAGGCGGGCAAGTAGCAGGTCGTCCATGGTGCGACGGGCACTCGCCAGGTCGGGCAACAACCAGAAGATGCGTTTGCGCATGTCTCTCTCCTTTTTCAGGCCGCACCACCGGTGAGTTTGAACCTGGTGAGAAAGTACCGCTGGCGGCGCGGGGTTATTTCTTTGTACGCCGTTCAAGGGGCCAGCGCAAGGCGCGTTTCCGTACCTGCGCACCCTGGCCGCGGATGTGATGCGCACGCGTGCCCCGCATATGCGGGGCACGCGTCACGTCGCGCGGAAATGCGCAGAAAAGCGCGTCAGAAAGTGATCGGCAGGCGCACATTCACCTGCAGGTCGGGGGTGTCGCGCGTCAGCCCCGCACCCACTGAAAGGTTCAGCGTGTAGCGGTTGCTGAAGCGGTACGAGTAGCCCACCAGCAGGGTGCCCTGCGTCACGCGCACCGAACCCGGCACGGTCTGGCCGTTCTGCTTGGTCGGCCAGATGATGCTCTGGTCATAGCCAATACTGAACGAGGCGCGCTCGTTCAGCGCCAGGCCCATGCCGAAACTGAACTCGAAGATGTCCCCCGGCGCGATCTTGCCCAGCGGTTCCTTCTCGCCGTTCAGCACGGTGCGGCTCACGTTGTCGCGCGCGAAGTTGTGCAGATAGCTGAAGGTGCCGAAGAACACGGCCGGGTCAGTCGGCAGCAGCCAGGTGACGCCGGGCTGGATCGCCTGGAAGCCGGTGCCGGTTGGCAGCCCCAGCGGCAACCCGGTGCCGGTGGCATTGCCCACGCAGCGCGTCACGCAGTCGGTGACGACTTCAAACGGGTCCTTGCCGGTATTCGACTTGTAGCGCAGCCAGCCGATGAAGTAGGGGAGCTTCTCGCTGCCATAGTTGAGCTGGTAGCGCACCGTCGCCTCGACATCGCCAATGCCGCTGCCGCTGGCATTGAACACGCGATCGACTGCGGTACCGGTGAACACTTCGCGGCTGACGGTGGAACCGGAGCTATGCACATAGGGTACCTTGGCTTCGATCTCCAGCCGCTTGGTGATGCCGTAGCGGAACGCAACCGATGGGATGTAGGTCGAGGTCTTGACCTCACGCACATCGATCAGGCCGATGAGGAGGGCCGGGATGATCGAATAGCCGACCAGCGCCACGCGGTTGTTCGACGAATAGCCGTACTGGAAGCCGGGTTCGATCACGAGCTTGCCCTGCGCCGTCAGCACGCCCGGCTGTTCCGTGATCGGCGCGATTTCGGGCGGGCGAGTATCGCGCTCGGGCGGCTTGCCCACGGGCTCGTCCGCGACCACCTGCTGGTACGTCGACTCGCCCTGCTGCGGCTGCCCCGGCTGCACCACCATCTGCGGCGGCTGGTCACCCTGGGTCGCCTGCGGCGACGTGACCGCGTTGGGCACGCCCTGCGTCGCGCTGGCGCCGGCCGCGGCAGCCGCGGCATTGGTGGCGTTATCCATCGGCGTGACGCCGGGCCCGGCGCCGCCGCGCTTGCGGGACAGCACCTCCGGCCCGATCACGCTGCGCAGCTCACGGATCAACGCTTCCTGCTCGGCAAGCGCGCGCTTCATGGCGTCGAGCTGGCTGGCCTGCTCGGCCAGCTGGTTCTGCAAGGACTCCAGCCCGGCGGCGGGTGGCCCCGCGTCGAGTGTGGTCTGGGCGTGCGCTAGGCCTCCAAGCAACAGCAACGTCGAGCACCCGGCGCTGCGGATGCCCTGCATCGACCGCTTCTTCATGACGTCTTCCTCCCCCGGGACGGCAGACTGGATCTTGCAGGCGCGCGCTACCTCCTGCGCATCAAAGCTACGGTTACGGCTACTCCTACCTCATGCTGGCGGCTCGCAGCAGCGCGTTGTTCAGCGTTGCGTTGGCGACCTGTGACCGGAATGCCTGGAGCGTATTCACACTCGTGTCGATTGTCATCAGGCTCCGGATACTCTGGTTGTTCAAGGTGTTCTGGATTACGGTCATCGGCGACGTTCCATTGGCCACCGCCGCGGAATTGCCGGCGCCGTTCTGGATTACCGCCAGCAGCCCGTTGGTAACGACCTGGCCGGTTGGTGTCGTCACCGCGGTTGACGGCAGGCCGGCCGCACCGGCGCTGCTTGCCGATGCTCCGTTCGATGCCACGGCCGTGGCCGTTCCCGCTGCACCTGCGCTGCTGCTGCCATTGCTGCCTAGCTGAACGCCCGCCGTGGCCGGGTTGCCCGCCATCGCGCTGTTCACGTCAGCATACGTATTGCTCACAATGGCCGGCCCGAGCGCAGAAGCCAGCTTCGCGGCCTGGTCGCTGGTGATGCGCGCAATGTCCGGTATGTTAATGCTGGTGGCCACCACCAGGGCGCCATTGACGTACACCGCGCGTTCGATTCCGAACGAAACCTGCAGTCCGCCGGCGTCGAAGCCGCCGCGCATTTCATCCAGCTTGTCTTCCGAGACCGGTTTCCAGCCGGCCATGCTGCCATGGGTAGCGGCAGCCAGTGTTTGGTCTTGCTTGTTCTCTTGCGTGTCCAATACAGTCTGTGCAGGAACCGCGGCCGCGTCAAGGGCGTCCGGCAGCGGCTGCTCGCTCGCCTGCGCGGCGGTGGCACATGCCATGCCGGCGCCGAACAGGACCGCTGCAGTCGCCGTACCGGCTCCCCTGCTGCGGCAAGCGGTGGTATTCGGGGCGGATGTCTCGAACATGATGTGTTCCTCAGAAATCGCTGGCGCCATGCTTTGGCATGACGGTGAAGAACAGGCTGTCCCGGTTGACTCCCATCCAGTAAGGGCCCGATGGCGCTACGCGCCAGTCGGCCGCCAGGTTGAACCGGGCCTGCTCGGTCCGGTTATGGATCACGAACAGCAACTGGCTTTCCCAGATGCTCTCGAAGTGTTCGCGCGAGATGGAGCGCGTGCCGCGCGCCGGATCGCCGATCAGCACGCGATCGCCGCGGACCCCTTTCACCACCACGAAATGGTGGTAGCCGTTCTCGGCGATCAGCACGATCGCGGGTATCTTTGTTTCCTCGAGCTTCGACAGAGGCAGTTCATACCCGTCGGCCAGGAACCCCTGCGACGCCAGATAGCGCTTCATATCCAGCAGGGAGAATCCCTCCTGCCGGATCTTGGCCTGGTCGCCATTGACGAACATGTTGGCAAAGACCAGTTCCTCGCTGACCGGTTGCCCGTACTGGTAGGTCAGCAGGGTTGCCACCGCGGCCGAGCCGCAGCTGAAATCGTATTGCTGACGGATCGTTGTCTTGAAGCGTGCTTCGCGCAGGCTGGTCACCGGCACGCTGTAGTACTCGCCGACAGGCCCGTAGATGCTGATCCGGTCAGCCAGTGCCGGCGTGGTACCACCCAGGGCCAGGACAAAGGGCAGCGCCCGCAGCAGTCTTTGAAGCATCTTCATCACTTGAACTGGACGTTGACGATGGTGGCGTTCTGGATCAACACGTTGTTGCCCGAGTTCTGGATGGCCGTCGGGATGCCCGCGGCATTCGCGAAGGCGCCCTCCGTGATCATGTTGGTGCCGGACAGCGTATGGACCGCGGCGTTGTCCGCCACCGTGCCATGCAGCCGCATGTCGTTGACCACCACTTCCGCACCACCGCGCACGCCATCAAGCTTGTCGCTCGCGACAGCTACCGCGGCCGTGCCAAAAGGATTGCTCGCCGCCGGGGCCACCGCAGCGACAGGCGCTGCCACGGCGGCATCGCCCGCCAGCGGTCCTGCCTGAGCCTGCATGAACGGCCAGGCCAGAAATGCTGCCGTCAGCGCCGTGACAGCAGTGTGGATCGGTTGCATGATGCGTCTCCTCCATGCCCGCCGCGCCCAGCCCCATCCAGCCAGCCGCTGCGGAACTTACAGGTTGTGCCAGGCAGGCATCCCAGCGCGAATCGCTCGCCGGGATGCCCCCCGTCGGCTTGAAGACTTGCACCGGCACCGACCGGCCCGCCCATCCGCCAGAGGCTGGATATGGCTGGCCGGCCGGCCCGGCTCACGTCTTAGCGGCCGACGCTCAGGTTGGCCTGGACGTTGACGCTCTGTTGAACCAGCGAAGCTGCGCCAAGATTCTGGTTGGCGACCATGATGCCCGCGGCGGTCTGGCCGACGCTGGTCATCACGTTGGACAGGCTGAACGAGCCGGCAGAAACCGCGACAGTTCCGCCTGCGCCGCCAGCGCCGCCGACTGCACCGTTGCCAGTGCCGCCGTTGCCAACGCCGCCAGCGCCACCGGTAGCACCGACAGCACCCGTCGCACCATTGCCAGCCGTGGCGCTACCGTTGGTCGCCGAGCTCGAAGCGCTGCCGTTCGTGGCCGCACCGCCTGCGCCGCCCGCACCGCCAACGCTCGCTTGCGAGCCGCCAGCGCCGCCCGTGCTGGTCGATGCACCACCCGCGGCCGTCGAGGTCCCTGTGCCGCCTGCGCCACCTGCACCGCCGGTACCGCTGCCGGCACCGCCGGTTGCGCCAGCCGACGACGTTCCGGCGCCGCCCGCACCGCCAGTCCCTGTGCCCGCGCCAGCAGAACCGGCGGCAGTCGCACCGGCTGCGCCGCCCGCGCCGACCGTGTCGTTACCGGCGCCACCGTTGCCGCTGGACCCACCCGCCGCGCCCGCAGCGCCCAGGCCAAGGCTGGCACCGAGTGCACTGCCGCCGCGACCGCCGGCGCCAAGCGAAGCGCTCAGAGCGCGTCCGCCCGCGCCAATAGCGTCGCCGCCGCTGCCGCCCCGGGTGGCCGCCGCGCTGAGCGCGTCGCCGCCATACGACTTGGCGTTGCCGCCATCGCCAGCCCAGCCAACCGCCTTGCCGCCGTCGCCGCCGCTACCCGCGCGTGCGCCATAGTTGGTGGCTGCGCCGTTGGTGGCGCTGCCGTTGGTGGCGCTGCCGCCGCTACCGCCGTTGCCGCCGTTGCCGCCGTTGCCGCCGTTGCCGCCGTTGCCTACGCCACCAATGCCCCTGCCGCCCTTGCCACCGAGGCCGCCATTGGCGTCACCCCAGTTGCCGGCACGGTTGCCCATCGCTGCGATGGTGTTACCGGATACATAGCCCTCCAGCTTGCTGATCGCCAGCGCCTTGCTGGTGTTGAACGCGTTGGAGAAGTTGGCGGTCGCCGTGCTGCCATTGGCCGCGGCCGCATTGCCATAGCCGCGCATATCCTGATCTGTGCGGTTCTTGGAGTTGGTATTTGTGCTGGTCCGGGTTGAGGTCCGGGTACTGGTTTTTGTGTTGGTGCTGCTGTCATTGGCCTGCACAGCAGTCGAGTTTTCGTTGGCTGCGGCGCCACTGCCGCTCTGCGTGGAAGTCGCGGTCGCGTTTTGGGTATTAGTGGTCCCGCTATCGTCGGCGTTGTTGGTCGGGTTCGCCAAGGCTTGGCCAGCGCCAAACGCCAGCGCAATCGCCGATGCCAGTAAGGTCTTATTCATACGAAGCTCCCAGGAAGATGTACAGCGGCTCAGCCTCCGGCCGGCGCTCGTGCCGAACGACGGCTGGAGGTTAGGTCCGGCACCCTGCCAAACCAGACTCCCCCTGCGCATAATCGGTGCCAGCTGCGCCACCTGAGGCGCCAACTCCTTGTATTACAAGGCCTGCCCGGCACCCTGACGGGAACTTTCCGCTGCTTTGCGCGATCGCCACCGCCCTCGCTGCTGTGCACGGCAGCCGACATGTCACATCGCTGTGACACGGCCACTCCCAGCCCGCCTGGAGGGGGTCCGGAGTGGTAGGAAAACGCCTTATTTTTCAGTGTCTTATGCAGGCAGTCAGGATTTGCCCGAGGCACGACCGTACGTATCGGGACTGAAACACGACGCCGAGGGTGCCGTCACCGCCGCCCGTGTCAGGCATCCCACATTGCAGCAGCGCCGCCCTGATGTCATGTTCTCGCCGCCCGGCACAAGCCCGGTCCGCCGGCCGGCGTGGTCCGCCCTGCAACGCATGCAGCGGCGCCGAACCGACTTCACCCGCACTGGCGCAATCAGCCAAGAGGTCTTGGCGGAAACGGGATGCGTCGCTGCAACACTGCGCCGGCGACGTTGTTCCGCAAGCGCCACTGCGGTTATCCATGCTAGGCTCTATGTCTGATTTAAAGTACATTAGAGGCATTACAGACTTGTCATCTCTCCGCAAGGGAAACCATGAGTGAAGCCGTCGTTCCCCTGTATCACCAGATTTACGTCGTATTGCGCCAGCAGATCGTGGAAGGCCGCTTCGGCCAGGGCCCCTTGCCGGGCGAGATCGACCTAGCCAAGCAGTTCCACGCCTCGCGCGTGACCATGCGGCGCGTGTTCGACCGCCTGGTGCAGGAGGGACTGGTGCGCCGCCACCGCGGGCTTGGCACCTTCGTCAATCCGCATCCGGTACGTCCGGCGGCCGCGGCCGGCGAGGAACGCGGCACCAGCCTGCTCGACAACATCATCGACATGGGCCAGAAGACGTCGGTGAAGGTGATCTCGATCGATGAAGTCCATGCCACGCCCGACGTGGCCGAATCGCTGCAGATCGAGCCGGGCGATCCGGTGGTGAAGATCGTGCGCGTGCGCCACTACCGCAACCGGCCGCTGTCGCACATTACGGTCTACCTGCCCGCCGACCTGGGCCGGCCGATCACGCGCCAGTCCCTGGAAGAGCGGCCGGTGCTGCGCCTGCTGGAGGCCGGCGGCGTGAAGCTGGGCCGTGCCACCCAGGTGCTGTCCGCGCGCCTGGCCGACGTGGTGGTGGCGCCGCTGCTGGACGTGCCCGTAGGCGGCGCGCTGCTGGCGGTGCGCCGCGTGGTCAAGGACGCGGCCGGGCGCCCGGTGCAGCTGCTGCTCGGCCAGTACCGCCCGGACCGCTATGAATACCGGATGGAGTTGTCGCCGGCCGGCGTGGACAGCGCCAACGTCTGGGTGGAAAGCGAAACCCGCCCGGGCCTGCGCGACTGACCCCGCGGACCGCCGCGGACTTCCCGCAGGCGGCGCTGCCAGGGATGCACCGCGGAACGTTCCGGGCGATACTGCGCATCTCTGATCACATCAAGCGAGGAGCCGTCGCCATGCCAGTGTTCCGCCTGGTCTCGTCCAGCCCGACCCGTCTGCCTTCGATCCACCGCCGCGCCGCGGTGCAGCGCCTGGCCATGGCCAGCCTGGCCGCGTGCGCGGTGGCCCTGACGCTGTCCGTAGCCGCCCAGGGGCACCCCCAGGTGGCCGGCGGCAAGCCGATCCGGATCCTGGTGGGCGCGCCCGCCGGCGGCACCACCGACACGCTGGCGCGCACCATCGCCCAGGAAATGTCCCAGGAGCTGGGCCAACCGGTGGTGGTCGAGAACCGCCCCGGCGCTGGCGGCAATATCGCCGCCGACCTGGTCGCCAAGAGCGCGCCGGACGGCAGCACGCTGCTGATGAGCTTCACCAGCCACACCATCAACGCCACGCTGTACAAGAAGCTGCCGTTCGACCCGGTGCAGGACTTCACCCCGATCACGCTGGTGGCCACCGTGCCGAGCGTGCTGGTGGCCACGCCGAAGCTGGCGGCCAGCAATGTGCCCGAGCTGATCC
This sequence comes from Cupriavidus sp. GW821-FHT07C08, assembly GCF_059419025.1. Lineage (NCBI taxonomy): Bacteria > Pseudomonadati > Pseudomonadota > Betaproteobacteria > Burkholderiales > Burkholderiaceae > Cupriavidus > Cupriavidus sp. GW821-FHT07C08. The sequence continues at coordinate 87,441 of NZ_JBWKQZ010000005.1, forward strand.
GCCTGGCGCGTTCCGAACCGGGCAAGCTGAACTTTGCCATCGGCTCGGTGGGCTCGTCGCTGCACATGGCCGGCGACATGTTCAAGATGATGACCGGCACCTACATCGTCAATATTCCGTACAAGGGCACCTCGCCCGCGCTCACCGACGTGCTGGCGGGCCAGTGCGACCTGATGTTCGCCAGCACCATCAACGTGCTGCCGCACGTGCGCGCGGGCAAGCTCAAGGTGCTGGGGGTGACCAGCCCCGCGCCGCTGCCGCAGTTCCCGGGCGCGGCGCCGATCGGCGCCACCGTGAAGGGGTTCGAGTCGAGCGCATGGTTCGGCCTGTTCGGTCCGGCCGGCATGCCGCACGACGTCACCCAGGCGCTGTACCAGGCCGCGCGCAAGGGGCTAGAAACACCTGCGGTGCGCAAGCGCCTGGAGAACGACGGCGCGCAGCCGATGGGCACGACGCCCGAAGCCTTCGCCGCATTCGTGAAGCAGGACGTCAAGCGCTGGGCCGCCGTGGTCAAGTATTCGGGAGCCTCGCCGGAATGAGCCACACCCCCGCCACGCTGGCGCAGAAGCTGGTGGCGCGCGCCGCCGGGCTGGCGCATGCAGAGATCGGCACGGTGGTGATCTGCCGGGTCGACCTGGCCATGTCGCACGACTCCAGCGGCCCGCGCCGCGTGGCGCCGCTATTGGAAGAGCTTGGCACCGGCGTGTGGGACCCGTCGCGCTACGTGGTGGTGACCGATCATTTCGTGCCGGGCGGCGATGCCCAGGCCGAGTCGATCCTGCGCTTCACGCGCGACTGGACGCGCCAGTCCGGCGCCCACTTCATCGACGCCGAAGGCATCTGCCATGTGGTGCTGCCCGAGCGCGGCCATGTGCTGCCGGGCCGCCTGATTGTCGGCGGCGACAGCCACAGCCCCACCGGCGGCGCCTTCGGCGCCTATATGTTCGGCGTGGGCGCGACCGAGATGGCCGGCGTGCTGGCCACCGGCGAGATCTGGCTGCGCGTGCCCCATACCATCCGGCTGCAATGGGACGGCCAGCTTGCACCGGGCGTCTGCGCCAAGGACATGATGCTGTTCCTGTGCGCCACGCTCGGCATGGGCGGCGGCCGCTACGAGGCGCTGGAGTACACCGGCAGCGCCGTCGCCGCGCTGCCGATGCAGGAGCGCATGACGCTGGCCAATATGAGCGCCGAGCTCGGCGCGCAGACCGGCCTGGTGGCGCCCGATGCGGTCACGCTCGGCTGGCTGGCCGAGGCCGGCGTGCCGGCGCAGACGCTGGCCGCGATCGACCTGGCCCACTGGCGCACCGACCCCGACGCGCCGGTGCTGGCCACCCACCGCTTCGACGCCGCGGCACTGGTGCCGCAGGTGGCGGCGCCTCACTCCCCGGCCAATAGCGCGCCGGTAGGCCAGGCCGCCGGCGAGCCCGTGCAGATCGCCTACCTGGGTGCCTGCACCGGCGCCAAGCTGGAAGACCTGCGCATGGCCGCGCGCGTGCTGCGCGGGCGCCGCGTGGCCGCGGGCGTGACCCTGCTGGTCGCGCCGGCCTCGCGCCGCGACCAGCTGCTGGCCGAGCAGGAGGGCACGCTTGGCATCCTGACCGACGCCGGCGCCACGCTGCTGCCCAACGCCTGCGGCGCCTGCGCCGGCTATGGCGCGGCGCGCTTCCCGGCGGGCAGCCGCGCGATTGCGTCGACGGCGCGCAATTTTTCCGGCCGCATGGGCGACGTCGGCAGCGCCGTGTGGCTGGGCTCGCCGATGACCGTGGCCGCCAGCGCCGTCACCGGCCGCATTACCGATCCCCGCACCCTGCTGGAGTAACGCTGCGGGCCTGACTTCGTGCCCGCCTGGCGGGACAGACTTCTTGCATGACCTCTGCTATCGCCCCCGCCCCCGCCCCCGCTGGCCGCCTCTGGCGCTTCGGCGACAGCATCGACACCGATGCCATGGCCCCCGCCGTGCTGATGAAATCGCCACTGCCGGTGCTGGCCCGGCATTGCCTGGCCTCGCTGCGCCCGGAGTTTCCCGGTAGCGTGCGCGCCGGCGACGTGCTGGTGGCGGGTGCCAACTTCGGCATCGGCTCCTCGCGCGAGCAGGCGCCCCAGGCACTGCGCGAACTGGGCGTGGGCGCCGTGGTGGCGCAGTCCTTCGGCGGGCTGTTCTATCGCAATGCCATCAACCTGGGCCTGCCGGTGCTGGTCTGCGCCGACACCAGCCGCCTGGCCGACGGCGCGCACGCGGTGCTGGACCTCGCGTCGGCACAACTGCGCCTGGACGACGGCAGCCTGGTCGCGTGCGAGCCCATCCCTGACTTCCTGCGCGCGATCCTGGCCGCCGGCGGGCTGGTGCCGCACCTGAAGGCGCGCCTGGGCAAGGGCCAGGCGGACCAGGGCTGAGCGAACCTCAGCGCGCAGGCGGCGCCGCCGCCGCGCGCAGCAGGGCCAGCGCCTCTTCGTCGCTGGTCTGGGAGAAATCCAGGTAGAAGGCACCAACCGCGCCGAAACTGGGTGGCGTGTTCAGGCAGATCACCTCGTCGGCCGCGGCCGACAGGCTGGCCAGCCCCTCCCCTGACCCCACCGGCGTGGCCGCCACCACACGCGCCGCCCCGGCCATGCGCACGCTTTCGAGCGCGGCACGCATGGTGGCGCCGGTGGCCACACCGTCATCGACCACAATCACCGTGCGCCCGGCGCGCGCCGGCACCGGCGCACCGCCGCGATAGCGCTGCTGGCGCCGCGCGATCTCGTCGAGCTGGCGGCCGCGCTCGGCATCGAAGCTGCCGCTTTCCACGGCGCGGCGCGCCCAGGGATCGTCATTGACCACCGTGTGCGGCCCGCCGCCGCCGGCATCGCCCTCCACCACCGCGCCCAGCGCCAGCTCGGGATAGCCGGCAGCGCCGATCTTGCGCACCAGCAGCACGTCCAGCTGCGCGTCGAGTGCGCGCACCACCTCGAACGCGACCGGCACCCCGCCGCGCGGCAGCGCCAGCACCAGCGCGGGCTGGCCCAGTTGTGCGGCGCCGAAACCCAGCTCGGCCAGGCGGCGGCCCAGGTACAGGCCAGCCTCGCGGCGATCGGCAAAGCATGGTGGCATCGACATGGCACGCTCCGAAAGGTCGGCGGCACTCGGGCCGCGCTGGCCGCAAGGCAAGCGGCGCAGGCAACCCTCAGCCAAATATAGACCCTGCCGCGCAAGGCGTTGGCACAAGTCGCCGGCGGCACCCCGGCGCGGGCAACGCCGGGCAAGTCGCCCCGATTGGGCCCGATTGCGCAACAGTGTGTTCAGGCTGGGGTGGCTGACTGCGCCGCGCTGCAGCATTAGGATGGCTGCACGCGTTGACAACGCCGATCCACAGTTGCCGGGTGCAGTGCCCGGCCCTTGAGAATGAGCCTGACATGACTTCGCCATCCAACCCCCGCGCCCAGCTTGCGCGCCCCGACCACCAATCCGCCCCCGAAGCCGGCCCCCTGGCCGCGCCCGACATCCCGTTCGGCTCGCTGGAAGCCGCGGCGATGGCCGAGCTGCCCTACACCTTCCGCCCGGCCGGCACCTGCACCCGCTACTACAACGAGTTCTTCGGCTGATCCGCGGGCGGCTCGCCCGGTCCCATCACGGTCTCGCATAGCGCGGCCAGCCGTGCGGCCATGTCGCGCGCCGCGGCCGGCAGGTCCGGCTGCGCGTGCAGGCTGAGCTCGACGTCGGGCACCGCGGCGGGCCAGCCGTCGTCCTCCAGCACCTGGTGCTGGGCCGTGGCCAGGCGCCGCGGCAGCAGCGTCACGCCCAGGCCGTCGGCCACCGCGGCCAGGATGCTGGCCAGGCTGGCACTGACAAAGGCCACGCGCCAGCGCCGTCCGCCGGCGTCGAGCGCGTGCGTCATCTCGCCGCGGTACAGCCCGCCCACCGGAAACGCCACCAGCGGCACCGGGTCGCGCGCCACCGCCGGGCGGCTGCGGCTGTCGATCCAGCACAGGGGCTCGGGCCAGCTGGCCAACCCCGGCGCCTGCCCGATCCGCTGCTTGACCAGCACCAGGTCCAGTTCCCGGTCCTGGTAGCGCTGCCACAGCTCATGGCTCATGCCGCTGGTCACCTCCAGCCGCATGCCCGGCCAGTCATCGGCAAACCCGGCCAGCACCGGCGTCAGCGGCCGCGCGGCAAAGTCCTCGGGCACGCCGATGCGGATCTCGCCCTGGCCGGCGCTCTGGCGCAGCTGCCCCACCGCCTCGGCCATCAGCTGCTGCAGGCGGCGCGCGTAGCCCAGCAGGCGCTCGCCCTCGGGCGTGGTGGTGACATAGCGGCCGCCGCGGTCCAGCAGCACGCAGCCGAGCTGGTCTTCCAGCCGGCGCACCTGCTGGCTGACGGTTGACTGGGTCAGGTGCACGCGCTGCGCGGCGCGGGTAAAGCTGCCGCTTTCCGCCACGGCGACAAAGCTCTGCAGCAGCACGGGGTCGAGGCGAGGGTCCTGCATGGCCGGTTATCCATTGGTTTTTCCACTGCCGGCGATTTCATCATTTAATTTCCCAATTACCAAGCCCCGGCGTACAGTTGCCACGCTGCCCCGGCCCGCGCCCTGCGGCCACCGGGAACGCCCCTCAAAGACCCATGCCGCCCTGCTCGCGAGCATGCACTCACTTTTTTGCCAACCATGACCACTCACCAGGAATTCATGCGCGAGGCGGTTCGCCTTGCCGCGGCCAACCGTGACCGCGGCGCGCGCCCCTTCGGCGCGGTGCTGGTGCTCGACGGCGAGGCCGTCGCCACTGGCGTCAACGACATCGTCCACAGCCACGACCCCACCACCCATGCCGAGATGGAGGCGGTGCGCGCCGCCGCGCGCAAGCTGGGCCGCCCCGACCTGCGCGGCAGCGTGGTCTACGCCAGCGGCCACCCCTGCCCGATGTGTCTGGCGGCGATGACCATGGCCGGCGTGCAGGCGGTCTACTACGCCTTCGACAACCATGATGCCGCGCCCTACGGCATGTCGAGCGAGGCCGCCTACCAGGCGCTGCGCCTGTCGCTGAACCCGCCGCCGCTGCCGCTCACGCGGGTGCCGGTCGATCTCTCTGCGGCGCAGCTCTACGGCCCGCGCTCGCCCCGTGGATGAGAGCGCACGCTGCGCCACCGGCAGCGCGGTCCGCACCACCCCGCGCTGGCTGGTGCTGGCCGCGGTCGCCGGCATCGGCCTGAACCTGCGGCCGTTCCTGACCGCGGTGGGGCCGCTGGCCCCGGCCATCCGCACCGGCACCGGCCTCAGCTACCAGGGCATGGCCTGGCTGACCTTGCTGCCGATGCTGCTGATGGGCGTGGGCGCCTTCTTCGGGCCGGCCATCCGCGAGCGGCTGGGTGCGCGCACCGCGGTGCTGGGCGCGCTAGCCTTGCTGGGTGCCGGCTGTGCGCTGCGGCTGGGCGTGGCTGACGGCACCTGGCTGATCGCCTCGGCCGCGCTGTGCGGGCTGGGCGTGGCCGTGGTGCAGGCCGCCTGCCCGGGCCTGGTCAAGCAGGAATTCCCGGGGCGCGTGGCGCCGGTGATGGGGCTGTACTCCGCCGCGCTGATGGGCGGCGGCGCGCTCGGCGCGCAGCTGTCGCCCTACGTGACGGCGCTGGCCGGCAGCTGGCGCGATGCGCTGGCGCTGTGGGCCATGCCCGCGCTGGCAGCATTGGCGCTGGCCTGGGTGGCGCTGCCGCGCGCCGCGGCGCGCGGCCCCGGGATGCCCGCAAGCCGCCCGGCGGGGGCAACTCGCGCGCTGTTGCGGCGTCCGCGCACCTGGCTGCTGATGGCTTGCTTTGGCGTGATGAACGGCGGCTATGCGTCGCTGGTGGCGTGGCTTGCGCCGTTCTACCAGGACCACGGCTGGAGCGCTTCGGCGAGCGGGTCGCTGGTGGCGCTGATGGCGGTGGCGCAAGCCGCCGCGGCACTGCTGCTGCCGGTGCTGGCCGCACGCAGCCTGGACCGCCGCGCCTGGATGGCGCTGGCGCTGGCCATGCAGGTGGCGGGCTTCGGCGGACTGGCGCTATGGCCCGACGCCGCGCCGCACGCGTGGGCCGTGATCGGCGGCGCCGGCCTGGGTGGCTGCTTTGCCTTGTACCTGGTGGTGGCGCTGGATCACCTGCCGGACCCCGACAGCGCCGGCGCGCTGAGCGCCCTGATGCAGGGCGGCGGCTTCCTGCTGGCGTCGCTGGCGCCCTGGATCACCGCCATGCTGCACGAACGCACCGGCGACTTCGCCGCCGGCTGGTGGTACCACCTGGCCTGCGCCGCGCTGGTGGGCGTGCTGACCATGCGCCTGGACCCGGCGCGCTATGGCGTGTCCTTTGCGCTGCCGCCCGTGCGCGCAGTCGCCCTTCAGTAAGTCTTGTAGGGCAGGAACTTGCCCGACATCTCGATGCGCACCCGGTCCCCGTTGGGATCGGGCTCGCGCTGCAGGTCCATGCGGAAGTCGATCGCGCTCATGATGCCGTCGCCAAACTCTTCATGGATCAGCGCCTTGAACGTGGTGCCGTACACGCTGATGAGTTCGTAGAAGCGGTAGATCAGCGGATCGGCCGGCACCTGCGTCGGCAGCGAGCCCTTGTACGGCACCTCGCGCAGCCAGGGCTCGGCCTCGGGCGGCAGCCCGAATACCTCCATCACCGCGCGCGCGCCGGCGGCGTCGAATGCCATCTGGCCCAGGCACGCCGCGGTTGTCCATTCCTTGCTGCGGCCGACGCGCTCGGCCACCTGCGCCCAGGTAATGCCGCGGGTGACCTTGGCTTCGATGATGAGGTCGGTGACGTCGCTGCGGTTCATGCTGACTCCATGACAGTGGTAGGTTGGATGGAACCACTCGGACTGCCATGGCGGCAAGGTGGTCATACCACCCCGGCGTCAGCCCATGTCAGCGTGTCAGCGCGGGTTCGATGATGGTCGCGGCATCCACGGGCGCCATCTCCTGAGGCAGCGCGAACAACGCCGCGGCGGGCGGCGACAACCCCTGCAGCCATTGCAGGGCAAGCACGATGAGCATGACCGGCATGACGCCTCCTTCAAGCACACGAGGCCACTTCCGACTGGTATAGCCCATGGCGCAAGCTTCATGCCATTTCCGCCCCACGGAAATGCGCGCCTGAATGCCCGTGACGGCACCACGATGGCGCCGTCACACTACCAGTACGCCCCCGCCGGGCCATGCCGAGGCATCGCGCACCATCGCGGCGTACCCGTTTCTGCGTGCCTGGCCAGGCCGCCCACAAAGGGTGCGGCGCCCGCTCCGGGGCCCGTTGCCTTGCGAGAATTATTTCCGGTGTAACGTCACATTACCTCCGACCCGGCACGCGCACACCATGCGGTGGGCCTCCCGCCATGCGCGCAACGCCTTGATACGCAAGGGCTTCCAGGATGCCGCGCGCTCGGCGCAGGCCTGCGCCAAAGGACAAGCCCATGTGAGACAGCCTTACAAGTGCAAGCACGCGGTGCGGGGCCGGCTCGCTACATTCAAGCCATGTCCAACGCGAACCCGCCAGGAGTCCATATGAAACGCGCCCTCTCGCTGGTGGTGCTGCTGTCCACCACGGCCGCACTGCTGTCCGCCTGCATCGTAGTGCCACCGCGCGGCGGCCCGCCGCCGCGCTACCACCACCACTACGACCGCTATTGATCGATCCAGCCGCTTCCAACCGTTTCCAACCGCCCCAAGGAGAATCCACATGAAACGCCAGCTCCTGCTTGCCGCAGCCGTCCTCGCCACGGGCGGCGTCTTCGGACTGACCGCCCCCGCCGAGGCCCAGCCGGTGGTGGTCGCCCACGGCTATGGCCATCCGCCCCCGCCGCCGCGCTATGAACCGCACCCCGCCGCGCGCCGCGGCCAGGTCTGGGTGCCGGGCCACTGGACCGCCAACGGCGGGCGCTACGACTGGCGCGGCGGCTACTGGCAGGCGCAGCGTGCCGGCTACCGCTACGTGCCCGAGCGCTGGGTGCGCGGCCCGCACGGCTGGGTCATGCGCCCCGGCCACTGGGCCCGCTGACGCCTCCGCGGGCGGACCTGCCGGCCGGCCCCGGGCCCGCCGCCCTGCCCTCCCGGCAGGCGGTGGCAAACCCGGTGCAGGCCGGTGCAGCCAGCGCCGCAGGGCTCATCCCGAGGTGGGAGACGTCTCTCATCCAGAAGCATTAGGCCATGCGCCCGACCTGCCTGAAAATCAGGCAGGCCTATTTCGAAAAAACATATGAAACCGGCGTTTCATGATTGGAGCAATCCGCCGCAGATATATTACCGATACCCCACGATGGGGTTAAGAACACTACTTACGGGGGGTGTCGATAATGCTATCTGTTTCAAGGCTGCAACCAAATTAAATCCGGATGTCACATCCATGAAACCTCCTGGACCCCGCGTCAGCGCGGCGTTTGCGGAACCTGGACCGGCGCGTTTGGGTGATTTTTGAAAGGATTATGTATGCCCTTTCATTCCCACCCCTACTCGTCCCAGACCGGCCTGCTTGCATTCCATTCAACCAGCCCATAAGATGAATTTAAGCCGATTTAGGAGCGAGAATCTTTCGGGTCCGGGTTCGGGTCAACCTTCCAGCCGCCGACAAGTTCCATCCAGAAGAACGGAACTGCGGGAGCATGGAAGCATGGGGGTCAGACAAGCAGCCAGTCGCCGCGGGTGACTGTTGTCCTGCAATGCCCCTCCATACGCAAAGCGCCCCGCAGTCCGCTCCCGAGTAACGGGGAGTGAAGACAATGAATGCGTTGCTGATCGAGGAGCATCCACTGCTCCGGCTCGGGCTGTTGCAGATGCTCGAGAACATCCAGGAGTCCGCCCAGGTTGCCGCCATTGCGCCCGCGGACATCGGCAGGCTGGATGCCCGGCACCACAATGCCGACCTGCTGGTATTCGGCATGCCCGCCGATGTGGGGTCTGGCTGGCCGCAACTCGAACAGGCTCGCGAAGCCCTGTCGCCGCACCGCATCCTGATCCTGGCGGACATCTTGCCATTGCATGTGCCCAACGCGGACAGCGCGCGCGGCGTATGCGGCTGCCTGCCGAAATCCGCTTCGCTGGCGGTGATCGAGGCGGCCATCCGGCTGGCGGTGTCAGGCGTGCAGGGGCTGCTGTTCTCGGCCGAGACCGGCTCCATGCCGTCGGCGTCGCGCTCGGCCATGCCGGCGGTGCAGTCGCTGGCCTCGGCCGCGCCGCTGCCGCTGAACCCTGCGCACGCGCTCACAGGCGAGCAACTGTCGCTGGTGGCATGCGCCGGCACGCCCGGTGCCGCACGCACCACCGTGGCGGTGCGCGACCTCACCTGCCTGCGGCCGGGGCAGCCGCTATCGGCCCCGGCTGCCACCGGCGCAGCGCCGCTGGTCGAGGAAGAGCCCAGCTACGACGAAGCCGAAATGCTGAAGATCACACCGCGCCAGTACGAGGTGCTGGTGCTGCTGGCACGCGGCTACCCGATCAAGACCGTCAGCCGCATGCTCAATATCTCGGTGGCCACGGTCAAGAGCCACGCCTGCACGCTGTACCAGCGCCTGAAGGTACGCAACAAGGGCGAGGCCGTCTATGCCGCCCTGCAACGCGGCGCGACGCTCGAGTGGGTCAGCGGCGATGAACGCTTCACGCGCGGCAGCGCCGCGCGCCCGGTGGTTGCGTCCCGCACCAGCGACACCGCGTTCCAGGCCGCCAGCCCGGTGCTGTAATTCAGGACCCTGCGCCGCGCCCGCACCAGACGGGCCGGCGCAGGCGTCTGCCATCTGCCGAACATTGGAGGGGTCACCATGCCGGCAAGCTCTTTCCTGCCCACCGTTTCGGTGTGCATCTCCACGTGCGACCATCCCGAGCAGCTGCGGCACACGCTGCAATCGGTCGCAGATTCCACCATGCCGCCGCATCAGCTCATCGTCACCGACGACAGCAGTGGCTACGACACGCGCGAGATGATGCGCCGGGACTATCCGGACATCACCTACCTGGAAGGCCCGCGCCGCTCCAGGGCCGCCAACCGCAACCGCGCCCTGCGCGCGGCCACCGGCTCGCACGTACTGTTCCTGGATGACCAGACCCTGCTGGGCGCAACCTTCCTGCAGCAGATGACCGAGTCCGTTGCCGACGACCATCTCCGGCGGGCCACCGCCGGCTGCGCGACGCCGCTCATCCTGACCGGGACCGAGGTCTGCCAGGGGCGGCGCGGCGCTCCGCGCAAGCCGGCGTTCCTGGGCTACCCGACACTGGACTACCGCCGCGGCGAGCGCCTGTGCTCGGTGCTGTTGCACAGCGCGGTGTTCCCGCGCGAGCTGTTCGAGAACCTGTCGTTCGACGAGCACCTTGCCGTCGGCTACGACGACCTGGAACTGGCCGGACGCGCGGTGCAGGAATTCGGCTACCGCATCGAAATGGTCCCGAGCGCAGTCAACCAGCGCCTGCCATCGGTGCCGGCCGACCGGCCGTGCCCCGCCAGCGACGCCTCACGGCTGTATGTGGCCTGCCGGCGCTATGACCATGGCCCGGAGCACCCGCTGAAGACGGCAATGTTCCTGCTGTTGGCCCTGCCGCACGACCTTGCGCACCATCTGCGTGCAGCGGGCCTGCGCGGCGCCGGCACCTTCTATGACACGGCGACTTGCCTGTGGCAGCTGCTGCGCGGCCCGCGACCAGCCGGGCGCCAGGGGTCAGGGAGCAGCGGCCTCAGCGCGCCTCTGCCGCGCGACTGACAGCCACGCAGGCCCGGGAGCGTACCCATTTCTGCGCTCCCTCGCCAGCGCCTGTGCGGCAACGCACGTACCCGCTAGCAGCGCCTGCGCCGCTGCAATAACGCCCTTTTCCCGTGCTTCCTCTGCGCCAGCCTTCCCTGGCGCAATCGATGACGACACCAGCTGGCGGCAATGGCATGCGTACCCGTTTCTGCGTGCCCGGGTCCATCGGCATTCCACGTTCGGCAGCGCACGTAGCCTGATTGCGCCACACCACGCAGAAACGATAGCTTTGCAGGAAAGCGGATTCACGCCGGCACACGGTGATGCGTGAAGCCACGGCGACCCATGGCATCACAGCCAGTCGCAGGCTGACGCCGGCGCCTTCCGGGCAGAAGAGCCGTGCAATGGACACACCGATATGGATGCATCGAGCGGTTCCCGCCAGCCAGAGCCTGTGGGCCATGCGGGTAGCAGTGACAATGGCGGCGGTGGCGTTGCAGGAGTTCCGGGCATGACAGCCCCGCGCTCCCTGCGCCTGCTATCCCTTTCGCGCCGCCAGAAGATCGTGCTGATGATGACGGTCGACCTGCTGGCCCTGCCGCTGTGCTTCGCGCTGGCCCTGCTGCTGCGCTCCGGCAATCAGGAGCTGATCGTCCAGTACGGCCTGCTGCCGCCGCTGTTCATCGCGGCGTGCACGATCCCGGTGTTTTCGTTCAGCGGCCTGTACCGGACCGTGCTGCGCTACATCGACCTCAAGGTGCTGTGGGCCGCCGGCATCAGCATGGCAGCCATGGTCGGCCTGACCTACGCCGTGTCCTTTCTCATGAATGACAGCCGGCTGCCGCGCGCCGGCCTGCTGATCTACTGGTTCATCGCCTTCGCCTACATCGTGATCTCGCGCTTCCTGATCCGCGCCATGCTGCGGCGCACTGAGCTGTGGCGCAGCGCCCGCGGGCGCCCGACCCGGCGCGTGGGCATCTTTGGCGCCGGCGAGGCCGGCTTCCAGCTCGCCAACGCCATGCGCGCCAGCGTCGACCATGAGGCCGTGTGCTTCTTCGACGACGACCTTTCGCTGGACAACCACACCTTCACCGACCTGCCTGTGTTCCATACCTCGCGCATGCGGGAGCAGCTGCAGCGGCTGGGCATCGACGAAGTGGTGCTGGCGGTGCCTTCGCTGTCGCCGGACCGGCGCAAGCGCATCCTGGACAAGCTGCACCGATACGCCGTGAGCGTGCGCACCCTGCCCACGCTGCTCGAGCTGGTGGACCGCAAGATCACCATGCAGTCGATCCGCGAGGTCAAGGTCGAGGACCTGCTGGGCCGGCCAGCCGTGCCGCCGCGCGAGGCGCTGTTCGCCAAGTGCACGCACCGCAAGGTCGTCATGGTGACCGGCGCGGGCGGCTCCATCGGCAGCGAGCTGTGCCGCCAGGTTGCCACGCAGCAGCCGCGCAAGCTGATCCTGTTCGACCATTCCGAATGGGCGCTGTACATGGTGGAGCAGGACCTGCGCCGGAACTTCCCCGGGGTGCCGTTGCTGGCGCGCATCGGCTCGGTGTGCGACGCCAATGCCGTGGCCGCCGCCATGCAGGGCCAGCAGGTCGATACCATCTATCACGCCGCGGCCTACAAGCACGTGCCCCTGGTCGAGAGCAACATGCCCGAGGGCATTCGCAACAACGTACTGGGCTCGCTCACCATCGCCAACATGGCTGACCGCTTCGGCGTGCAGACCTGTGTGCTGATCTCGACCGACAAGGCCGTCCGCCCCACCAACGTGATGGGCGCGAGCAAGCGCATCGCGGAGCTGATCTTCCAGGCCGCGGCGGCACGGCCCGGCACCCGCACGGTCTTCGCGATGGTCCGCTTCGGCAATGTGCTGGGGTCTTCCGGCTCCGTGGTTCCCCTGTTTCGCAGCCAGATTGAAGCGGGCGGGCCGATCACGATCACCCACCCCGATGTCATCCGCTTCTTCATGCTGATCCCCGAAGCCTCGCAGCTGGTGATCCAGGCGGGCGCGATGGCCCGCGGCGGCGAGGTGTTCGTGCTGGACATGGGGCAGCCGGTGCGGATCGTGGATCTGGCGAGGACCATGATCGAGATGGCCGGGCTGGTGGAGCGCACCCCCAAGAACCCGAACGGGGACATCGAGGTCAAGTTCGTCGGCCTGCGCCCGGGCGAGAAACTCTACGAGGAGCTGCTGATCGGCGGCAATGTCACGCCGAGCGACCACGAACGCATCATGTGCTCCCAGGAGCCACGCCTGGAGGAGGCGGAACTGTGGGAGATGCTGACCCGGCTCTACGCGGCCTGCGACGCCCGCGACGAACTGAGGATCCAGACGATGGTGCAGGCGATCGTGCCGGAATACGCCCCGTATACCTCGCTCGACGACGCCAGCCGCAAGCCGGTGCCTGCCGCCGTGCCCGCCGAAAGCGGCCAGGCCATCCAGGACACGCCGGACGACGCCAGGGTGCCGCGCCAGGTCGTGCTGCGCCGGGTCGCGTCCCACGCGCTGGGCCAGCCCGAGCTGGCCAGCGAAGCGAAGCCGGTGTCGCTCTCGAGCCCGGGCAAGCTCTAATTCGCCATCCCCCGAGCGCTGCTTGCCAGACACGACAGCCGCCTCAAAGGGCGGCTGTCGTTCGTCATCCGTGCCCGGGCCCTGCCGGGCCTACCGTCGATAGGCAGGGAAGTATCCGCTCAGATCCTCAAGCACCGAGGGCGTGCCGTCGCACAGCGCCAGGTACTTGCCGGGATCCACTACCACCCGCTGCGTGCGGAATACATGGGTGTCCGGCGAGAACCCGCGCTTGAAGCGGAACAGCGAATCCTCGGCCGAGCCGCCGAGGCCTCCACCAAGGTGGTAATAGCGGTAGCCCTGCTCCCGTCCCCACTGCCGGATGGCGTGCAGCATGATCTTGCTGGGCTGACGGTGCCGGTAGCGTGCGTCGATACCCATCAAGTGGCCCTGCAGAATGCCGGTGCCGTCAGACACAGTGACGGTCGCGCCGCCGATGATGACGCCATCCTCCTCCGCCACGAACAGCCGCAGCCGGTCGCCGAGCTCGCGGGCCAGGGTGTAGTGGTAAGCGTCGTCGAAGAAGTAGTAGTCGGAAGCACGCAGCCGGTCCATCGATGCGTTGTAGAGACGGATGAAATGCGGCAGCGTTTCCAGCGTCTCGTCCAGCCGCACCGTGACCCCCGCGCGCATGGCCTTGGAGATCTCCAGCCTGTGCCCGTGCGAGGTGTCGTGCCAATGCTCGGCCTCGCTCTTGGAGAGGTCGATCGAGATCGTCATGCCATGATCAATCAGCGTGCCGACGGCGCTGCGCCATGGCGCGTTGACAATCGGATTCAGCCGGATGAAGCATGAAACACAGCCGCGCCCGCGCAGCAGTTCCAGGGCCTCGGACAAGGCGGTGTCAACGAACCCGTCCGGCGCGTCGTCGCTGACGACTGGGCCGGCAAACCCGTAGGGCGAGCTTGCATCCCAGTCCTTGCCGTTGATGTCGCGGTTCAGCAGCGGCACGAACAGTTCATGGCCGTCATCCATGACATGGACGGCGAACGCCTTGCCACTGCCTTCATGTTGCGCCGCCCGCAGCCATCCCGGCATATGGTGGCTGTCGTGCCGGCAACGCTGCAGCACGTCGAGCCACTCGGCGCTGGAGGTCTCCAGCAGATTGATCTTCATCATCGTCGGTCCTCGTCGGAAGTATCGGGATTTGCTGCAATGCTGGCGGCGATCTGCAGGATGATCTCGCCGAGGCGCCCGATGTCGTGCGGGCCGTAGCGGTAATCGGCATGAAGGACCAGTATGCGCCCGGACAGGCGGCGGTTGTCGTCGGGGACGCCGGGCCAGGTCATGGGCCAGAGCACCGCGGGATAGACATCCGCGCCGATCAGCCGTTGCCGGACGCGCTCGCGCTGCGGCGCATCGGCGCACAGCAGGATGCCAAAGGCCGGCGTTTCCCGCCATTGCATGCCGGCGGGCAGGCCGGCGTGCGGGGCGGCGTGCGGGGCGGCGAAACAGCGGGCCAGCAGCGCCAGGTTCTCCTGCCGCCGCTGCCGCATCCAGCCAAGATCGACGGCTGGTGCCAGCACGCGCGTCAGCGCCGATGGCCCGGAGATCTCGGCATCGCTGCGCAGATTGTCCTCGGCCTCGGCGGCCAGCGCCAGGTAGGCCGCCTTGGCGACCTGCGCGCCGGCCAGGTACGCCGCCTTCATCGCCATGGCCGCGGCCATGCTGGCGGCGGCGCGCACATGTGTCGGCGTGGGCGCAAGCGAACCTGCAAACGGCTGCCCGGGCGGCGGCCGCACCAGTCCCCCATCGGGCACCGGCAGGGTCTTGCGCAGCGACGCAAACACATAGTCCGGCGCCCGCGCGTAGGACCAGGTGGCGAGCAGGTCGTGGGAGCGGTCGAGCAGGACGCTGCCGCCCTGCACCTCCACCTCGGCCTGCAGGCCAAAGTATTCGGGAACGATCGCGGCCTCGTCGTCGGCCAGCGCAAGCTGCGCCGGGCCGCCGAACGGGGCATGCGGATACATGCGCACGTCGATGTCGCCGGCGATGTCGTCCAGCACCGCATGGCAGTAGTAGCTGGGCGCATAGAGCCGCCGCCATCCGCGCGAGCGCCCTTGCGCCACCATCGCGCGCAGCGCATCGCGGCCGGTGCCGGTCAGCAGGTCGCCCGGGCGCAGCCAGGCCTCACCGCCCAGGGGGACGGCGGAGTCGAGCGGGAAGAATGAGCCGAATTCCGTGGCAGATTTCATGGGTGCCGTCCAGCGCGCTCAATGAGGACTTCATACGACGGCCATGTGCTGTGATGCCGGCGCCGATGGGGGACCTGCCCTGACGTATCTCTCTCACTCCAAAACCCGACGGAGATGACCCGCCTTCCCGTTGCCGGATCCGGGTCGATGCTGCGCCAGTATTCGCCGGTCGCTCCAGTCCAGAGCATGACGCGGCTGCGCAACGCGCCCTGCAAGTCTTCGACGGCGTCGCGCGGGTCGAACAACAGCGCCACCGGTACCAGCAATGCCACGGTCGCGCCGACGTGCAGAAAGCCAACCGGCTGCCAGCGCCACAGGGTCACCCCGGCAACGGCAAAGCCGACACCCAGCCCGACAAGCGACTCACCGATCGTATGGTGAAAATCCGTCACCAGCACCACGGGCATGAACAAGGCCAGCCCCACCCCAGTCGCCAGTCCGAGCCATGCCATCTGCCTGCCCAGCACGGAACCCAGCAGCATCAGCAGCACCGGGTACACCGCGGCGGTCAGCATGGCGTGCCCACTGACGCTGTAGACGCCGATGGTCGGAAGGGACCAGCCGGCGTAGCTGAACGCGGACTTGGCCGCCATCAGCAATGCGCCGCCGACGCCGAACGAGACCGCCCAGCGCAACGCGCGCCAGCCTTGCCCGGCCACGACGAAGCAGACCGCGACCCAGGCCACCAGCGGCAATGCCACGCGGCTTTCGCCGAAATAGAGGTAGTGGTTCCACAGGAAAGTCGCCATCAAGCCGCCACGCGCGTTGCCTGTTGCATCACGCTGCGCACCACCTGCCCGGTCATGCGCACTTCGTCATCCGTCAGCGTGGGATGCACGAGGAACATCAGGCTGGTCTCGCCCAGCGCGCGCGCTGCCGGCAGCCGTGCGGGCGGGCGCAATCCGGTGCCGTCGAAGGCCTTCTCGAGGTAGACCTCGGCACAGATGCCCGCATAGCAGGGCACGCCGGCGGCGTTGATGGCAGCCATGATGCTGTCGCGGCTCCAGCCCTCGGCGAGGCCCCTGGGCTGCACGAATGCATAGAACTTGTACCAGGCATGCTCGATCCCGGCGGGCGGCAGCGGCACGTGCAGGGCATCGCAAGCACCAAGCGCATCCGCCAGCGCCATGGCGTTGGCGGTGCGCCGCTCGTGCCAGTCAGCCATGCGCCGCAACTGGATGCGGCCGATCGCGGCCTGCATCTCGGTCATGCGCCAGTTGGTGCCGAAGGCGTCGTGCACCCAGCGGAAGCCCGGCGGATGCGCGCGGCCATGCATGGCCTCCCAGCTCTTGCCGTGATCCTTGTACGACCACATGTGCGACCACAGCTCACGATCGTCAGTGGTGACCATGCCTCCCTCGCCCCCTGTGGTCATGATCTTGTCCTGGCAGAAGGACCAGGCCCCGATATGGCCGATGGTGCCGACCATGCGTCCCTTGTAGACGGCGCCGTGCGCCTGCGCGCAGTCCTCGATCACCTTGAAGCCGTGCTCGCGCGCCAGCGCCATGATGGGGTCCATGTCGCACGGCATGCCGGCCAGGTGCACGCAGATGACGGCGCGCGTGCGCGGCGTCAGCGCGGCCGCGATGGTGTCGGCGCTGAGGTTGCCGCTGTCCGGGTCGACGTCCGCGAACACCGGCTTCGCCCCCGCATTGATGACGCACGAAACGCTGGCCAGGAAAGTGCGGGGCGCGACGACCACCTCGTCGCCAGGCCCGATGTCCAGCGCATGCAGCGCCACGTCAAGCGCCAGCGTGCCGTTCGCCAGGGTGACGGCGTACTCGGCGCCGCACCATGCCGCGAACTCCTTTTCGAAGTCGCGGCACTCGGTGCCGGTCCAGTAGTTGACACGGTTCGAGAGCAGCACGCGCTGCACTGCCTGCGCCTCTTCGCGGCTGAAGCTGGGCCAGGGCGAGAATCCGGTATCGAGCATTGGCTATTCCCCAGGGGTTGCGGTGCGGGCCACGGCGCCGATGGCATCCATGGCGTCTATGGCGCCTCCTTGCTCCCGCAGAAGCGGGTCGCCGAGACTTCGCCGGCGGCACTGATGTCTTCCTTGGCCAGCACCGTGCCGATGGTTCGCCACAGGATCCTGAGATCGAGCCAGAACGACTGGTGATCCACGTACCAGACGTCCAGCCGGAACTTCTCCTCCCAGCTCAGCGAATTGCGCCCGTTGACCTGCGCCCAGCCCGTGATGCCCGGCAGGACCAGCAGCCGCCGCGCCTGTTCCGGCGAGTAGAGGGGCAGGTAGAACGTGGGCAGCGGGCGCGGCCCGACCAGGCTCATCTCGCCCTTCAGGACGCACCAGAGCTCTGGCAACTCGTCGATGCTGGTGCGCCGGATCATCCAGCCGAACGGCGTGATCCGTTGCGCGTCGGGCAGCAGTTCGCCATCGGGACCGCGCTCATCGGTCATGGTGCGGAACTTGATGACTTCGAAGGGCTTGCCGTCGAGGCCTGCCCGCGTCTGCCGGAAGAAGACCGGACCGCCAAGCTTCCAGCGAACCAGCCCCATCACGACCAGCAAGGGCAGCGCCAGCACCACCAGCGCCACCGACGTGAGGACAACATCCAGAACGCGCTTCATGATCGATTCCCGCCGCCTGTGCCATGTACAGGAGATATGAAATCCGATTCGCCCGCCCCTGTGAACCACCCGAGCGCGCGGGAACGTGTCGTACACCACAGAACCTCGCCGGCCGTCATGGCGCAGGGGGCAAGCGCCTGCGTTCGACGCCGAACAGATGCCGCGCTCAGGCAGCGGTAGCGTGCCTGGGACCGCATCAACCATGCCGAGGAGACAGGATGGACCAGAGCCAATCCGGAAAGCCAGCCGGGCCAATGCGGATCACCCTGCTCATCACCTGCCTGCAGATGGGGGGCGCGGAACAGCAGGTGGCCGCGCTCGCGCGCCAGTACCTGTCGCTGGGACACGCGGTCTCAGTGATCAGCCTGATGCCGGGCTGCGAGGTGAAGCTTCCGCAAGGCGTCGAAACCCTGATGCTGGCGATACGCAAGACCCCGCTGGCATTGCTGGCCACACTCATGCAGATCCGGCGCTTCGTGCTGCGCTGGCGCCCCGACGTCATCCATGCCCACATGGTTCACGCCAACCTGGTCGCGCGCCTGCTGACACGCGTGTGCCCGGTCCCCGCCACGATCTGCACGGCGCACAACTACATGGAGGGCAGCCGCTGGCGCATGCTGGCGTACCGCCTCACCGACCGCTGGGGCGACCTCACCACCCAGGTCAGCGACGAAGGCCGGCAGCGCATGATCGAGGTGCGGGCTACCCCCGAGTCGCGCATCATCTACGTGCCCAACGGCTTCGATACCACCCGCTACCGCCCCAGCGCTGGACAGCGCGCCGCCACCCGCGCCGAACTCGGCCTGGGCCCGGGCGACCGTTTCGTCCTCAACGTGGGCCGGCTGGTGCAGGACAAGGCCCAGGCCGACCTCATCGATGCCTTCGCGCAGGCCTGCCCCGGGCCCGGCAAGGTGCTGATGATCGCTGGCGACGGGCCGCTGCGCGATGCCCTGGCGCAGCGCATCGCACAGCACGGGCTGAGCGGGCGCGTGCGTCTGCTGGGCCAGCGGGCGGACGTGCCGGCGCTGCTGAATGCGGCGGATCTGTTCGTGCTGTCGTCCCTGATCGAAGGGATGCCGCTGGTCGTGGGCGAAGCGTTGGCGTGCGGATGCCCGGTGGTCGCCACGGATGCCTCGGGCGTCCCGGCCATGCTCGGCACCATCGGCACCCTGGTCCCTCGTGGCGATACCGCGGCATTGGCGCGCGCCATTCGCGACGCGGTCGCGCACGGGCGCGGTGAGCCTGCCGACGAAGCGGCGCGGCACCAGCATATCGCGGCGGCATTCAACATCGAGGTCATTGCCCGCGAGTGGCTGCGTCTGTATGCAAGGCTCGCCAGCGCCGGCGCGGCGCCACACGTGGAGGCCACCGATGCGGCCGCGCGCTACCAGTAGCCCGGGCCGGCACCAGGGCGCCGACGCGACGACGGCGCCGGCGATCTGCTTCCTGACCGGCACGCTGAACGTATTCGGCGGGGCCGAGCGCATGGCCGCCACGGTGGCGAACGAGCTGGCGCGGCGCGGCCACGACATCCACATCCTCAGCCTGTGCGATCCGCGCAGCTGCTTCCGGCTCGATCCGGCGGTCCGGCACGACGCCCTGTTCGATCGGCGCCCTTCCTTCCGTTCGCAATTCCTGCCCACCATCGCGCGCCTGCGGCGCTACCTCCGGCAGCACAAGATTGCCGTGCTGGTGGAAGTCGACCCCTTGCTGACGCTGTTCACCCTGCCGGCATGCCTGGGGCTGGGCATGCGCCGCATTGCCTGGGAGCATTGCAACTTCGACCAGGACCTGGGCCTGCCGCTGCGCAGCATCGCGCGCCGCCTCGCCGCACGCACCTGCGAGCGGATCGTGGTGCTGACCGAGCTGGACCGCGAGAAATGGGTACGCAGCCTGCATTGCACCAATATCGACGTCATCCCCAATATCCTGACCTTCCCCATCCCCGCCGAGCCGGCTGCGCGCACGTCCCGCACCGCTGTTGCCGTGGGGCGCCTGGCCGACGTCAAGGGCTTCGACGTGCTGCTGCAAGCGTGGGTGCCCATCGCCAGGGCGTTTCCGGACTGGCGGCTGCGGATCGTGGGCAACGGCGAGTTGCTCGAATCCCTGACACAGCTGCGCGACCGGCTCTGCCTGCAGGACTGCGTACACATCGAACCGGCACGCAGCGATATCGAGTCGGTGTACCGCGACGCCTCTCTCTTGTGCCTCAGTTCCCGCTTTGAAGGCTTTTCGCTGGTGTTGCTGGAGGCGATGGCATATGGCCTGCCGGTGGTCGCCACCAACTGCGAGACCGGGGTGAAGGCCATGCTCACTCACGGAGAAAACGCCCAGCTCAGTCCGGTCGACGACCCCGCCGCGCTGGCGCGTGGGATCGCGGCGGTCATCACCAGTCCCGAACTGGCGGCCCGCCTGTCCGAAGCGGGCCGCCGTCACGCACAAAGGTTCACGCCGGGCGAAATCGGCACGCACTGGGAACGCCTGCTGTCCGGCACATCCGGAGAAACCACCACCAGCGAAATCGGCATGGCATGACGCGGACTACCACTGCCGCACGGCTGCGGGCTTGTGTACGCCAAGACACGAACCGCCGCGCACGGCACGCCGCCCACGCACGATAATTTCAACGAGTCTGCCTTTCCATGCCGACGACGACAGGCTCGACTACTCGGAAGATCACGGTCATGGAACTCAGTCACGCACAAGTCGCCATCATAGGGCTGGGCTATGTCGGCCTGCCGCTCGCGGTGGAGTTCGGCAAGCAGCAGCCCGTGCTGGGCTTCGACGTCAATGCCGCACGCATCGAAGCACTGCGCGCCGGCCACGACGCCACGCTGGAGGTCGGCCCGGACGAGCTGCGCAGCGCGCACCACCTGCGCTACAGCAACGATCCCGAAGCGCTGAGGGACTGCCAGGTCTTTATCGTGACCGTGCCCACACCGGTGGACCGGGCCAAGCGCCCCGACCTGACGCCACTGATCCTGGCGAGCGAGACCGTGGGCAGGGCGATGGCGCCGGGCGCCGTGGTGATCTACGAATCGACCGTCTACCCGGGCGCCACCGAGGAAATCTGCGTGCCGGTGCTGGAGAGGCACAGCGGCCTGAAGTTCAACGTGGACTTCTTCTGCGGCTACAGCCCGGAGCGCATCAACCCCGGCGACAAGGAGCACCGGCTGCCGGATATCCGCAAGGTCACCAGCGGCAGCACGCCCGAGGCGAGCGAGGCCATCGACAAGCTCTACGGCAGGATCATCGTGGCCGGCACGCACCGCGCCAGCAGCATCCGCGTGGCGGAGGCCGCCAAGGTCATCGAGAACACCCAGCGCGATGTCAACATCGCGCTGATGAACGAACTCAGCCTGCTGTTCCACAAGCTGGGCATCGACACGCTCGAAGTGCTGCGGGCCGCCGGCACCAAGTGGAATTTCCTGCCGTTCCGCCCGGGCCTGGTCGGCGGGCACTGCATCGGGGTCGATCCCTACTATCTGACGCACAAGGCGCAGGAGGTCGGCTATCACCCGCAGGTCATCCTGGCAGGCCGACGCATCAACGACAAGATGGCGATCCACGTTGCCGACGAGGTGGTGAAGCTGATGCTGCGCCGGGGCATTCCGGTGCTCGACAGCCGCGTGCTGGTGCTCGGCCTGACGTTCAAGGAGAACTGCCCTGACGTGCGCAACACCAAGGCCGTGGACATCGTGACCACGCTACGCAGCTACAACGCCCAGGTCGATGTCTACGACCCGTGGATCAATATCGAAGACGCCGAGCACGAATACGGCCTGTCCTGCCTGCGCGAGGCCCCGCGCAACGACCAGTACGACGCCATCGTGCTGGCGGTCGCGCACCACCAGTTCGTCACCATGGGCGTGCGGGCGATCAAGGCCCTCGGCAAGGCGCATGCGGTGCTGTTCGACGTCAAGGGCATCCTGCCGAGGAGCGAAATCGACGCACGCCTGTAGCCGCCTTGCGGCCACGCACGGAAAACCCGCCGGAAGCGGCGCAACGGAACCACCGTCCCCATGCAAGAGAACGCCTACGCGCACCTCAAGGCCCGCCTGGCTGCCACGCCGCGCACGTGGCTTGTCACCGGCGTCGCCGGATTCATCGGCAGCAACCTGCTGGAAACGCTGTTGCGCCTCGACCAGCGCGTGGTCGGCCTGGACAACTTCTCCACCGGGCACCGCCGCAACCTCATCGAGGTCGAGGCGCTGGTGTCGCCCCGGCAGTGGGCCAATTTCCGCTTTATCGAAGGCGATATCCGCAACCTCGAGCACTGCCGCAGCGCCATGCGCTTTTGCGCGCCCGGGCGCGAGGGCGCAGCCAACGGCCTGCACCCGGTGGACTTCGTGCTGCACCAGGCGGCGCTCGGCTCCGTGCCGCGCAGCCTGGAAGACCCGATCGCGACTCACAGTGTCAATATCAGCGGATCCCTGAACCTGCTGGTCGCCGCCCGCGACGCGCAGGTCAGTACCTTCGTCTATGCGGCGAGCAGCAGCACCTACGGCGACCACCCGGGCCTGCCGAAAGTGGAAGACCGCATCGGCAAGCCGCTGAGCCCCTACGCGGTCACCAAGTACGCCAACGAGCTGTACGCCGACGTCTTTCACCGGTGCTACGGCGTGCATGCCACTGGGCTGCGCTACTTCAACGTGTTCGGGCCGCGCCAGGATCCCAATGGTGCCTATGCGGCGGTGATTCCCAAATGGATCGCAGCCCTGCTGCGGCACGAAACCGTCTACATCAACGGCGACGGAGAAACCAGCCGCGATTTCTGCTACGTCGCGAACGCCGTGCAGGCCAACCTGCTCGCCGCCGCCAGCGACCACTGCGAGGGGGACAGCCAGGTCTACAACGTGGCGGTCGGCGACCGCACCACGTTGGCCACATTGTTCGAGCTGCTTCGCGACGGGCTGCGGCCCTACGGCGTCGCCGCCGGCACCGAGCCGGTCTATCGCGGCTTCCGGGCCGGAGACGTGCGCCACAGCCAGGCCGACATCGGCAAGGCACAACGCCTGCTGGGATACCTGCCTACCCACCGCGTCCGCGACGGCCTGGCCGAGGCGATGCCTTGGTACGTGCAGATGCAGCAGGCACTGAACGCCTGAGCAACCGGGACATAGCCATGTGCGGATTTGCAGGATTTCTTGGCGGCTCGCCCGCCACCCTGGCCGACCGGGCGGCCTTGCTCGCTGACATGGCCAACCAGATCCGCCACCGCGGACCGGACCACGGCGACACCTGGTGCGATCCGGACCAGCCGTTCGGGCTGGCCCACCGCCGCCTGGCGATCGTCGATCTGTCCGCGGCCGGACACCAGCCCATGACCGCCGCCAGCGGCCGCCATGTCATTGCCTTCAACGGCGAGATCTACAACCACCTGGACATCCGCGCCGAGTTGGAGCGTGCCGGCGTCGCGCCCCGGTGGCGCGGCCACTCCGACACCGAAACGCTGCTTGCCGGCATCGACGCCTGGGGCGCCGAGGCCACGGTCCGGCGCGCCGTGGGCATGTTTGCGTTTGCGCTGTGGGACCGGCGGACCTGCACGCTGACACTGGCGCGCGACCGGCTCGGCGAAAAGCCGCTCTACTACGGCTGGCAGGCAACCGGCAGGGGCCGTGCCTTCCTGTTCGGGTCGGAACTCAAGGCGCTGCGCCCGCATCCGGCGTTCGAGGGCCGCATCAACCGCGACGCGCTGTGCCTGTATATGCGCCACAACAATGTGAGCGGCAGCCATTCGATCTACCACAATGTCGCCAAGCTGCTGCCGGCGCATCTGCTGACGGTCTCGCTGGGGGCGCCCGAGCCCGTGCTGCGGCCCTACTGGTCCGGCGCCGGGGCCGCGCTTGACGGCGTCCAGCATCCTTTCGCCGGCAGCCCGGACGAAGCCGTGGACCAGCTGGAGATGCTGTTGCGTGATGCGGTAGGCCGCCAGATGATGGCGGACGTCCCGCTCGGTGCCTTCCTGTCCGGCGGGGTCGATTCCTCGACGGTGGTGGCATTGATGCAGTCGCAATCGTCGCAGCCTATCCGCACCTTCTCCATTGGCTTTCACAATTCCGACTACAGCGAAGCCGCACACGCGAAGGCGGTGGCGCGGCATCTTGGCACGAGCCATACCGAGCTGTACGTCACGCCCGAGCATGCGATGGCGGTCATCCCCGGCCTGCCCCGGATCTACGACGAACCATTCGCCGACTCTTCGCAGATCCCAACGCTGCTGGTCAGCGAGCTGGCGCGGCGGCATGTCACCGTTTCGCTTTCCGGCGACGCCGGCGACGAACTGTTCGGCGGCTATAACCGTTACCAGATCACGGCCGAGTTGTGGCCCCGGCTCTCGCGCATTCCCGCCCCGCTACGGGCAGCTGCGGCATGGAGCCTGACACGATGCCCGCCACACCGCATCAACCGGATCGCAGCCGCGTTCCCCGTCGCCTCGCGCTGGGCCAATGTGGGCGAGAAGATCCACAAGGGCGCCGGCGTCATGGCGGCGCGCTCGTCGGCCGAGCTGTACCGCGGCATGGTGTCCCACTGGCCCCACCCGGAGATGCTCGTCGTCGGCGGCGCGGAGGCGGCCACGGTGCTGGACGGCAGCGCGCAGGCCTTCAGCGCCTTGACCGACGTGGAGCGGATGATGGCGCTGGACATGCTGAGCTACCTGCCCAACGACATCCTGGCCAAGGTCGACCGCGCAGCCATGCATCACAGCCTTGAGACCCGCATACCGTTCCTCGACCACCGCGTGGTCGAATTCGCGTGGCGGCTGCCGCTGGCCTACAAGTTGCGCAGGGAAGCACGGGGCTATACCACCAAATGGGTGCTGCGCCAGGTGCTGGACCGCTATGTGCCGCGCACGCTGATCGAGCGGCCCAAGATGGGCTTCGGCATTCCGATCGACGCGTGGCTGCGCGGGCCGCTGCGCGACTGGGCCGAGGACCTGATCGATCCCCGGCGCCTGCGGCGCGAGGGCTACCTGAACCCGGAGCCGATACGCAAGCGCTGGGCCGAGCATCTTTCCGGGCGGCGCAACTGGCAGCATCAGCTCTGGTGCGTGCTGATGTTCCAGGCATGGCTCGCGCACCAGACCGCACCGGAAAGGAGTCCCGCATGCGTTTCCTGATGATCGCCAGCTATGCCGACTCGCTGATCGCGTTTCGCGGCCCGCTCATCGCGGCGCTGCAGGACAAGGGCCTGGAGGTGCATATCGCCGCGCCCGACCTGCCAGCGGGGCACCAGGTGCGCGCCGCGCTGGAATCGCGTGGCGTGGTCGTGCATCACGTCCCGCTCCAGCGTACCGGGATGAACCCGCTGGCGGACGCGCGCACGCTGCTCGCCCTGCATCGGCTGATGCGGCGGGTCAGGCCCGCCTGCGTGATGAGCTACACCATCAAGCCGGTGATCTACGGCATGCTGGCGGGCTGGCTGGCGCGCGTGCCGCGCCGCTTCGCGCTGATCACCGGGCTGGGCTATGCCTTTCGCGAGGACAGCGGCAGAAGCCGGCTGCGCGCGGTGGTGCAGCGGCTCTACGCGCTGGCGCTCAGCCGCGCCCATACGACCTTCTTCCAGAATCCCGACGACGAGGCGCTGTTCCGCCGCGCGCAAATCCTGCCGGCCGGCAAGCGTTCGTGCATTGTCAATGGTTCCGGCGTGGACGTGGCGAGCTTCGAGGTCGCGCCCCTGCCCGACGACGGCCCGCGCTTCCTGCTGATCGCCCGCCTGCTGGGCGACAAGGGCGTGCGCGAGTATGCCGAGGCCGCGCGAAGAATCCGGGCGCGCGGCGCCGGTGCGCGCTTCAGCCTGGTGGGCTGGATCGATGCCAGCCCCGACGCCATCGCGCAGGACGAGCTGGACGCATGGGTCGCGGACGGAACCGTCGACTTCCTCGGCCGCCTGTCCGACGTGCGCCCCGCCATTGCCGGCTGCAACGTTTACGTGCTGCCTTCCTACGGTGAAGGCACGCCGCGCTCTGTGCTGGAAGCCATGGCGATGGGCCGTCCCATCATCACCACCGATGCGCCAGGCTGCCGCGAGACGGTGGTTGACGGCGACAACGGCCTGTTGGTGCCGGTCAAGTCCGTGGGCGCGCTGGAGCAGGCCATGATGCAGCTGATCGAGGACTGGGAGCAAGTCGTGCGCATGGGCCAGCGCTCGCGCCAGATCGCCGAGTCCAAGTACGACGTGCGCAAGGTCAACGCCGTGATGCTGCGCGAGATGGGGTTCGAGTAGGCAGCGGCAGGCGCAAGGCGCGGGCGGCGCGCGACACGATCCTGTGCCACAGCACGCCGCCATTGAAACCATGGCGCTTGCCGTCCACCACGACGCGCCCGCCCCACGCCGACAAGGTGTGCAAGCCGTGCGGGTTGACACGATCCCCCGCCGGGCTGATGACCCCCACCGTCTCCTCCCGATAGAACTCGGGCGTGCAGTGCACGATGCGGTTGACGGCGATGGCCTGCCCGTAGCCGGTCTTGCAGACCTGCGTCACGCGCAGCAGCCCGTCTGCTTCCCGCATGACCGAGCCGGCCGCGCGCGCCGAGCCGTGGTCGAACTTGACCGGGTTCTGCGGGTGCGGCTGCCAGGGACCGAGTAGGTTATCCGCATAGCACAGGCATACGTTGTCGAACTGCCCCATCGCGACGTCGGTGTACAACAGCCAGAAACGGCCTTCATGCTCGAAGATGGTCGGGTCGACCGCGGCCACGTCCTCCAGCAGCACCGCGACCTGCTGCCAGCGCCCGCCTTCCTCCTGCCGGTTCAGCACGCAGCGCCGGCTCTGCGAAGACTCCGCCACGCAATACAGCGCCCCGTCATGGCGAAACAGATACGGGAACGACAGGTGCCCCGGCAGCCCGAGATCGACCTGCCCCGCGCTGGACGGCGCCTCGTGCGCGTCCAGCTTGAGCCTGACGATGCGGCCAATGTTCTGCCGCAAGTCGACTTCCTCGCAATAGATCTCGTCCGGACTGCCGGGCACGCCGAAAGGATCGGCCCAGCAGTACGACGGCATGCGAGTGCCGAGCCAGCGCACCGGCAGGCGCTGCGCGCGCACGGCGTCGGCAAACGCCATCTCGACGATGCCCACCATCCATTCCTCCACCAGCACGAAGCCCTTGAGCTGGATGATGGCGTGACTGCCGAGGGCGCGCAGGCGCCAGAGCAGGCGCCGCCATGCCGGCACGCGGCCGTGGCACCCCGTCCACGCCTGGCGCCCCGACAGTCCGCCCAGGGCGCGGATCTCGCGCAGGGCGCCGTCAAGCAGCGACGCACCCATGACGGCAAGCCGTTCGGGGCGAACCTTCTCGCAGGGTTCGGCATAGCCGGAGGCGGTGTCGACCAAGAACGCATGCGAGGGCGTCCAGGCCACCAGGTGCAGGCGGATGCCGGCACCGCTGGCGTGGGTCTCCAGGCCGTGGTGCGGGTCGCCCGGGGCAAGGCCGCGCGCGTCGCACAGGCGCCACACGCCCTCTGCGGCGTGGCGGCTCCAGCCGGTATCGAGCCTGCCGGTCAGGTCGACGATGGCGGTCACCGGCCCGCCCGCCTGCAGCGCCATCGCCCGATCGGCAGTGCCGCTCGTTTCCTCCAGCGCGTTCATTGCGCCAAGCGCGCGCTCGACCACTCGGCACGTTCCCGAGGCTTGCAGACGCTGCACCACCAACCGCTCCCAGCCTGCGGGCTCGGTTGTAGTGACCATGATGACCAGGCTCTCCCGCGCGGCGGTCTCTGGCAACAGACAGGACATGTCTTCCTCCCTGGCAATCGGGTGCAATGGCTCCTGGTATTTGGCGCCGGGATGCAGCGCCCCGACATTAGCCTTAGGGCGGAGCCGCAATCATCCTTCGGTAGGTAGCCGGCCTGTGGTGACGCCGGCTGCCGTGCGCGAGTGTTGGAAAAGCCGGCATGTGTGTGCCCCCGTACGGATCACCCGTTTGCGTCGCGGTAGCTTGCCAGTGCCGACCCGGTGCGCATTGCCGGCACCCGTGTCGACAGGACGGCAGGACCGTGCTGGCTGCTTCAAACGGTGTGTGTGTCCTCGTACGGATAAGCCATGTGCATCGATCTAGATTGCATTCGTCGACTTGTGCGCATGCCGGGCACCGGTATCGACGCGACGGGCAGACCGTGCGGACCGCGCCAGGCACCCCCTTCCTGCCCTTTTTATGGCCCCTTCCGGCCTCAGTGCAGCGCCTAACACTTCCCGGAAATCATGATGAAAAGCACGCTGGATCCGGCAGAGACAACCGCGGCGGTAGTCGTCGGCGGCGAACTCGGCGGGCTTGGATTAGTGCGGTCATTGGCGGGCAAGGGGATTCCCGTCCTCCTGGCAGACACCGGGCACACCACGCCGGCGTCCTGGTCCCGCCATGCGCGCCGGCACATCATTCGAAGCCTGGTCGGGCGCGAATTCACCGAAGACCTGATTGCGCTGGCCCGGCGTCTCGGCCAGCGGCCCGTCCTGTTCCTGACCGACGAGGATGCCGTGCACAGCGTCTCGGAAAACCGGGATGAGCTGTCGGAATGGTTCCGGTTCTGCGTGCCGCCGGCGCAAGGCGTGCGCATGCTCAGCAGCAAGTCGGCCTTCCATTGCTTTGCCGAAGAGAACGGCTTCCCGGTGCCGCGCACGGTCATCATGAACGGACAACTCGACGTGCCCCTGCTGTCCGGCCTGCGCTATCCCGCCGTGATCAAGCCCGACGACAAGCGCCAGGCCCTGACCGGAGACAAGGAGCGCGCAATCCGCGTGCAATCGCTTGCCGAGGGACAAGCCCACGCTCGCGCCATGCTGCGCACCCCCGGCGGCATCGTGGCGCAGGAATGGATCGAAGGCCCGCAGAGCAATATCCATTTCACGCTCTTCTACCGCGGCATGGATGGCAAGGCCGCGGCGGTGTTCACGGGCAGGAAGCTCGCCTGCTGGCCGCCGGAAATCGGCAGCACCGCCGTCTGCGTTGCGGCCCCCGAAGCCAGCGAGGAACTGGAGCCGATCACGCTGGCCTTCGCCGAGCGCGCCAGCTTCTACGGCATGGGCAGCATGGAATACAAGTGGGACGAGATCCACCGGCGCTTCGTGATGATCGAACCGACCGTCGGACGGATCGACTGGCAGGAGGAAATCGCCACGCTGTGCGGGGTCAATATCCCGCTGGCGGCCTACCGGCATGAACTGGGCCTGCCCGACCTGCCGGCAGCCACGCCCCCGCCCGGCGGCGCGGTTTGGCGCGCGACCTTCCTGCGTTCCGCGCCGCGCAGCCTGATGCCGCACGGCGCGCGCATTTTCGACGGTTATTTCCGTTGGGATGACCCGCTGCCTGCCATCCAGCACTACTGCCTGAGCATGCCGCTCGACCGCTTCCTGCTGCACTGGAGCGGCTGGTTTCCTTCCACGCGCCGCGACCAGGTCCAACAGGAACAGCAATGATCTCGACCACAGACACTGCGATTATCGGGGCGGGCCCGTATGGACTGTCGATCTCGGCCCACCTTAGCGACGCCGGCGTGCCCCACCAGGTGCTGGGGGAACCCATGCTGGCCTGGCGCAATTTCATGCCGCCCGGGATGCTGATGCGATCGGAGGCCTTCGCCTCCGACTTGTACGCGCCCCACGCCGGCTACCGGCTGGAGGATTACTGCCGCCTCATGCACCTGCCCTATGCCCCCATCGGCATGCGCCTGCCGCTTGAACGGTTTGTCGAGTACGGGCTCTGGTTCCAGTCGCAGCTCGTTGGCCACGTCCGCCCGGTGGACGTCACGGAGTTGCGCCGCCAGGACGACGGCTTCCTCCTGTCCCTGAGCGACGGGAGCGCCCTGGCCGCACGGCGCGTGGTGGTCGCCCTCGGGCTCAAGGGGTTCGAGCAGACGCCGACAGTGCTGCAGGGGCTGCCCAGGCCGCATGTGCTGCACTCGGGTGAGATCGGCAACCTGGCATGGGCCCGGGGCAAGCGCATCGTGATCGTCGGCGGCGGGCAGTCGGCGCTTGGCCTGGCGGCACTGTTCAACGAACTGGGCGCCCATGTCCGCGTGCTGGTCCGGGGCGGCATCATTTCCTGGAACGAAGATCCGGAGGTCGGACGCAGCCTGCTGTCGCGCATGCTGCGTCCCGAGGGCGGGCTGGCCCAGGGCTGGTATCCCTATGTCCTGTCTGAGTTCCCGTACCTGTTCCGGGGTGTCGGGCAGCGAACGCGCAAGCGCATCGCCGAGGCCTCGTTCGGCCCCTCCGGGGCGTGGTGGCTGCGTGACCGGGTGGCCGGCAAGATCGAGCTCCGGATGAACACCACGGTCCGGCACGTCGCGATCCGCAACGACGAGGTGGTGCTGGAGGTAAGCGGTGAGAACGGACCGGCAACCATCACCGGCGACCACGTCGTCGCCGCCACCGGGTTCAAGGTCGACCTGGCCAGGCATGCCTTCCTGTCGCCGGAAATCGTCAGCGCGCTGTCGCTCGTCGATGGCTGGTCGGACGTGTCGCGCAACTTCGAATCCGCCATGCCGGGGCTCTATATCACCGGACCGGCGTCGGCGCTGAGCTTTGGGCCGGTACTGCGCTTTGTCTATGGCGCCAAGTATGCCGCGCCCCGCATCGCGCGGCATATCAGCCGGTGCCACGCCGCGGAAGGCGGCAGCCGTGCCTTCGATGCGCCCGCCGTGCCGCAGCCCCTGGCCGAGAGCCGCACCGGCGTGTTATCGCATCCTCCGGCGGCGGCGTTCCAGGAAGCGAAAAGCCCCGCCGAATAGCACCCTGCGCCAGCAGCGGTCCATCGCCAGCCGAGGCCGGCGTGCGGCGGTGACCGAAGCAACAGGCGGACCCACATCTATCAGACCGGCCACCAGCCGGCTTCGGCATTGACAGAAACGGGAGCGTTCGATGCAACAATTCAAGCCACTCACCAGCCTGCGGCTGTTCCTGGCCCTATGGGTATTGTGCAGGCACTATTTCCATGTCTACGAGCCGGACGCCATGCTCTTCAACATCGGCTTCACCAGCACGTACTTCGATCATGGCTACCTGGGCGTCGACGGCTTCTTTATCCTGAGCGGCTTCATCCTCGCCTACAACTACGATCCGGCGCCGGGGCAGCAGCTGCAGTGGAAAAAGTTCATCGTGGCGCGGATCGCCCGCATCTACCCCGTCTACCTCTTCTGCCTGCTCGCCTTCGCGCTTGCTGTGATCGTCCGCGACCTGGGCCTGCATACGCACACCGTCGGCACGGGCAACTACACCTTGTCCAGCTTCGTGCCGGAAGCGCTGATGCTGGGCGCGTGGCAGTACGCCGGGCCGAGCGGGTGGAATGACGTCGGCTGGTCGGTCAGCGCCGAATGGTTTGCCTATGTCTTCTTCCCGCTGTTCCTGCTGGCAGCGCCACGCCTGAACAAGGCCCGCATCGCCATGGCCGGCTGCCTGGCCCTGGCGGCCCTCGCGGCAGTGGAAGCCACCGCGCCCGACCATCTGTCGCTGAGCGGCGGCGTGGCACGGCTGGTTCCGGAATTCCTGCTGGGGGTGCTGCTCTGCCGGCTGCGCGAAGCGATGCCGCGCCACAACGGTTTCGCCGCTGGCGGCATGCTGTCGCTGGCTGTCTGCGTGCTCGGCGTCGGACTGGGGCTGGATGTCCTGTTCGTCGCCGGCGCGGCCGGGCTGGTGTTCTTCCTCTCCTACGAAAAGGATGCTCTTACCCGCGTGCTGTCGCTGCGCAGCCTCGTCTTCCTCGGCGAGGTCTCCTACTGCATTTATATCGTGCAGCGCATTCCGCAATACATGTTCGCCTTCGCGCGGGGCAAGATGGCGAGCCTTGCCGCCCTGCCGGGGGTAGCGCAGGCAGCGTTGCTGCTGGCGTTGACGGTCGGCATCGCCATCCTGCTGCATTTCGTCGTCGAGAAGCCGATGCGGATTTATATCAATCGCCGCTTTGGTGCCAGGGCAAAGCCGGTGGAGGTATCAGAGCGACCCACTGATTCGCGAGACAGGGAGTACGCAGCCGCCTCAGGTCAGCAAGGCAGGCGCGCACGGGGCACTGGATCAAGGGCTGGGTAAGGGGGCGACGCCGCCCATCTGCGCGGATCGTTGTGTGGGCGGCGGATGATGGTGATGGCCAGGCGGGCCGACGTGGCGGCAAGCGGCTGAAACTCAGCGGCTGGTACCGAGCGGCTGGTACTCAGCGGCCGAAGCCCGGCGCCTGACCTGCCTTTCCCTGACATTGCAGATCAGCAGGCAGACCAGCATCGGCACGAACATCCACTTCTGCCGCACGGAGATGCCCAGGTTCGCCGTCATCGGCGCCAGGATCAGCCAGGTGCCGGCGCAGTAGATCCAGAGAAACGCCGCGTTCCTCAGTACCACGCGATCGCCTCGCCGGCGAATCATCCCCCAGACACCGAGCACCGCGAGCACCAGCAGTACCACGTTGTCCAGCGACGCCGCCAGGCCGAAGATGCCGTTTGCCTCGTACGGCAGGGGCCGGAAGACATAGGTGAAGAGCTGCATCGGCAGCGACATGCTGCCGATGTCGATGCCGCCCCCGCCATGCTGGTTGTAGCCCTGGCGTTTTTCGACATAGGTCTCGATGGAATCGCCGTCCGCCGGCATCTCCAGGCCCGCGTACTGGATGGTGAACGGCACGATAGCCGCGGAGGCGGCCAATGCCACGCTGACCAGCGCGGCCCGCCACTTCCAGGGGACCTTCGCCGAGAACACCATCGAGGCAGCGAGCGACAGGATCATGATCGCCGCGATGTGCGGCCGCATCAGGAACATGCAGGCGATGGCGATGATCATGAGCCAGCTGCGGCGCGGCATGGACATGCTTGCCCATAGCGCAAGGCTGGTGGCCATGAAGGCGACCGAATCCTTGCCGATGGCGGCGCTCCAGAAGCTGATCGACGGCAGCAGCACGATCACCACGGCCAGCCTGCGCAGGAATCGGCTCCTGTCCTGTGTCACCGTGCGCAGCACCGCGTCAAACGCCAGCAGGCCGATCGTCCCGAAGATGTTGAAGACAAAGAACACCCCCACGTACGAGAAGCCGAGGTATATGGAAAAGATATGCGTGAAGTAGCTCACGCCGCGCGTGCCGATGCCAAACTCGGGTGACGGCGCCAGCGACGCCTCGAAGTAGTCCGCGGCGTCTCCGCCGCTCTCCATCACCAGCTTGGCGTAGAATATGCAGAAAATGGTGTGCCAGACATAGAGAAACAGCCCCCATTTCGGCCGGGTGCCGAACTTGCGGCCCATGCTCACCGCCACGGGTGCGCCCAGCATCAGCACGAGCGTCGCGCTGATGACATGCCACGCGGAAGATGCGTATTCCATGGTCGAAACCCCAAGCAAGAGTTGGCCGCCTCAGGCGCGCCAGCCGGTCACACCGCCTGCTCCATTGCGACCGGCTCACGGGAGCGGATGAAGAAGCCGATGCCGGCAATCACCGCTACCAAATTGCCTGCGATATAGCCATAGACGGCGCCCCGGGCACCGTGGATGGGGATCGCGATCAGATCCACCAGGATCATGGTGCCCAGCACCAGCAGCCATTTCTCCACCAGCCAGTTCGGCTTGCGCAGGTAGATCACCAGCAGCGACAGGGCCGCATCGGCGAACACCAGCCCGGATGCCATCGCGGAAAGCCGCAGCAGGCTGGCCGCGGCATCATAGTGATCGCCGTAGATCAGGGCGATGATCCAGGGCGCGCAGTAAGCCAGCACTGCGCCTCCCGCGACCCCCATGAAGACCATGCCGGCGACGACGTACAGCACATTGCGCCGTACCAGCGTCAGGGTCGGCTGCGCGTAGATCATCAACGGCGCCACCGAGCTCGCGACGATCGCGCTGAGCATCATGAAGTTGTCCAGGACCTGCATGGAGGCGGCATAGCCACCAAGCTCGAACAGGGAAATGTGCGGCTTGAGCAGGAGTTGATCGATGCGCTTGGCGCAGAGCATCAGGATCATGCTCGCCCAGAACACCGTGCCGTCGCGCAACAGCTTCCTGGCAAGAGACCAGTCAAGCTCGACCGCCACGCGGGGGCTGCGCTTGCGGTAGTAGCGGGCGTGCAGCACGGCAAACAACAGCGACTCCACCGCCACTACCCAGGCAAAGACCGGCGCGGAGTCCGTGCCTGCCAGGTAGAGCCCGGAGACCGCAATCATCCGGAAGGCGAGGCCGACCATGCTGAAGATCACGGCAGGGCGGCTGTCGGTACGCGCCTGCAGCCAGGTCCGGACCGCGCCGAAGGGTTCGCGGAACAGCATGGGGATGCCAGTGATGAAAACGATCACGACAATGACCTCGTCGTCCTCCGTCATTGCCACGACCACTACCAGCAGCAGGTAGCCCACCACGGCGGCAATCTCGCGCAGCCCGAATACATGGGCCAGCAGCCGGTGTTGCGCGGCCGGCGCCTGGTCCGCAACCAGGCGCGGGATGACCACTTCATTGCCACAGATCAGGGCGACCGCCGATGCAATCAGCACCAGCGACTGAGCGTACTGGAACTCGGCAAAGCCTTCGGGGCCGACGGCGCGTGCGATCATGGCCACGCTCACGATGCCGAACACCACCTGCAGGCCACGCTCGAAGACCAGCCAGAATACATTGCGGGCGATCTGCATTTGCATGCCAGGTCTCTCCGGAAAGAAGATCGGAAAAGTCGTTGCCGGCAGGGCCGCCGGATGTGCCGCGCGCATCTGCCAGTCTTGCCGGTCTTCGTTGGAACCCCTATCAAAAAGCACGCTGGCTTCGTTGCGCGGTCCTGCCGTACAACTGTTGCTGTCCGGGGCCGCGCGCCTTGCCAGGACCGTCTCCGCTTCGTTCTGATGACGCCTCCCGGCACTGAACCTCAGTCGCCGCGGCTGCGCCTGGCGCTGCCACCCGGTTGACCGGGCGCTTGCACCGATTCTAAGTATTCTGCCCCCCAGCAACCGCGCTCACTGTTGCCCCCCGCACACTGCGGGGCGCCCCGTCAGGGCTGCCCCCATGGCCGTGGCCTATGCTCCATTCGCTGACCAGACATGCAGCCGTGCCGGCTGTGTGTTCCCGCAGACTACAGCCTGGCCGTGGCGGCACCATCATCCAGATGGCCGTCTCCTCCTGATGGAGGAGGGGAACCGCCGTCCGTGCCGTGCTGCTTTCGGTCGTGCCGTGGTCGGAGCTCTCGCTTGAAAGCAATGTGTGTCAGCGCACCGAGACTTTCAGCCGGCATTCCTACGATTAATGCATCGTGGGTGAAGTACCGGCCTGGTTGCCTGCCCGCTTCGCGAGGAGATCGCCGTGAGATCAATCTACAGCTGTGCCATCCAGCGCTCCAACCAGCCGCGGCGCCGCGGCCCTGCGGCGTCGCTGCTGCCTCTCCTGGCCAGTGCACTGCTGACGGCATGCGCCGCCTCCCCCGGCATGGTTTTCGACAGCAACGCACCGGTCAAGGCGGTCGGGCCCAACGCGACCACCACCGTGACGCCGATCACGCTCGATCTGGTGCGCGCACTGCGCCACAAGATCAAGCCCGCCAACGAGCGCGTCGAAGAGCTGTATGCCCCGGCGCAGCCTTACCGGATCGGCCCGGGCGACATCATTTCAGTGGTGGTCTGGGACCACCCCGAACTGGTCTTCCCGACCCAGACCTACAGCCCCGGCGCGAGCTTCGAAATCCCCGCATCGACCGGTGGCTCCAACCTGCCGGGCTACGTGGTGAGCGCACAGGGAGACATCCAGTTTCCCTATGCCGGCTCGCTCAAGGTCGCTGGCAAGACCGCCAACCAGGTGCGCGACGAAACCGCGCGCATCCTCTCCCGCGTGGTGCGCAATCCACAAATGACCGTGCGCGTGCTGGGCTTCCGCAGCCAGCGCGTCTATGTCGACGGCGAAGTGCGTACGCCCGGCATGCTCGCCATCGACGATGCGCCGATGACGCTGGTCGAGGCGCTCAACCGTGCCGGCGGCGTGCTGAACCTGACCGGCGACAACAGCCGCATACGCGTGACGCGCGGCGAGCGCAGCTGGTACGTCAATATCCCGGCCTTGCTGGCAAGGGGCACCGATCCGGCCCGCATCATGCTGCGCTCCGGTGACATCGTGCGCGTGGAGCAGCGCGAGGACAACAAGATCTTCGTGACCGGCGAAGTGGGGAAACCGACATCGCTGCTGATGCGCAATGGCCGCATGACGCTGAACGAGGCGCTCGGCGACGCCGGCGGCGTGAACCCGGGCACGGCCAACGCGGAGCAGATCTTCGTCATCCGCAAGGCGCCCAACGGCGAACCCTCGGTGTTCCACCTGGACGGCACCTCGCCGGCGGCGCTGGCCATTGCCGAAGGCTTTGAGCTGGAGCCGAAAGACGTGGTCTATGTCGACGCCCGCGACCTGGTTCGCTGGAGCCGCGTGATGAACCTGCTGCTGCCGTCCACGTCGCTGATCGGCACTGCGGCAGGGATCAAGTGAGTGAAACAGGCATGCCCAGAACCATCCTCGTCGTCTGCCTCGGCAATATCTGCCGCAGCCCGATGGCGGCAGTGCTGCTCAACCGCGCCCTGCCCGGTTTCGACGTGACGTCGGCCGGACTCGCGCCGCCTGTCGGCGCCGCGGCCGATCCGCGTGCCGTGCGCTTGCTGGCCCACGAGGGCTGCGACCTCGCCGGCCATCGGGCACGCGCGGTCGATAGCGTCCTGGTGGAGTCCGCCGACCTGGTACTGGTCATGGAGAGCCTCCAGCGGGAAGCGCTCGAACAGCGCTTCCCGCAGTCGCGCGGCAAGACGTTCCGGCTTTGCGAAGGCATGGATCTCGACGTGCCCGACCCGTACGGCAGTTCGCAGCAGATGTTCAGCATTGTCCTGGAGATGATCAAGCAGGGAATCTTGTCCTGGTCGTCGCAACTGGAACAGGAACACGCCATTGCGTCGATTGACAGCCACAGGGAGGCGACATGAGAACGATAACCAACCGAGATGACGCGATCGAGGAAGCCGCAGACCAGGACAAGTCTGTCGACCTGACCGCCTACCTCGACATTCTGGTCCGCTACCGTTGGACGTTCTGCGGCGTCGCCATCTTCGTCGTCACGCTGGGCCTGCTCTACGCCATGGTGGCCTCGCCGGTCTACCGCACCGACATCGTGGTCCAGGTGGAAGAGAGCAATGGCGGAGGTGCCAGCAAGCTGGCCACGTCGATATCGCCGGTGCTGGACATCAAGCCGGCGGCTACGGCGGAAATGGAGCTGCTGCGTTCGCGCATGGTGGTGGGCAAGGCCGTGGCATCCCTGCATCTGGATGTCGAGGCGCAGCCGCGCTACTTTCCGTTGATCGGGCAAACCATCGCGCACTTCAAGCGCGAACTGTCCAACCCGGGCCTGTTCGGCTGGGGTGGCTATGCCTGGGGCAGCGAATCGATTGCGGTCAAGGAGCTGGAGGTGCCGGAATCGATGGAAGACCGCAGGATCGACCTGACCGCGACCGGCAACGGCGGTTATTCGGTGTCGTTCAATGGCGGCGACGCCAGGGCCAGCGGCAAGGTCGGCGCGCCCCTGTCGATCGCCACGCCGGCCGGCGCCGTCCGCCTGCTGGTGAGCCAGCTCGACGCACGCCCCGGCGCCAGGTTCGAACTGCGCCGGCTGCCACGCAGCACCGCCATCGCACGCCTGCAGGGCAAGCTCGTGATCACCGAGCGCGGCAGGCAAAGCGGCGTGATCGGCATCTCGCTGGAAGGCGACGACCCTGCGATGGTGGCGGCCACGCTCAACGAGATCGGCAACGCCTATGTCGAGCAGAACGTGCTGCGCAAGGCTGCCGAAGCGGAGAAGTCGCTGGCCTTCCTGGAACAGCAGATGCCTCAGCTCAAGCAGCAGGTCGAGACCTCGGAGAACCGCTACAACGCCATGCGCAACCAGCGCGGCACGGTTGACCTGCCCGAGGAATCCAAGCTGATGCTGAACCAGTCGGTCCAGCTCCAGACCAAGCTGCAAGAGCTTCGGCAGAAGCGGCAGGAGCTGGACGCGCGCTTCATGCCCAACCACCCCATCATTTCCCTGATCGACGCCCAGATCGCCAGCGTCAACGCCCAGATCAACGGCCTGGCGGGCCGCATCCAGAAGCTGCCGGACGTCGAGCAGAACGTGCTGCGCCTGATGCGCGACGTAAAGGTCAGCACCGAAATGCTGCAGTCCCTGCTGAACGATGTGCAGCAGCTCAGGCTGATGAAGGCCAGCAAGGTGGGCAACTCGCGCCTGGTCGACGCGGCGGAAGTGCCGCTCGGCCCGATCCGCCCGAACCGCGAGGTGATTGCCACGCTGGCGGTCGTGCTCGGCCTGATCGCCGGCCTGGCTGCGGTGGTGCTGCGCCATGCCTTCAACGGCGGCGTCGCGGACGCCGACGAGATCGAGCGCAGGACGGGCCTGGTGGTCTACACCACGATCCCCTTCGCCCCGCAGGAAGCGCAGACGCGGGACGCCGCAAGCGGTGGCGGCTTGCTGGTACGCGAGCAGCCGGACGATCCCGCCGTGGAGACGCTGCGCAGCTTCCGCACCGCCCTGCAGTTCGCGCTGGCCGGCAACAAGAACCGGACCGTGGTCATCACGGGTCCGGCGCCCGGCGTCGGCAAGTCCTTTATCTGCGCGAACTTCTCGGCGATCGCCGCCAGCGGCCGGCGTGTGCTGCTGATTGACGCCGACCTGCGGCGCGGATCGCTGCATCGCCGCTTTGGCGCCCAGCGCACGCCCGGGCTCACTGAACTGTTGCTGGGCGCGCCGTTCGAACAGGTCGTGCAGAGAGAGGTCGCGCCTGGCCTGGACTTCATCTCGACCGGGAGCGAGCCGCCGCATGCGGCGGATGTGCTGCTCAGCCCCGCCATGGAGAACTTGCTCGACACACTCACCAAGCGCTACGACCTGGTCCTGATCGACACCCCGCCCATCCTGGCCGCCACCGACGCCGGCATCCTGGCGGGCAAGGCCGCGGCGGTCTTCCTGGTGGCGCTCGCCGAGAAGACCACCGTGAACGAACTGCAGGCATCGTATCGGGCCCTCAAGCAGAGCGGGGCGGACGTCAAGGGTGTGCTGCTCAACGGCCTGCGCATCGAGGGGCGCTGGTACCGGGCGCATTACTACTTCGGCAAATACCGTTACCTTGGCGAGTACAGCGCCAAGCCGCCAAAGCGGGCCTGAGGAAGGTCAGCCGGCAAGTGCCACGGGCTTCGGACAACCGTTGGTGTGCTCCCTCTCCCGCGTGCGGGAGAGGGTTGGGGTGAGGGCCGGTGTATCCACGAAGTACCTCCGGTGGTATGCCGCCGCCTGCCCTCACCCCCTGCCCCTCTCCCGCAAGCGGGAGAGGGGAGAAAACCAGCGGCATGATCCGCGATCACCGATGCTGACCTCGGGCCGATGCTGGCCCGACCACAGCCAGCGGTCATTCAGGGGGACATGATGTCTGCTCCGCACAAGCGAAAGAAATCGAAACGCCTCTGGCCGTCCGTCTCCGCAGTCGCCTGTTCTTCGTTCCTGCTGCTACCGAGCTACGCGCAGGCCGGATCCCGGGCGACAAGCGGGAGTGCGAATGAGACCCGGCAAGGTTCCGGCAACCCATCGGGCGCAGGCGCGGCAGACGCCGCGGCCACGAAGCCTTCCGGACGCGCGGATCCCTGCCCGCTCCTGAGCGCCGAGAAACAGGCTTATCCCGGCGCCACCGTGAGGTCCATCACCTCCTACGGGGCCAGGGGAGATGGCGTCACGGATGAATATCTGGCCTTCCAGATGATGGCGGCGGATATTTCCAATCAACGGTTTACCAGGCGCCAGATCGTATATTTCCCCAAGGGCACCTACTACATCGATCGCTACGCCGTCACCCGCGGTCCCTGGACGAACCATAACCAGAATATCCGGCTGCTGAAAGCCAGCAACTTCAGCCTGATCGGCTGCACCGGGTCCGTGGTTTCCTTCAAGGGGAACTTCACCATCACCAACGACCACTTCTCTGGCCGATCATGGTATTCGGCCAGGCACCAGCTCGGCTTCGAGATCAGGAACGCCAGCAACTTCAGGATCTCGGGCCTGGAGCTCAACGGCAACGTCGACAAGCTGTCGCGGCCGCCCTCGGCGAATGGCAAGCCCCTGAGTGAAACGCCTTCCTTCGGCATCCAGACGCACGCGAGTTCCAACTATGAACTCAGCCACCTGAAGATCCATCACTTTGCCTGCGATGGCCTGTTCATCGGCGGCGATTTCACCGCCGATCTCAATGGCACCATCCACGCGGTGGATTCGTACAACAATGCCCGTCAGGGCATGAGCATCATGCAGGCAAGATCC
Organism: Cupriavidus sp. GW821-FHT07C08; assembly: GCF_059419025.1. Lineage (NCBI taxonomy): Bacteria > Pseudomonadati > Pseudomonadota > Betaproteobacteria > Burkholderiales > Burkholderiaceae > Cupriavidus > Cupriavidus sp. GW821-FHT07C08. The sequence continues at coordinate 127,744 of NZ_JBWKQZ010000005.1, forward strand.
TTCCGCATCACCAACTCCTCATTCCGCAACACGGGCCTGACCGACGGGGCCTACCCTACCCACGCGCCCGCCGCCGGGGTGGATATCGAGCCAGACGGGACGCCGGCCGACGGCGTGACCGCAAGAACCGGAGACATGGTCTTCGATGCCTGCCGCTTCGTGAACAACAAGGGCTCGCAGTTCGTCGGCGGCGACAATGGCCGGAACACCGAGAACGTCACCATCCGGAATTCGGAATTCGTCGGCCGGGCCGGGAACAAGCACCCTTACGTGATCATCCTGTCGGCGCCCGGAGCCGTCATTGAAAACAATCAGATCGATACCATCGACGGCGGTGTTTATCCCTCCTTCTCGGAAGGCATTGGCGACATGAAGGCAGTGAATACGATCGTCAGGGGAAACACCATCAGGAGCAGTGGCGTCGGGCTCCAGGCGGCCGATGCGGGGGCAAGCGTCGTGATCGAGAACAACACCTTCATCAGCACGCACGGGCCTGACTACCGCGACGATTTTCCCAATATCAGGGCCGGGGTTGCCAGCTTCTCAGGCAACAAGCTTTCCTATCCGCACAAGAACTTCGGCTCCAGATCGGTGGTCGGCGTCATCAAGGCAGCCACGTTCATGAACAACTCGATCACGACGGACCTGACCGGTGGCAACTACACCATCAAGGTGGGCGCCGGTGCCGATGCTGCAAACAACGTCGTTGGTGCCCATATCCTGCTCGCGCCATAGCGGCCTCGCGCCGGCGCGCTGACCTGACTTGCACGCCATCGCGTTGCCGCCGCGGCCCATTCCTGCGGCAGGACACTAACGGACCGCACGCAGAAATGGGTACGGCCGGCGTCCTGCCGCTCAGGATTGCCCGGGCGCTTCTGACTTTGCCAGCGCCGGATGCCTGAGCTGTGGCGGCGGCAGGGGCATGCCCAGATAGGGGTTGATGGTGTTGAAGTCCGCCCGGTTGCTGCGCCGGGGCATGACACCGTTGAGGATGCCGCCGGCCAGCCGCGCATTGGCATGCGCCAGGCGCTTGAGGGTTTCATCGACCTGCGCCGTCGCCGTGACATCGGCGCGCACCACCACCAGCGTGGAACCGGCCAGGTTGGCCACCAGCGTGGCATCGGCCACCGCCATCACTGGCGGCGTGTCCACCAGCACCAGGTCGAAGCGCCCCGCGCACAGCCGCAGGGATTCAGCCAGCGCGGGCAGCATCAGCAGCTCGGACGGATTGGCAGGTACCGCGCCGCGGCTGAGCAGGAACAGGCCGTTGACCACGCTCGGCTTGACCGCGTCGGCGATCGCGCTGCGGCCCGCAAGCACTTCTGCCAGCCCCGGCTCGGCAGGCAGGTCGAACCAGTCCGCCACGCGGCCGCGGCGCAGGTCCGCGTCGACAAGCAGCACGCGCTGGCCGGCTTCAGCGAACAGCACCGCCAGGTTGACCGCGGCGAAGGTCTTGCCGGCGGCGGCGGCGGGGCTGGTCACCGCAACCACGCAGTTGGGCGCATCGCGCAACGCGAAATGCAGCGCCGCCCGCAGCGTGCGCAGGCCTTCCACGGCGAGCGAATGCGGGGCGCGCCGCGCCAGCAGGAACTGGTCGTGCAGGCCCTGGCGCATCAGCCGTTCGGCGCGCGCGCGCTCGTCCTCGGGGGCGGCGGCCGTGGCGGCGTCGATCACGCTGGTGACAGAGTCGGGCCAGCCGAGGCGCACATTGGGCGGCAGCACAAAGCCGGAGGCGATGCCCAGGCGGCGCTTGGCATCGACCAGCCGTTCCAGCTCGGTCTGCTCGTTGCTGAAGGCGATATCGCCCAGCATGGCCATGCCCAGGCGCTCTTCGGCATCGGCGGCGCTGGCTACCGACGGGCGCATGCGCTGGCGCAGGTTGACCGCGGCCACGCCCAGGCACAGGCCGAGCAAGGCGCCGGCGGAGGCGAACGGCCACGTGCCGAGACCGACCGGAGTGACCGGCGCGATTGCGGCATCGACCACGCGCATCTGGGTGGAGCTGTCGGACAGCATCAGCGACAGCTGCTCGACCTTGCTACGCAAGGACATGTACATGTCCTCGGCCACCTTGACGTCACGCGTGAGCGCCACCGATTCGCGCTCTGAGGCGGACAGGGTCTGCATGCGCGCGTCGATCTCCGCGCGCTCGCGAGTCATCTGCTGGATCTGGCTGTCGACGGTGCGGACCTCGTTGGCCTCGGGCGTGAAGCGCTGGAGCAGCCGCGTGCGCTCAAGCTTGAGCGCTGCGATCTGGCGCTGGTACTCCATGCTGTTGCTGAGGAACGACTGCGCGTCGCGGCTGGGCTGCAGCGAACCCGTGCGCGCGCGGTAGCGCGTGAGCGCCTCTTCGGCGCGCGTGAGTTCGCTCTGCACGCGCGGCAGCTCGCCCGACAGGAACGCGAGCGTGCCGGCCGCGTCCTGGCGGCGCTTATCGGTCTGGCCGTCGATATAGGCGCGCGTCACGCCGTTGACGAGTTGGGCGGCAAGCTGGCGGTCCGGGTATTCCCAGCTCACGCGTACGGTGCCGCCCGGCGCGGTCAGGGGGTCGGCCGCGCCGCCCAGGCTCGCCGGGGTTTCGCTGCGTTCGCTTTCCACCGTGAGCCCGCGGCGCACGGACTCGGCGGTGCGGGCCAGGTCGTGCCGCGTGAGCTGGAAGCGCGTACCGGGCCCGGCCTCGATCTTGTCCACGCGCAGCACAATGCCATTGGCCATCGCGGTCTCGCCGGCCTGCCCTTCGAGCAGCACGGTGTCCTGCTGGCTCAGGCGGTAGCGGCCCTCGCCGCGCACCTCGAGCGTGAGCGGCTGGTCTACCAGCGCCTCGGGCACGGTCATGCTGGCGATCACCAGGCGCTCGCCCCCCCAGGCATAGCCCAGGCTGGCGGGCCAGGTGCCGCGCGGCTGGCCGGGTGTGGAAAAGCGCTGGACCAGCGCGCCCACCAGCGGCGCACGCAGCGGCTGCGCGGTGATATCGAGCCGCAGCCGCTCCACCACCGGACCGACCACGGCGCGGCTCTTGAGCAGGCCCGCGTCGAAGGCCGCCGGGCCCTGCATCTGGGCGACGCTGCGCATGCCGCCATCGCGCCCCTCGACCTGCACCAGTGCCTGCGCGCGATACTGCGGCGGCGCCGACAGCGCCACCAGCAAGCCTGCGGCCGCACCGGCCACGCCAGCCGCGGCGATCCAGCCGAGGTGGTCCATCAGCGCGCGCGCCTGCGTGACGCCCGGCTGGGCCTCACGGCGCGGGGTGGCGCTCTCAGCCGGGCCACCGGCATATGACAGTCTGCTCACGACTACAGCTCCTCAAATGGGATCGGCGCGGCGTATGCACGCCGCGCTTCGCAGGCCACACGCGCCGGAGCGAATCGCTCAGGCGCTGGCCAGCGCGGGCAGCAGGCGGTCATACTCGCGCTTGACGAGCTTGTAGCACTCGCACGAATGCTTCTCCAGCCCGCAGCGGTCAAGCACGGTGATATGGCCGCGGCTGTGGTGGATCAGGCCCAGGTCTTCCAGCTTGCCGGCCGCTTCGGTCACGCCTTCGCGGCGCACGCCGAGCATGTTGGCGATGACCTGCTGGGTGATCACCAGCTCGTTGGAGCTGAGCCGGTCGATGGCCAGCAGCAGCCAGCGGCACAATTGCTTATTCAGGGAGTGGTGGCGGTTGCAGGCCGCGGTCTGTGCGATCTGCGTGAGCATGGCCTGCACGTACAGCAGCGTCACGCGCTGCAGCGTGGGCAAGCGCGGCAGCTCGCCGCGCAGCAGGCGGGCGGGAATGCGATAGGCCATGCCGGGGCTGCGCACCTCCACCCGGCTTGGCATGGTGTCGCCGCCGGTGACCACGGGGATGCCGACCAGCCCTTCGTTGCCGACCGCGGCAATCTCGACCGTCGCGCCGTCCTCGAGCAGCGACAGCAGCGACACCACCGCGGTGGTCGGGAAATAGACGTGGACGATGCGTTGGCCGGAATCAGTCAGGAGTTCACCGGCGCGCAGACGGACCAGCTCGAAGTGCTGCGCCAGCGTCTCCCACTCGCCGCGCGGCAGTGCGCTGAGCAGGTGATTGACATGCAGATCCGATCGATGCGTAATCATTTTCGTACCCCCTGTCCAATCCCGTGTGCGGGAACAACGCTCTGCCGGCCTGGCTCGGCATGACTGCTATCCGAGAACCGGCTGGCTGCGCCACCGACCCAGATGCGGCGCTCTTTGCAAGCCAGTGCCTCTATTTAGCGTCATGGCAGCACGCTCCGACAGTAGGCGAACGGCTGGGAAACGGTCATCCATCGGGAGGTTGGACGGAAAGGCGAGAGTGAAGCGGGCGCTGACAAAGGCACCATGCGCCCGCGGCGGCTGCGATGTCTGCCGCCGCCGCGCGAGGCGAGGCGGCCCCGCGGCTGGAAGCAGTTCCGGGCTAGTCAGCCAAGGCAGGCACGCAAGGCTGGATACATGGCATGCCCTCCGCTGTCGGCATGAGATGCGGGCTATCGTGCAAAAGGCGGATGCACCGGGTTGCCCCCGGCGCCGGATCAAACCGGTTCTGTGCCGCGCACCAGAGGCGGCACGCAGGCCACCGGTTGCCCACTGCAGGCACGGTCAGCCGGCTCATGGCGTGAACTCGCCAAAATGCGCGGCCAGCAACGGCACGCTGGCCAGGTATGAGGCTTCGAGCTGGTCCAGGCAGTCTTCACAACGGTCCGGCTTGCGGCTGATGACCGCGCGCATCAGGCGGAACTGCATCACCATCGCCTCCGAGGCCATGGTGTAGCAGGCTTGCGCCGCCTTCTCAGGCACCTCCTGCCCGTGCATCACCAGCCAGCGCAGGTAGCGCGCCAGCAGCTCGAAATTGGCGCCCAGCTGGCGCAGCACGCCCGACGCGTAGTGGTGAAAGCCCGGCTCGCCGCGCGCCATCAGCCGCTCGAGATGCTGGGGAAACACCGCGCGAAACAGGGTGACGGGGTTCTCGCGCGGACGGTTGCCCAGGTGAAAGCGCAGCAATGCCAGCGAGGCCTCGAGCAGCGTCTCGGCAGCGTGCGGGTGCCCGTTGCGGCGGACCACGTCGGCATGCATGAAGGGCAGCGCCTCGGCACTGCGCACGCCCGGTGCCAGGCGAATGATGGCGGCGTAGTCCTCGCCGGTCGCGGTGTGGTAGCCGTCGGAGTGGTAGTAGCCGACCGCGCCGGCCTCGGGGATCAGCACATCGATGGCAATGCAGGTAGGCGTGCAATGGCGCAGGTAGCCGGCGCCGCGCGGTGGCGGCAGCTGGCTGCTGTCCAGCTCCATCACGACGATATGGCCGCGCGAGGTCTGTGCCGCGACGTGCGACTCGAGTGAGTCGTAGAACGCCAGCGCGTGCACGGTGAGGCCGTACAGCCGCTCCAGGTCGGCGTCCGGAAAGCGGCACTGCGTGAAGTGGTCGGCCTCGAAGTCCTGCCGCACCGCGCAGGCCAGTGCCGCGACCGGCGGCAGGTCCAGCCCGTGCAGCAGTTCGATCCAAAGGTCGATATGGCAGTTGACGTGCGACCACACCGGATTGCCGCCGCGCAACCCCGGTCCGCCCCGCCCACGCATCCTGGTGTCGCCGTGCACTAGTGACCTCCGCGCCTGCCCTGCCATTTCACGAGCGGGTACGGGCGGCCCATGCCGGGCCCGCGCGCGTGCCTGACGTGCGATACGGCAGGCCGAGCGCTGACACCAGTCATTTCCGTCTCCCCCTGAACCCGAGCCAGATTCTTGCTGCCATTGGCCGTAATGGCGATCTTGGCGCGCACGGTTCAGGCCAGTCTGTTGGACGGCGCACAAACAGGCAGGCAGTTCAGGGGCACTCAGCCGCAAATATGCGCGCATGGTGCTTCTGGTTGATGGAGGAGGGCGAGCCGATTGGTTATCGTCAAGGAGACGTGTGGGCGGGCAGTATGGCTCGCACGCCTTCAAAGCCCGCATGGTCCCCCGGTCGGCGGGCTTCTTTTTTGGCTCGCCGGCTCGTGTCCTGTTCCGCAGCTACCTTGCCATCTACGGAACAGGACAATAGCTGCGCGATCACGAAGGGAATGACAAAGGCACAGTGGCACCCGGCGAGGCCGCCGGGTGCCACTGTGCATGATGCTCGCGGGATGCCTGCAGGTTCAGGCTACGAGTGGCGGCGGCACGCGATGCCGATGCTGAGCAATGATCAGCGCCCTCAGGCTTTCCACACGCAGCCGCGCTTCGCGCTCGCCGGCCGCGCGGGCCGCGTCGGCGGCGGCCAGCTCGCAGTCAAACTGACGCCCGTGCAGTTCACCGCGGTAGAGCAGCGGCTCATCGCTGCCCTCATTGGCACCCACGTGGCAACCATCGTCCAGGCTGGCAGCCAGCCTGATCTCAAAGCAGCACGCCCACTTGCCTCTGCCTTCGCGCACAGCAAAGCCGCGAACGACGAGGAATTCCAGTCCGGCCTCCATATGACCCCCTTACTTCCCCGGGGCGGCCTGCCTGCAAACTGGGGCTGGCTTCTGCCTCCGGGCGAATCAAGCATAGGCAATCGGGTGCAATGCGCACTCCTCCGGTGGATGTAGGTCTGCTCGCTCAAAGGAGGGAGGCGGTCGTCCCGTTGGCGCCCGTCAGTGACAGCGCCATGCGCGGAAAGCACTGGCCGCCGGCCCAGACCAGCGCGGTGGCTGCGCAGACCAGTTCGAGCGGTGCCGGCAGCAGGAGACACCCGCTGGCACCGAGCAGCGCGGCATGCAGCATCAGCGTGGCATCGAGGCGATCGGACAGCACCAGCCAGCGCCGTGGCGCCAGGCGTGCCTGCAACTGGTCCAGCAACGCACGCGGGTCGCCCTCCAGCGCGCTGCAATCGATCAGCGCAATATCGGCCGGGTCCGGCGACGGCTCCGACGACGAGGCCTGCGTCGATGCGCTCACGGATTCATGCAGCCACTGCGGCGTGCGCCACGTGATCGGCTGCGGCACGTCCAGTGCGTTCAGGCGACGCGCCAGGACACGGCACATCATTTCATTGCTGGCGATGAGGTAGGTCGGCATTGACTCGGTCTGGCAGCGGGCCCGGGCCGCAGATGCGCTTGCCACCCGGTCGGGATCCGGGCCGCGGCGCGGCCCGCCTTGCAGGGCATCAGGGCAGCGCCGGCCGCCGGCAAAAGTGTCTGCAGATGCCTTTCATCACAAGGTAGCAAGCCGCCGCCGCCATTGCCTCATGCTTTTGGCCGAGAGCCGCGCGCAATAAGGATGAGGCGCGGCCGGCCCGGGGCGCCCTGGCGCCACGCGCTGATCCGCGCCTGCCCCCTTGGAACCCCGCGCCGCCACCAGTCATGCAGCCTGGCAGGTGTGGTCGGGCGCCGGCACGCGGGTCACCGGATTGGCGGGCGTGGCGGGCCCGGCCCAGTTGAGCGTGGCACCCTTTTGCAGGGCAACGTAGACGGCTTCGCCCTTGTTGCGCACGTGCAGGCGCTGGTACAGCGTGCAGGCATGCGTCTTCGCGGTGGCCACCGAGATATTCAGCATGCGGCTGACCGTCTTGATGGGATAGCCCCGCGCCAGCAGCGCAAGCACTTCGTACTGGCGTTCGGTGATGTTCAGCAGGTGCGCGCCGGCCGACGGGGTTTCGTGGTACGTCGCATGCGCCTGGAAATGGCGCTGGGGCGCTGGCGCCGCGTGGTCGAGCACGGCTTCGCCGATGCCTGCACGCAGCGCCACAACCCGGGCCTCGCCCTGCCCTGCGCTGCCTGCCACCGGGGCAGGGCCGGCTTCGAGTTCCGGTTGCCAGGCGTGGCTGCCCTGGGCACGCGCCGGGAAACACTCGCCGCCGGCCAGCACCAGCCGCACCGCCGCATCGAGCGCATCCGCGCTGCAGCTCTTGGCCACGCAACCGCGCACCGGGTCAGGCAAGCCCGCATCCGGCAGCGATGGTGCCGCCTGATCGCTCAGGACCAGCACGCGCTGCGGGCGTAGCCGCTGGCACAGGTCGTCCAGCATGGCCCAGCCGCCGGCGTGGTCGGCAGGCAGACCATAGATCAGCAGGTCGGCATCGTAAAGCCACAAATCCGAATCGACTGGGGCGAGGGGATCGATATCGATCAGGTCACCAGGAATATGTGCTTGGGCCAGCAGATGGCGCAGACCCAGGCGCAGGAGGGGGTGAGGCTCGATCAAGAGGATGGTGGCCATGGCCGCTCTCTTATTATTGCGGCAAGTACGGACCCTGCGACAATCCGCGCTTGCTTGTCGGAAATGCTCCGCTATCTTGCGGTTGCAGTTCCATACGATCCGCCATCGCTCCAGACCGCCTTGCAGCCTTCCCGTCAGGCTGCAGGTCCCGTCCTTCCCGTGGAGATACCGGATCGCCCCGTTTTGCGTGTTAAGACGCTTATGTAGAAACAGTCTTAGATACGACTGAAGTCTGATCTAAGTATTTATAACTCCTGACCTGCAGCATATGAAACGCGTAGTGCGAATGCAAGGTGATGGTGCGCTGCGACGGGTTTTCCCCGAGCACTGCCTGACGCCAGCATACGGATCGCACTAGGCTAGCGGGGATGACTTTCCAGTGAAAACACGCATAAAATTATCGGCATTGCATTTCGCTATGCATTTTGGGGTGGATGAATTCTCGCTCGCTTCAAGTGCCTTATAAATCAAGAAGTTAGCCATTCAGCGCATATGTGCCCATGATTCCTGGAATGATGACGGTCAGCCTCACCCGCAGCGAATTTGCGGCGGTGCGCGCCTATGTCCAGGGCATGCCGGCGGCCATGGTGGTGCCCCGCTACTTGGCCGACGAAACCGATGACGACGAAGACGGGGCCGAGTCTTCACTGCGTATCCTGCTTGCCCTGCGCGACCGGATGGTCCAGCTTGCGCACCTGCATGGCCGGGCAGACTTGGCCGAACTGCTGCTGGCAGGCCCCGGCCGCTCCAACCGCGGCATGGACCGCCGGGTGGACGCGCTGGCCGAGCTCGAACGGCTGGGCACGGCGGCGCCGCGCCCCCAGCATGGCGTGGAGTTGTGGTTTGCTCCGGCTTTGGCCCGGCGCCTGCGCAAAGCCGAAATTGTGACGCTTAATACTCTTTTTGCGCTCGCGAACCAACGCGGCGGCGCTTGGTGGCGAGCCGTCCCGCGCATTGGCGCGCTGGCCGGCGCGGCCGTCAACCGCTGGCTCAGCGAGAACCGCGCCGCCTTCCGGGACCCGGACGGCAAGCTGATGCTGGGCGCGCATGTCGGCAACCGCACTTTGCTCGAGCAAGGCTGGCTGGGGCCAGGGATGCGCCAGCCGTTGCCGCTCGAATGGATGACCGCGTCGCCCGCGTTGGATCCTGACGCCAGTTGCCCGTACAGCCAGGGCCTGGACGTGGTCCAGGCCTGGCTGCGCGATGCCGCCGGCGACAGCGGCAGCACGTTTTCGGCCTACCGCAAGGAGGCGGAGCGCTTGCTGCTCTGGGCAGCGCTGGAGCGTCGCAAGGGCCTGTCCCAGCTCGATCTGGACGACCGCCGGGCCTACCTGGGCTTCCTGGCCCAGCCCGAACCGGCCAGCCGCTGGTGCGGGCCGCGCGCACCGCGCCACCTGGCCGCATGGCGTCCGTTCACCGGCCCGCTCAGTCCGGCGAGCGTGCGGCACAGCATGCGGGTGCTGGCCGCCCTCTTCCGCTGGATGCATGCCAACGGATTCCCCGGCGCATCGCTCTGGCCAGCGCAGGTCCCGGACAGCACCGAAGCATCGGCGGCAACTGCGGCGGCGCGGTCGGACACCGCGCAGCTTCCCGCAGGCAGCCTGACCCCCTTCCTGTCATGGCTGGAACGCCGGGGAGGCGACGGCGATGGCCAGCGCTACCGGACGGCCCATGCGGCAATCCTGCTGTTACGGGAGCACCGGCTCAGCCTGGACCGATTGACCTCGGTCACGCGGCGTTCACTGGCCCCAAAGCAGCCGCCTGTGCGGAACCGGGAAGACGATATGGGAAGCGCTGCGCCAGACGGAACGCCTGGCTTTGGCCCGGCCACGCAGCACGCACTGGCCCGGCATTGGCGTGACCGCAATCTCCAGTGGGATGGCGCGGGCACCGAAGACGCCTCGCTGATCGCTCCACCCGCCGCGCCGCCGACCCGGCGCGCGCAGCACAAGCTGGCGGCATTGCCCCAGGCCGGCTACTCGGTGCGCGGCCTTCACGCCCTGCTGTCCAGCATGCTTGAGCGCTACCGCAAGACCTGTGATCCGGAGTTCGGAGCGCGGTCGCCGCGCGACCTGCTGGCCTGAGCTCTGCGGCGGCAGTACTGCCGCCGCAGCATCATGACTTGCCTGTCCGGCTCAGAGCAGCGTCTTGTCCAACCCGAAGCGGGCCTTCAGGGCCTCGACCAGCGCCTCGCGGGCACTGCGGTCGCTCAGTTGCACGTCCAGCATCACGCGTCCCGAGTCCCATTCCTTGATCGTGCCCAGCAACTGGCCGCTGTCGGTCCGGATCTTGTATTGCCGGCTGATTTCCTTGACCTTGCGCGCCTTGCCCTCCTGCGCATGCTTGCGGATGGCTTCAACCTCGCGGCTCGACAGGCCGTCATTGATGATGCGCGCGGCCAGGTCGCGCGTGCGCTCCTCGCCCGCCAGCTTGCAGTACAGGGTCAGTTCATAGCCCGCGGCGATGCCGATCGCGCTCGGGCGCTCGCGCATCACGCCCAGCACGGACTCGGGCAGGCGCAGCAGTGCCAGCGTCTTGTTCACGGTGCCGGCCGAGATGCCGGTCAGCTCGCAGATTTCCTCTTCCTTCTGGACCTTGCCCTCGTCCAGCAGCTGGCGCCAGGCGATCGCATTGTCCAGCGCCGACTGGTCCGAGCGTTGCTCGTTGAGCATGAACGACAGCCGGTAGAAGTCCAGGTCGCTCAGGTCGTCTTCGACAAAACATTCCATCTCGAGCTTGCCGGCAGAGGCCAGGGCTCGCTTGCGGTAATGACCGTCGATCAGGATGTAATGGCCGGGGCGCGCCGGGTCGGGCGCGGCCAGGCCGGGTGTCTTCTGGCCGTGCGTGGCGATGGATGCCGCCCGCTCCTGCACCACGGCCGGATCGTAGAGGCGCCGAGCGTTGAGGGGATTGTCGTGCAGTTGCGCCAGCGGGATTCTGATCAGCTGCCGGCCCGTGGCGGCTTCGCCGAGACTTTCAGCGCTGAAAACGGGCGTGCCATCGGCTCCCCTGCCCTGCAGCAAGCCGTTCGGATGCTGGGAAATGGCCGCTTCCGCGCGTGCGAAGCGGTCCAGCGTTTCGTTGCGGTTCTTTTCGGCCGCCATGCCGGCCAGCATGCCAGCCTTGAGGCTCTTCAGTTTGGTAGCCATGCCTAGTGCTCAATCAAAGACAGTATTTCGTCGACCATCATGTCGACCTCCTGCACCGCCTCGCGCGCGCCGGCAACGCCGTGCACGGTGCAGCCGATCGCCTGGCATTCCCGGAATGCCGAGCGCGACCCAATCATCGAATTCAACAGCGGTACGTCGCCGTCGTCGCCAAGGATTTCGATTGCCTGGCGCGCGATCGAGACGCGGCGCTGGACCATATTGGCCATCACGCGGATCAGCAAGGATTCATTCTGGACCTGGGCGTGTTGCGCCAGCGTCTTGGCCGCTACCGCCGCCCACAGATCCGGGGGCGAAGGCACCACCGGAATAATGGCGAGGTCGGAAATCAGCAGCGCGCTCGAGGGCGCTGCCGAATGCACCGCAGGCGGGCAATCCACGACGATGTAGTCATAATCTTGGACGAACTTGCGGACCTCGCGGTGCATGGCGCCGCCCGAGGGCGCCAGGCCGATCACGGAAGCCGGGAAAGGCCGCTCGTCGCTGGCCTGCGCCGCCCATCGGGTGGCGGTGCCTTGCTCGTCCATATCGACCAGCATCGAACGCGCGCCGCGCAGGCCGAGCGTACCGGCAAGGTGCATGCTGACCGTGGTCTTGCCGCAACCGCCTTTCTGGTTAAAGACTGTGATGATTTTGGCTGGCACTGCGACCTCTCTTTCAGCGCTGAAAGCGCGGTTGATTCTTAAGGCGCAACTGTAGCCAAAACCAGGTGATGCTTCAACCGTTTTTCAAATTTACAAAATATATGTTACCGCCGATGGGAGCACTGGCCGCCATTTGGCAGCCGCAATCAGGCCGGACCGTAAAATTGCTTGAAAAGCAGGCCGGAATGTGCCTAAAGTATCAGTAGTGCGCATTACGCCGCACATGACACCGCAATCCAAAGTGGTTATGATGCGCGCTACAGTCGAGTCAAGTCGTGTCAACCTCGTCGGCTTCCGTTCGGTATCTACGAGAACTCAACGTGCTTGAACGGTTGTTTGCGTTGTGTACAAGAACTTGCTTCGAAAAGGAAATTCCTATGGCAACCGGTACGGTCAAGTGGTTCAACGAGACCAAGGGCTTTGGCTTCATTACCCCGGACGACGGTGGTGCAGACCTGTTCGCGCACTTCTCGGAAATCCAGGGCTCGGGCTTCAAGACCCTGAAGGATGGGCAGCGCGTGACGTTTGAAGTCAAGCAAGGCCCGAAGGGCCTGCAGGCTTCGGCAATCAAGCCGGCCTGACCAGCCTCGGCTGACCCGCCCGTTGCGGACCCGTCCGCAGCGGGCAAACCAAAAAAGGCAAGCGTTCAACGCTTGCCTTTTCTGCATTCAGGGGGCGGGCATGGTGAACGCCTTCCGCTGCTGCCGTCCCGAGAGCGCGCGCAACGACGGGCGCGGCCCGGGCCGGTAGTCAGGAGATCAGCCCAGCTTGCGTACGCTGGTCCGGGAGGGCTGCAGGATCAGCGCCTTGGACGAATCCGCATCGACCTTGGCACCGGGGTACACCACCAATACATCCTTCAGGGCCTTGCGGAACAACGCGCGGAACTTGCGCTCGCTTTCGGTCTCGGTGCCGAACTGCATCTGCAGCGCTTCCCAAGGGATTTCCGTGCGGCGCTGGATCGTAAAGAAGCGGTAGGTCAGCCACGAATACACGTCCAGCGCGAACGGCGACTGCTTCAGCGCTTTCAGGGCGCGCATGTCCACCGGCACCGGACGGTTGACGAGCTCGTTGAAGAACGGCTCGGACAGCACCACGAAGCTCTCGAACATGGACCCCTGGCCGGGCTGCATTGGGTCCCACCAGGTCGACAACTGGTCAGCCAGCAGGTAGCCCACCCGGTCGATCGACAGCGGCTCGTGGTTGGGGTTCTGGTTCTGGCTCGGCGTCGACTTGTTCTGAACGATGGCAATGGTGGCCGAGAACAGGCGGATCATCTGCTGTCGCACCAGCGTCATGGTGCCGCGCTTGCCGCCGGTGGCCATCGGAATACCGAGGTTGTACATGAACTCGGACAGCGAATTGCCCAGCGAAATGCGCCGGTCTTCTACCGTGCCGGTGAATTCGCCGCGCTTTTTCTTTGCCATGATCTCCTTGCCGATCCAGGCCAGCATCAGCCGCGGATAGGAGCCATAGGGGTAGCCCAGCGAGACGGTCTCGGACACCAGCTTCTGGCGGCCGTTGGTGGCACGCTCGGAGCGTTGCTGCGTGAAGTAGCCAGGCTGGATCATCAGCGAGATATTGCCACTGGTGCGGGTCCATACTGGCGGCGCGCCCTTGGGCGCACGGTAGGGCAGCGTCACCTGAACGCTGGCGCGGCTCAGGAAGCCGACTTCGCCGCTTTGCCAGGCGTCTTCACGTTCCATGGCCTGCGCTTCGTCGAACAGACGCTGGAATTTCTCGGACGGAACCAGGTTGTTCTCGTTGCCGGGAACAATGATGCGGGAGGGTTCGGCGTCCAGGTCGAGGACGCGTCGATCCCCCGTGGTGGCCGGGGAGCGTTTGATGGGCATATTGGCGAGCTTCAGATTACCCGCCTTTGTACTCGAAGCCGCAAAGGTTGTCACGCAGAAACAGGTACGCGAAGCCTTTGCCCTGCTCGCCTGTTTTCTGCCAGCCGGGGATCTCACGATTGGTCGCATGGTGGCGGACGGTGGGCAACCCGCCAGGGTTGTCCACGGTTCGCCAGCCATCCACTACCAGTAAACGATACCGATATGGGTTAACTACTTGTAAACCGTATACGTGAGGTTCAGCGCCCTGATTCATAAGGGAAAAAGCGACCCCGCCGAACCCGATTCTGCGGACAAACGTACTCGATTCTGCGAAAGGCCGAACCCGTATCTGCGGCGAGCCGAACCTGTATCTGCGGGTGGCGCGAACTGGTTTCTGCGGGGATAACTCGCTGGTTCCACAGCCTTTTCCACAGCGGCAACCCCACAAACCGTACCCGTTTCTGCGAGCGAGCGCCGGGTATACGCAGTTTACGAGCGTTTTGAGCCTTCCTTCCCCAGAAACGCACCGCCAGGGCCCGGTTATCCACGCAGAAACAGGTTCACTTGCCGATCTGCCGCCGGGCGTTTTGCACGCCATGCGTACCCGATTCTGCGTCCCGAAGCCTGAAACCGTACCTGTTTCTGCGCTGGCCTGAAAAGCGACCGCCGTGCCGGCGCAGCGTACCTGTTTCTGCGGCGTACCCATTTCTGCGTCCCGCCCTGGGAGTCTTGTGCGCGGCGAAGCGTACCCATTTCTGCGTCCCGCCCTGGGAGTCTTGTGCGCGGCGAAGCGTACCCGTTTCTGCGTAGACTTCTGCGGCTGCGTCAACGGAATTTCCACCCAGTTTCCATTGTACATGAGTGCTGCAGAAAAAGCTAGCGCTTACACTCACCGTATACGTGACAAACTCGCCAAGGTGCGTGCCGTACCTGTTTCTGCGCAGACACGCCATGGTTGCCGCGGCGCGACCTGGTGGCCATCCGCCTCGCATCTTGGGGGCGTACCCGTTTCTGCGTGCCATGGCGTTGTGCACCTGCTCCCGCCGGCGTACCTGTTTCTGCGTTGGGTGCGGGCAGCCTCAGGCCTTCAGGTGGCTACTGCGTTGCAGCATCCGCCGTACCCGTTTCTGCGTCGTCGGCCCTGTCCCGTTTTGTGGATATCTCAGCGGAATGCGGGAGCAGACAAGCGCTGCCATCGACCGAATCAAATGTGAAGAAAAATCCAGGCGTACCCGTTTCTGCGTGCAAGAAGGCCTCTGGAAAGGCCACATCCGCCGCAGGGCGTACCTGTTTCTGCGTACATCGCGGCACAGCGCGCGAGTTGGCCCGGCAGGCCGACCGTACCCATTTCTGCGACGCCCACGGGCAGCCTTGGACTTCGTGCGGCGCAGCAGGGCGTACCCGATTCTGCGTGGGGCGAGAGGCAGGGTGGTGAGCGGGATGGCGTGCCGCGCAAGGCCAGGAGTGCTGGCTGTCGGCCGCATCGGCGGGCGGGAGCAAGAGCGGGGCGCCTGGCCGCCGATCGGGGGCGAGCCGGGGTGTGATGAAGGTGGCGCTGGTAGCGCCGCCAGTGGCGCTATCCGCGTCTGAAAACAAAAAACCCCGCCATCGGGCGGGGTTCTATGCTGTTCGGCGCGCACGGGGCGCGCCGGCAGTCAACGCTTACAGCGGGGTGATGTTCGCGGCCTGCAGGCCCTTCGGGCCATTCTTGACTTCGAACTGCACGCGCTGGTTTTCCTGCAGCGACTTGAAGCCGTCGGCGCGGATTTCCGAGAAATGGGCGAAGAGGTCGTCACCACCCGCGTCCGGCTTGATGAAGCCGAAGCCCTTGGCGTCGTTGAACCACTTGACGATACCGGTTTGCATGATTTGCTTTCCAGAAAAAGGACAAAAAACATCGCATGACGAAAACGTCATCCGACACGGGGAACTCAAGGAAAGGACACCATGGACAACCGAAGTACCAGACGGTGGCTAACGAATGAACTGTTGCCTCGTCGCTTGAATCTAGGCGGCTTTATACGGGGGATTGCCGCGAGCGTCAAGCTGGGGACGCCCCGGAATGCGCCCGTTGCGGCGCTGGCTTCCGCGGTGTGCGCTGTGGGATCATCATGCCTTTTGCATATCGCTTATTCGCCTGTGCCATGGCGAAGCGGGGCTGACCTGCACCAGAGTACGCCTGCCGCACAGCGGGGCGTCGCAGGCTGCTTCAGGCCGAAGCCAGCCACCGGCGGCCGCGCCGTCCTTGTCGCCGCGCACACGATAACGATATCAGGAGACCAGTCATGTCGATGCCGGAACCCGCTTCCAAGCCGGGCACGTCAACCGCCAATCCGCCGCACGGCCATCCCCAGGCCGCGCCTTCGCTGATCGAGCGCCTGTTCAGGCTGCGCGAACACCAGACCGATGTGCGCACCGAGATCCTCGCCGGCGTCACCACCTTCCTGACGATGGCCTACATCATCTTCGTCAACCCGTCGATCCTGGGCGATGCGGGCATGCCGAAGGACGCGGTGTTCGTCGCCACCTGCCTGGCCGCGGCGATCGGCACGCTGATCATGGGCTTCTACGCGAACTACCCGATCGCGATGGCGCCGGGCATGGGCCTGAACGCGTACTTTGCCTATACGGTGGTGAAGGGCATGGGCTTTGCGTGGGAGGCGGCGCTCGGCGCGGTCTTTATCTCCGGCTGCCTGTTCCTGCTGGTGACGCTGTTCCGCGTGCGCGAGATGATCGTCAATGGCATTCCGCATTCGATCCGGGTGGCAATCACCGCGGGCATCGGCCTGTTCCTGGCGATTGTCGCGCTGAAGAACGCCGGCATCGTCACCGCCAGCCCGGCCACCTTGGTGACCATCGGCGACCTGCACCAGCCTTCGGCGGTGCTGGCGATCATCGGCTTCTTCGTGATCGTGGCACTGGACCACCTGCGGGTGAAGGGCGCGATCCTGATCGGCATCCTGCTGACCACGCTGCTGAGCTTTGCATTTGCCGGCAATACCTTCCACGGCGTGTTCTCCGCGCCGCCGTCGCTCAGCCCGACGCTGTTCAAGCTCGATATCTCCGCCGCGCTGTCGATCGGCATCATCAACGTGGTGCTGGTGTTCTTCCTGGTGGAACTGTTCGACGCCACCGGCACGCTGATGGGCGTGGCCAACCGCGCGGGCCTGCTCAAGGCCGGGAAAATGGACCGGCTGAACAAGGCGTTGATGTCCGACAGCACCGCGATCATGGCGGGCTCGTTCCTCGGTACGTCTTCCACCACGGCGTATATCGAAAGCGCGTCCGGCGTGCAGGCGGGCGGGCGCACCGGACTGACGGCGGTGACGGTGGCCGTGCTGTTTCTCGCGGCGTTGTTCATCGCGCCGCTGGCCGGCACGGTGCCGGCCTATGCCACTGCGCCGGCGTTGCTGTATGTGTCCTGCCTGATGTTGCGCGAGCTGCTGGAGGTCGACTGGAATGACGTCACCGAAGTCGTGCCCGCGGTGATGACCGCACTTGGCATGCCGTTCACGTACTCGGTCGCCAACGGCGTTGCGTTCGGCTTTATCAGCTACGGGGCGCTCAAGCTGCTGACTGGCCGCGCCCGCAGCGTGCCCATGATGGTGTGGATCATCGCGGTGGTGTTCATCTTCAAGTTCTACTACCTGCCGGGGCATTGAGCGTGCCAGCCGGCATGGGATGAAGGAAGGGCGGCCAGGGCCGCCTTTTTTTTCATGGTGCGCCGCTGTCATGATATCGCCATCGTGATGCCGGGCGGTGCCGCAGCGCCGTCCCGCATTCGTCAGCCGTACCCGTTTCTGCGTACCGCGCAGGCGGGCCCACAGGCCGGGCGTACCTGTTTCTGCGTGACAGTCCGCCACGCCCTCGCGGCATGAGGCGCGGCTTGCCATTCCCGCGGAGACGGAGTCGTTATCACCCGTTCGGGGGTGTGAAAGCGTACCCGTTTCTGCGTAGCATATATGCTAACGTTGGCCGCCGGGAATGCGCCTGACAACGGTGTGTTCGCAGGCCGGCAGCTAGTGTGCTCGCGGCCTCATACCAAAGTATGAGATTGGCTGTAAGCCACCCACGCGGGGCTGGACAAAGTGCCCCAAATGCACTGAACTATAGACGTGGCAAAGAGGGGCGCGGCAAGGCGCCCCTTCTTGACTCCGGTGCATGCGGCAGGATGTCGGAGCCAACCGAGAGCGCTTGAGCGCCGTTCGCCAGTGGGGGGACATTTCGGACCAGACCGTCAACAAGGCGGCATAGCCACCATCCGGGAGCGTGCGGGAAACACGCGCGCCACGCAGACAAAAACCAGTTCAAAGACTGACAAGTGGTAACCGCAGACGTGTAGTGCCGGGGGATGTTGTTCAACGGGGATTATCATGACCGCAGGAGAGATCCGGCGACCCGCCATCGGGCCTGTCAGGGAGACTAATAACCGCTCCATCCGATCCATCCATCATGCCTGGGCTGCCGTGGGGGAAGCCGCAGGCGAAGCGCCCAGCAAGCGGGCAGTCCAAGAGGGCGCGACGGCCGACGTGGCCGCCCTGCTTGCCGAAGACAGCGAACTCAGCGACAGCGCGCGCGCGGCCGTGGCCAACCTGCTGCGCCGCCATCGCCTGCTCGAGGGCGAACTGGCACGCCAGCGCACGCTGCTGCAGGAATGGATCCTGAGCCAGCTGACCTACAAGACGCTCTACTACCAATACTCCGGCCAGTCGCCGCAGGCGCCGCGCCTGGAGTTGATGCGTGAAAAGGAGACTGTGCGGCGGCGTATCCGCGATCAGCTCCAGGCAGGTGCGGACTATCTTGCCGCGCCCGATGAGCAACTCCGCAGTCTGTCCAGCTCGTGATACCGACGTCGCGCGCGGGTGCGTGCCCGCAGCCAGTTCAGCCCCACCGTCCGCCGCGGCCCCAGCCCGCGACGGCGGACACGGGTGCCGGAACCAAAAACAAGCCTAACGTCCGGGAGATCGTGATGGACCGACTGTGCAAGGCGTCACGCACTGCACAGATCGTGGTCGTGTCGCGTCATGAAGATTTTGGTTTTGACCCGTCAGGCACAGCCGCGGGATGGGAAATCCGCCGGGTCCAGCAGATTCGCGACCTCGAGCGCGTGGTGCGGGCCTGCCCGCCCATGGCAGGCGTGATCGACCTGCAGTCCGACTACAGCGATGCCGAGTTCGCGCAGCTCGAACAGGCACTGCAGTACCTGCATATTACGTGGGTGGCCATCACCTCCGATGACATGCTGGCGCAGGAGCGCGTGCGCCGGCTGATCCGCGACTACTGCGTCGACTACGTGCGCATGCCGTTCTCGATGCCGGAGCTGCTCTACACGCTCAAGCATGCGCAGGGCATGGCGTCGCTGCACGGCGCGCGCCCGCAGGAGACCGCCTCGCGCGGCACCATGATCGGCGAGTGCGCGGCCATGCGGGCGATGTTCCGCTCGCTGGCCAAGGTGGCGCACAACGAGGCACCGGTGTTCATTTCCGGCGAGTCCGGCACCGGCAAGGAACTCGCCGCGCAGGCGATCCACGATGCCTCGAGCCGGCGCAAGGGACCGTTCATCGCCATCAACTGCGGTGCGATTCCCTCGCACCTGGTGCAGTCCGAGCTGTTCGGGTATGAAAAGGGCGCGTTCACCGGCGCCAACCAGCGCAAGATCGGCTGGATCGAGCAGGCGCAGGGCGGCACGCTGTTCCTGGACGAGATCGGCGACCTGCCGCTGGAAAGCCAGGTGGCGCTGCTGCGTTTCCTGCAGCAGGGCATGATCACCCGCCTGGGCGGACACCAGTCGATCCCGCTGAACCTGCGCATCATCTCGGCCACGCACGTGGACCTGGTGGCGGCACAGGCCGACGGGCGTTTCCGTTCCGACCTGTTCCACCGGCTGTGCGTGCTGACGCTGACCATCCCGGCGCTGCGCGAGCGCGGCGAGGACATCCTGCAGCTGGCCAACGCGGTGCTGACCGAGCACGGGCACGAGGCGCACCGGCGCATTCGTGGGTTCTCGGCCTGCGCAACGCAGGCAATGATGCAGTACGCGTGGCCGGGCAACGTGCGCGAACTGATCAACCGCGTGCGCCGCGCCATCGTGATGACCGACAACCGCAAGATCACCGCCGAAGACCTGCAGCTGCATGGCGGGGCGGAACTGCCGCGCAAGACCCTCGACGCGATCCGCGAAGAGGCCGAGCGCGAGGCCATCCGCACCGTGATGGCCAGCCACGGCTTTCACGTGGTACCGGCCGCGCGCGAACTCAATGTCTCGCGCGTGACGCTGTACCGGCTCATGCACAAGCACAACATTCGCGTGGAGAGCCAGCCGACGGCGGGCGAGTAAACGGTTGGCGGTTGGCGGGCCTCAGCCGGCGCAGCTTGCCGGTAGCCGGGCGCAATCCCAGGCGCCGCAGGAAAGGGGAACAGGCGACGTCCGCTCGCCGGTTCCGCCTTTCCTCGTGCCCGTCGGCACGTCAGCGCACCACCGCACGGGGCTGGCTGGCCCCGGACCCGCCGCTGGCCGCATCCATCGGCTCGGCGGCAAGGTTCATGCTGAGCTTGCCGCGCGGATGGCGCGGCGGCCCGTTCTCGTCATGCTGGCGCCACGGCACGATCGCGCCGCGCTCCGGCTTGTCGCGCGCTTGCCGCCCTGGCGTTGGCATGGCGCCACCGGACGATGTGTCCGGGGATAGTTGCAGTTCCCCCCAGGCCCAGCCAAAGCCGCGCACGTAGACGTCATTGCTGACCGCTGCGTGGCTGTTGGCGCTGGCCGCTTCGGGGCGGTCGAACCAGGCGTAGCTTGCCGCGGCGGCGCTGGTCGAAAACACCGCCAGCACCGTGGCGGCAAGCAATCCGGCTGTCATGGTTGGTGCCTCCCTGTGGAAAAAACGGTGCCCGCCGGGGGACGGAGCACCAAATCCGCGCGGGCACGCTGGCTCGTGTGCCCGCATCATTCTGTTTGCGGCGCCAGCCTGCCGCGAATGCCTGCGTCGCCGATGCTGCCTGCGGTCACGCGCGCCGCTTGCCCGCATGGCGCCGGAAGGCAGTCCTGGCAACCCCCTGCCTTGCCGTCGCTGCGCAGCCCGCGCCTTGCGCCGCTGGCGGCGTGCGCGCACGCGGATGGGGCAACAGCGGCGACGACAGCAGATCCACCACCGACGGTGGCGGGCCTGCGAGCCGGTAGGAGCGCCGGCGCGCCGTCATGCGTGATGGCGGATGACGCATGGCTGGGTTTTCTCCTGCGTGCAATGACGGGTTCAACGGACACGGACGCATGTGCCCCTGTCCAGCCTGAGCGACAAGTGTGCCAAGGGCCGCAAAGGCTTATGCCACGCGGGTTTGCGGCGTGCGGGGCGAGCGCGGGCAGACTCCGGGGCGCAGTGGCAGACCAATTGGTTTCGCCGCTGCAACGCGCCCTGCGCGCGGTGGCGCGCGTGATGGCCGCGCTAGTGTGGCGCAGGCTGCCCGTTGCGTACGCCGGGTGCGGGACAACGCGCTGCGCCACGCCCGCAGGCGCGGCCTTGCAACGCGTTGCACGCCTGAAACCGGTCTTGCAGTGGGCGCGGCCCGACAACACCTGCGCCGGCCGCCGATGGGTCACGCAGAAACGGGTACGCCCCGGTCGGTGCCTGCAGTGCCTGTAGCACCGTCAGCGTGGCTGCCCGGAGGCCGGCGCGCCTGGTGTGTCGGCGGGATTGAGCGTGGCGGGCGCGCCCGGGGTGGCGCTGGCCGCCGTGCCGGAAATGGGCTTGGGGCCCGGCTGGCTGCGTTCGCAGCCAGCGCAGCCCAGCATCCCGATGATCAGTAGCACGGCCGCTGGGCGCGTGCGGAGGTTGCAGGTCACGGTGCCTCCTTGCGCCGGCGCGCGGGCACGGGTTGCGCCGGCAGGTGTGCCTCGTCCTACTGTAGCAGGTTGCCCCTCGTGCGCCGGCTTGGGGCAGCGCGCAATGCGCAGTATGATGAACGCACGGGCCCTCGCACAGACCGCGACGCGAAGGCATGCGCAACGCACCCGCGATCCGCTTGGCGCATCGCGCCAGCACCAGGCCGTGACCGACAACACCGAACACCCGACCAATTCCGCCGGCAGCGTGGCGCCACAGCCCCGCCGGCGCCGCCCGCACTGGCTGCCGGACCGCCATACCGGCACGCGCACCCTGCGCGTGGTCGCCGCCGCCATCAACTCCTGGTTCGCGCATCGGGCGGCCAGCAAGGGGGCGGCGCTCTCCTTTTATATGCTGTTCTCGCTGGCGCCGATCCTGGTGCTGGTGATCTCGATCGCCGGCCTGTTTTTCGGCGCCGAGGCGGCGCGCGGCGAGATTTTCTCGCAGCTTGAAGGCCTGGTGGGCGAGCAGGGCGCCGCGGCCATCCAGGAAATCCTGGCGGCCACGCACCGCGCCGGCGGCAGCGGCATGGCGGCGCTGGTGGCGACGGGCATCCTGTTCGTGGGCGCCACCAGCGCCTTTGCCGAGCTCAAGAGCAGCCTGGACGACATCTGGCATGTGCCGGTGCCCGCGACCGCGGGCTGGCAGCAGCTGCTGCGCGCGCGCCTGCTGTCGTTCAGCCTGGTGCTGGTGCTGGCCTTCATGCTGCTGGTGTCGCTGATCGTCAATGCGGCGCTGGCCGTGGTGGAGCGCCTCTGGGGCCAGTTGTGGACGCAGTCGTGGTTCGCGCCGGTGGCCGACGTGATTTCCACCGCCTTTTCCTTTGCCGTGGTGACGGCGCTGTTCGCGGTGATCTTCAAGATGCTGCCCAACGCGCGCATTGCCTGGCGCGACGTCACCATGGGCGCGGTCATCACCGCGTTGCTGTTCTCGATCGGCAAGCGGCTGATCGGCCTGTACCTGGGCAACAGCGCCGTGGCCTCGTCGTACGGGGCCGCGGGTTCGGTGGTGGCGCTGATGCTGTGGGTGTATTACTCGGCACAGATATTCTTCTTCGGCGCGGAACTGACGCGCCAATACGCGCTGCAGTTCGGCAGCCTGCGCGGCAAGCCGGCGGATAAGCTGGCGGAATAACTTGCCGAACCGGGCCGCCACAAACCCGGAGCGGTGCGCAAAACCGGTAAAATAGCGCCCCATTCCCTTCGCGTGCCCGCAGAGCCCGGCCCCGCCATCGCCTGCGGGCGCTGCCGGCCCTGGCCCGGCCGCCCGCCGGGCCATCCAATATTTCCCAGTCAAACTCCGCTGCCGTGAGCTCGCTCGTTTCTGAAATTGCGCGTCGACGCACCTTTGCCATCATCTCCCACCCCGATGCGGGCAAGACCACCCTGACCGAAAAGCTGCTGTGGTTCGGCGGCGCCATCCAGGTCGCGGGCGAAGTGCGCGCGCGCAAGGCCGACCGCCACGCCACCTCGGACTGGATGGAGCTGGAAAAGCAGCGCGGCATCTCGGTGACCTCGTCGGTGATGCAGTTCCCCTACCGCCGGGAGACCGCTGATGGCAAGGCGCAGGAGAATATCGTCAACCTGCTCGACACCCCGGGCCACGAGGACTTCTCTGAAGACACCTACCGCACGCTGACCGCGGTGGACTCCGCGGTGATGGTGATCGACTCGGTCAACGGCGTGGAAGCGCAGACCATCAAGCTGCTCAACGTCTGCCGCCTGCGCGACACGCCCATCCTCACCTTCATCAACAAGCTCGACCGCGAAGGCCGTTCGCCGATCGAGCTGCTCGATGAGATCGAGGAGGTGCTGCAGATCCAGTGCGCGCCGATGACCTGGCCGATCGGCATGGGCAAGGCCTTCCGCGGCGTGTACCACCTGATCGACGACAAGGTGCAGCTGTTCGATCCGCACGGCGAGAAGGGCACGGCCGCGATCCTGGACGGGCTGGACAACCCGGAGCTGGACCGCATCCTGGGCAGCCAGGCCGAAGAGCTACGCATCGAGATCGAGCTGGTGCGCGGTGCCTCGCACACTTTCGACAAGGATGCGTTCCTCAACGGCAAGCAGACCCCGGTCTACTTTGGTTCGGCCATCAACAACTTCGGCGTGCAGTCGCTGCTGGATGCGCTGTGCGAGCTGTCGCCGCCGCCGCTGGCGCGCAACACGGATTCGCGCGTGGTTGAGCCGCAGGAGCCCAAGTTCACCGGCTTCGTCTTCAAGATCCAGGCCAATATGGATCCGCGCCACCGCGACCGCATCGCTTTCGTGCGCGTGTGCTCGGGCCGTTTCGAGCGCGGCATGAAGCTGCTGCACGTGTCCGCCGGCAAGACCGTGGCGATCAACAACGCCATCACCTTCATGGCGCAGGACCGCAACACGACGGAAGAAGCCTACGCCGGCGACATCATCGGCGTGCCCAACCACGGCACCATCCGCCTGGGCGATGTCTTCACCGAGGGCGAGCCGCTCAAGTTCACCGGCATCCCGTCGTTCGCGCCAGAGTTCTTCCGCCGCGCGCGCCTGAACAACCCGCTCAAGGTCAAGCAGTTGCAGAAGGGTTTGCAGCAGCTGGCCGAGGAGGGCGCCACACAGATGTTCCGCCCGCTTGCTTCTAACGACCTGGTGCTGGGCGCGGTCGGTATCCTGCAGTTCGACGTGGTCGCGCACCGGCTCGAGCACGAGTACGGCGTCGATGCCATTTTCGAATCGCATGAATGCGCGACCGCGCGCTGGCTCAAGGGCACGCCCGCGGAGATCGAGAAGCTGATCGCCAAGGCGGGGCATAACGTGGCGCTCGATGGCGCGGGCGACCATGTCTATCTGGCGCCGAGCATGGTGAACCTGCGCCTGACACAGGAGCGGTTCCCGGAGCTGCAGTTCCTGGAGACGCGCGAGATCGTCTAACGATCCCATCGCTGAACATGCAAAACGGGTCGCCATGGCGACCCGTTTTGCATTCCTGAGGGGTGGGGGGCGGTGGCGCTAGACTGCGCCTCAATACGCCAGCGACGCCTGGATATAGAACGTCCGCGGCATCCCCACATACTTGCCCGCATTGTTGTCGGTCGAGCGCGTGAAATAGCGCTTGTCGAACACGTTCTTCACCCCAACCGCCACCTTCAGATTCTGCGCCGACTTGCCGAAGTCATAGCCCAGCCGCATGTTCAGCAGCGCATAACCCGGGATATCGCCCAGCGCACCGTTTGCGCTTTCCGCGGTCTGGTAGCTGGTCGACGTGCTCGGATCGCCCGGCGAATGCTGCTTCGACTGCGCAAAGCCATCGACATTGAGCGCCCAGCGGTTGCGCGCATAGCGCATGCCCACGGTGGCCACGTGGCGCGAATAGAACGGCAGGTCGCGCCCAGCGAAATTGCCCTGGCTGTAGGTAGCTTCGGTGAAAGTGTAGGTCGCGTACGCCGACAGGCCGGCCAGCGACTTGTCGAGCGCGCCGAAGTCATAGCGCAGCGACGATTCCACGCCGCGGTGGGTGGTGGCGCCGAGGTTGGTCCACGCATCCGGCGCGCCGCCGGTGCCGCCGCGCAGCTGCAGCTCGTCGTCGAAGTCGATATTGAACAGCGTCAGCTCACCGCCCCAGCCGTTGGCGTTGAAGTGCGTGCCGACCTCATACGTCTTGGCCTTCTCGGGCGTCAGGCCGTTGGTGGTCTGCGCGATCTGGAAGTACTGCAGTGGCCCGAACGAGACGCCGGCATTGGCGAACAGCTTCCACTGGTCGCTGACGTGATACATCACCGCCAGCGACGGCAGCGGCTCGTTGGACGAGACGTCGTTGCGCGCGCCGCTGAAGTTGTCGGTCACGTACGACCGGATGAACTCGTAGCGTAGGCCCGGCGTGATGGTCCAGCTGCCGACGTTGATGGTGTCGTCGATATAGACCGCATTGGCGGTGGTGCCGCCCGTGCGCGACTGGTACACCGGCGACGGCAGCGTGGTGGGGTCGATGGTGCCCGGGGTGTAGAACAGCGTGCGCGATGCCTTTTCGTCGCTGGCTTCGCGCAGGAAGCGGTAGCCGACGCTGACCTCGTGGCTCATGCTCTCGCCGCGGAACAGCTGCGAGTAGCGCGGCTCGATCGCGAACGTATGGTAGTTGCGCGGGGCCGCGGTCAGGCGGCGCAGGTTGGCCTGCGCGCCGGTGCCTTGCTGCTCGATATTGCTGCCGCGGAAGCTGTCGGTGTAGTACGTCAGCACCTCGAACTTGCGGTTGTTGTCGTTGTGGCTGTACTTCAGGCTGAAGTCGCTGCGGTGGCCATCGAAATTGTCGTAGGGCCGCACCGACTGGAACGGGTCGGCGGCATACTGGGCCGAAGTCAGGCCGCCGGGCATGCCTGCCCTGCCCTCGTAGTAGTGGAAGGCCGCGCTCAGCTCATCGGTCTTCGAGATCCGGTACGCGCCCTTGAGCATCAGGTCGTCGATATTGACGTGGTCGTTGCTCTCGCGATAGCCGTTGCCATGGATGCCCGAGTACAGCAACGCGCCGCCCAGGCCGTTGTCGTTGGTGCCGCCGATGAATGCGGTCGGGTTGGTCTTGACGCTACCGCCATGGCTGTAGATGTCGGTCGATACCGATGCATCGGCCGCAAACAGCTTCGGGACCGGGCGCGTCACGAAGTTGATGATGCCGCCCACGTTCTGCGGGCCGTAGCGCACCGAGCCGGCGCCGCGCACCACGTCGATGGTCTCCAGGTTGCCCAGCGACAGCGGCGCCATCGACAGCTGCGGCTGGCCGTAGGGCGCCACTGCCAGCGGCACCCCGTCCATCAGGATGGTCGAGCGCGGCGACAGGCGCGAGGTCAGCCCGCGCACGCCCACGTTGAGCGACACATCGCTGCCGCCGGTGCCGTTGTTCTCCTGCACCTGCACGCCTGGAATGCGGCGCAGCACCTCGCGCACATTGTTGGCGCCGGCTTCCTGGAAGGTCTCGCGGTCGACGATGGTACGCGCGCCGGGATGCTCCAGCACCTTGGCCTCGTTGGCGTTTTCCAGCCAGTTGCCGACCACGGTGACGGTGCTCAGCGTGGCTTCGGGGTTGGCGGCAGGCGCGGAGGCAGGTGCGGGATCAGCGGCGTGGGCCGGCAGGGCGGCAAGCTGGGCGAACAACAGGGTGGCGCCGATGGCACCCCCGGAAAGGCGGAAAGCGGGCTGCAAGATGAAATTCCTGAAAAGCAGCGCGTTCCGCAAGCCAAGGGGAGGGACGTCGTGGGCGGCCGCGCCAATGGGCCGCGATTATAAATGCGAGTGATTCTCAGAAGCGAAACGGCCAGCATTCGCCGCCCGGGATTGTGGTTTATGTGCATCAATGTGCAGACATCCGGACACCTAAAAGAGGTGAATTACTAACATTTTTTCGATAGGTGTGCGCGTGTGGGCATCTGTATGCAGGTATTCAGCAGGCGCTTTAGAATCTTGCCTTTGTGCACTGCAAAGGCTGTCGTGGCGTCCTCAACGGCACGGCGGCGCTGTGCGGTGCGCAGCCATCTCCGCCTCCCTCCCGCATCCATGTCTTCCCCAGCCACCGTCCAGGCCGCCGCGCCGGACAGCGTCTTCGGCGACGCCGTTTTCCGCCGTTACTGGTTCGCACGCCTGTGCACCACGATTGGCTACCAGATCTTTACGGTGGCGGTCGGCTGGCAGATGTATGACCTGACCCGCGACCCGCTGATGCTCGGCATGGTCGGGCTGGTGCAGTTCCTGCCGTCGGTGGTGCTGATCCTGATGTCGGGGCACGTGGCCGACCGCTTCGACCGGCGCCGCATCGTGCGCACCTGCCAGGCGATCGAGGCGCTGCTGGCCGCCGGCATGGCCGTGGCCAGCCTGAGTGGCTGGATCGACAGTCATCACATCTTCGTCTTCGTCGCGCTGATCGGCGCCACGCGCGCGTTCGAGACCCCCACGCTGCAGGCGCTGCTGCCCAGCGTGGTGACGCCGCGCCAGTTGCCGCGCGCGGTGGCGCTGGCCAGTTCCGCCGGGCAGGCCGCCATCATCATCGGCCCGGCCATCGGTGGCTTTGCCTACGTGGCCGGGCCGGGCGTGGTCTATGGGCTGAGTGCCACGCTCTTTGCCATTGCCGCCGTGCTGGTAAGCGGCATCACGCTGCGCCAGGCCGCGCAGCGCCTGACCGCGCCGGTCAGCGTGGGCACGGTGTTTGCGGGGTTTGCCTATATCCGCAGCCGCCCAGTGCTGCTGGGAGCGATTTCGCTGGACCTGTTCGCCGTGCTGCTGGGCGGCGCCGTGGCACTGCTGCCGATCTACGCGCGCGACATCCTGCACACCGGGCCGTGGGGCCTGGGGCTGCTGCGTTCGTCGCCGGCAGTCGGCGCGCTGGTAATGGCGCTGTGGCTGGCGCGCCATCCGCTGAACCGGCGCGCCGGGCGCATCATGTTCGGCGCGGTGGCGCTATTCGGGGTGGCTACCGTGGTGTTCGGTGTATCGACCTGGCTGCCGTTGTCGATGGTGGCGCTGGTGGTGCTGGGGGCGTCGGACATGATCAGCGTGGTGGTGCGCTCCACGCTGGTCCAGCTCGACACCCCGGACGACATGCGCGGGCGCGTGGGTGCGGTCAATTCGGTGTTTATCGGCGCCTCGAACCAGCTGGGCGAGTTCGAGTCCGGCGTCACCGCAGCATTGCTGGGCCCGGTGGGCGCCGTGATCCTGGGCGGCGTCGGCACGCTGCTGGTGGTGGCGCTGTGGATGCGGTTCTTTCCTGCGCTGGCCGCGCGCGACCGGCTGCACGATCATCCGGCCTGACCCATTGCCGGGGCAGGGCAGGGAGCGTACCCGTTTCTGCGTGCCTGCCGCTGCCCGCACGGCGGTATCGCCGACACCCCTTCGCCAACTTTCGTCGCTGAAAGTTGTGCCGCAATGCTGGCCCGCCGCACCGGGCTTGGCCTGGCTACCCCTGGCCCCTCCCTCGCTCGGACTTTTCTGATCCGCCGCCAGCCTTGATTGCACAAGGGCTGGCGCGCCGGCACGCAAGCGCATGCCGCACCGGAAACCAATTCCCGCCTTGCTTGTCTCCTTCACTGGGTTGCCGTGTCGGCATTGTCGGTGATCGTCTGACATCGCGCTTGCAACACGCGGCAATTTGTCAAGCAGGAATTTTTCCGCCAGGCGCCTGAGTGCGGCCTGGCAGCCCGCTTCTGCACGCAGAAACGGGTACGCAGCACCGCCTGTCTCCTCCATAAGAACCGCAAACGGAGCCGCTCCCATGGACCTGAACTTCATCGATGCCAACAAGCTGGAGGCGGGCTGGACCTACCTGCTCCAGTTCGCCATCAACCAGGGCATGAACTGCCTGGCAGCCATCCTGATCCTGATGGCCGGCTGGTGGCTGTCGGCCCGCGTGGGCCGCGCGGCCCGGCGCGCGCTCAGCGGCACGCACGTGGACGAGACCATGCGTCCGCTGCTGGCCAACGCGCTGCAATGGATGGTGCGCGTGCTGACCATCGTGCTGGTGCTGTCGCAGTTCGGGGTGCAGACCGCCAGCATCATCGCCATGCTGGGCGCCGCGGGCCTGGCCATCGGGCTGGCGCTGCAGGGCACCCTGCAGAATATTGCCGCCGGCATCATGCTGGTGCTGCTGCGGCCGTTCCGCGTCGGCCAGTACATCGATGCGCAGGGGGTGGCCGGCACCGTGCGCGAGACCGGCCTCTTCATGACCGAGCTGACCACCTTCGACGGGGTGTGCCTGCGCGTGCCCAACGGCAAGCTGTGGGGCAGCGCCATCACCAACTACAGCGAGAACGCCACGCGGCGCGCTGACATCGAGGCCACGGTGACCTTCGACAGCGATGTGCAGCGCAGCCTGGAAGCGCTGCGCGCGATGCTCGCGCGCGAGCATCGCCTGCTGGCCGACCCCAAGCCCGAGACCATGGTGGTCAACTACACGCAGCAGGGCATCACGCTGAACGTGCGCTACTGGACCTCGAATGACGACTACTGGAACGTGCGTTTCGCGTTCTACGAGCGCATCAAGCACGCGCTGGAACAGGCCGGTAGCAAGCTGGCGGTGCCGATCCAGGAACTGCACGTGCCGGGCGCCGGTTCGGTGCCGGGTGCGGTGAAGGTGGCCGACAGCGCGCCAGCGGCGGGCGCGCCGCACCCGACCGGCGCGCCGCACCCGACCGGCGCGGCGCCGCGCCAGCCGGTGCAGCACCTGGGCTAGCGCTGCAGATTGCTTTCGTCGCCCTCGTCCGAAAACAGCGTGCAGGCACCGCTTTCCGCAGTGCTGACATGGCGGCGGAAGGTGGCGAACAGGTCGCGGCCCACGCCGTGGCGATTGGCGCTCAGGTCCGGACGGGCAGGCGCGCGCGCCTGCCATTCGTCATCCGGCACCAGCACGTC
This sequence comes from Cupriavidus sp. GW821-FHT07C08, assembly GCF_059419025.1. Taxonomy (NCBI): domain Bacteria; kingdom Pseudomonadati; phylum Pseudomonadota; class Betaproteobacteria; order Burkholderiales; family Burkholderiaceae; genus Cupriavidus; species Cupriavidus sp. GW821-FHT07C08. The sequence continues at coordinate 157,790 of NZ_JBWKQZ010000005.1, forward strand.
GAGCACGCCAGCGGGCGCATCCACGCGCATCATGTCGCCGCTGCGCACGCGCCCGATCGCGCCCCCGTGCAGCGCCTCGGGGCAGACATGGATGGCTGCCGGCACCTTGCCCGACGCGCCCGACATTCGCCCGTCGGTCACCAGCGCCACATGGAAGCCGCGGTCCTGCAGCACCGTCAGCGTAGGCGTGAGCTTGTGCAGCTCGGGCATGCCGCACGAGGCCGGGCCCTGCCACGGCAGCACCGCGACAAAGTCGCGCTCCAGCTCGCCGCGCTTGAATGCGTGCAGCACATCGTCCTGACGCTCGAACACGATCGCCGGTGCCTCCACCACCTGGTGCTCGGCCTTGACCGCCGAGGTCTTGATCACCGCGCGGCCCAGCTTGCCGTCCAGCACCTTGATGCCGCCGTCCGGGGCAAAGGGCGCGTCGGCGCCGCGCACGATGCTGTCGTCAAGCGGCGCGGCCGGGCCGTCGATCCACGTCAGCTTGCCGTCGCGCAGCACGGGTTCGCGCGTGTAATCCTGCAGCCCGCGGCCGACGATGGTGGTCACGTCGTCATGCACCAGGCCCAGCGACAGCAGCCCGCGGATCACCACGGGCAGCCCGCCGGCGGCCTGGAACTGGTTCACGTCGGCCTTGCCGTTCGGGTACACGCGCGCCAGCAGCGGCACCACGGCCGAGAGCTCGTCAAAGTCGTCCCAGCCCAGCACGATGCCGGCCACGCGCGCCATCGCGATCAGGTGCAGCGTGTGGTTGGTGGAGCCGCCGGTGGCCAGCAGCCCGACGATGCCGTTGACAAAGGCACGCTCGTCCAGCACCTCGGCCACCGGCGTATAGCGCTCGCCGCCGTGCACCAGCTTCAGCGCCTGGCGCGCGGCCTCGCGCGTGAGCGCCTCGCGCAGCGGCGTGTTGGGGTTGACGAAGGCCGTGCCCGGCAGGTGCAGGCCCATCATCTCCATCAGCATCTGGTTGGAATTGGCGGTGCCATAGAAGGTGCAGGTGCCGGGGCCGTGGTAGGAGCGGGTCTCGGCCTCGAGCAATTCCTTGCGGCCGATCTTGCCTTCGGCGTAGAGCTGGCGCGTCTGCGCCTTTTCGTCGTTGCTGATGCCGGTGGTCATGGGCCCGCCCGGCACGAACACGGCCGGCAGGTGGCCGAACGACAGCGCGCCCATCACCAGCCCGGGCACGATCTTGTCGCACACGCCCAGGTACAGCGCGGCATCGAACATCTGGTGCGACAGCGCCACCGCCGTGGCCAGCGCAATCACATCGCGCGAGAACAGCGACAGGTCCATGCCGTCCTGGCCCTGCGTGACGCCGTCACACATCGCGGGCGTGCCGCCGGCAAACTGCGCGGTGCCGCCGGCATCGAGCGCCGCTTCCTTGAGCCATTGGGGGAAAGCCGCCAGCGGCTGGTGCGCCGACAGCATGTCGTTGTAGGCCGAGACGATCGCCAGGTTGGGCCGCTCATCGGCCTTCAGACGAATCTTCGCGGCGTCAGGCATGGCAGCCACCGCATGGGCCAGGTTGGTACAGGAAAGCTGCGCGCGTTCGACCTTCTGCCCGGCCATGGCGCGGGTGCGGTCAAGGTACGCCTGGCGCGAGGCGGCGCTGCGGGAGACGATGCGGGCGGTGACCCGCTCGAGCACTGGATGACGTGGCATGGGGTTCTCCTGCGGGGGAGCTTTCAGCCTAGCGCACTTTGCCGCGTACCGCACGGTGCACTGACCGATGCACGCAGAAACGGGTACGCTTTGGGCCCGGGTCATGCATTTGCCGCGGCATGTGCCGCAGCCTGCGCCTCGCCAAGCCGGGGCGAGTCACGTAAACTTGCCACCATGCAAACCCGCCCATGGCGGGTCCTCAACCGCACAAGGAGTCCCAGGGTGAGCATGCCTGATTTCGACATGGTGCTGTTCGGCGGCACCGGCGACCTGGCGCGGCGCAAGCTGCTGCCTTCCCTGTTCGATGCGCACCACGCCGGCCTGCTGCATCCGGCCGCACGGATCCTCGCCATCGGCAGCCAGCCGCTCTCTACCGCGGACTACCTCGCCTCGCTGGAACAGACCGTGCGCCCCGGGCTGGCCCATGCGCCGCCCGAGTCATGGGACAAGTTCTGCGCGCGCATTGTCTACGTGCAGGCCGACGCACGCGTGCCCGCGCATTTCGATGCGCTGGCGGAGCAGGTGCTGGCACGCAAGCCTGAAGTGGTGGTGTGCTATCTCGCCACCGCGCCGCACCTGTTCGTGTCGATCTGCGAGCAGCTGGCACGCACCGGCCTGAACACGCGCCAGGCGCCCAACGTGCGCATCGTGCTGGAAAAACCGCTGGGGCATGACCTCGAATCGAACGAGGCGATCAACTCCGCAGTGGCCAAGTACTTCGCCGAAGAGCAGATCTACCGCATCGATCATTACCTCGGCAAGGAGTCGGTGCAGAACCTGATGGCGATCCGCTTCGGCAACGCGCTGTTCGAGCCGCTGTGGCGGCGCGAGTGGGTGCAGGACGTGCAGATCACCATCGCCGAAGAACTCGGCGTGGAAACGCGCGGCGACTTCTACGACCGCACCGGCGCGCTGCGCGACATGGTGCAGAACCACTTGCTGCAGCTCTTGTGCATGGTGGCGATGGAGCCGCCGGCCAGCCTCAGCGAAGATGCCATCCGCGACGAGAAGATCAAGATCCTGAAGGCGCTCAAACCGATCACGCCGCAGGACGTGGCCGAGAAGACCGTGCGCGGCCAGTACCGCTCCGGTGCCATCGGCGGCAAGCCGGTGCCGGGCTACCAGGAAGAAGCGGGCATCGCGCCCGACAGCCGCACCGAGACCTTTGTCGCGATCAAGGCCGAGATCGCCAACTGGCGCTGGGAAGGGGTGCCGTTCTACCTGCGCACCGGCAAGCGCATGCAGTCCCGCGTGGCCGAGATCGTGATCCATTTCCGCGACGTGCCGCACGCGATCTTCCCGCGGCCGCTGACGCTGTCGCCGCAGAACCGGCTGGTGATCCAGCTGCAGCCGGAAGAAAGCATCCGCCTGTATTGCCTGGTCAAGCAGCCCGGCGACACGCTGGAGCTGACGCCGACCTCGCTCGACCTGGACTTTGCCAACTCGTTCAAGGTGCGCCGCGCCGGCGCCTACGAACGGCTGCTGCTCGACGTGATCCGCGGCCGGCTGGGCCTGTTCGTGCGCCGTGATGAACAAGTGCAGGCCTGGCGCTGGGTCGAACCCATCATCGACACCTGGGAGGCCAGCACCGTGCCGCCCAAGCCCTATACCGCCGGCACCTGGGGGCCGGCCGCGTCGTCCGCGCTGATGTCGCGCGATGGCGGGCTGTGGCACGAGGAAGCCTGAGCCATGCGCCCGCAGAATCGCAAAGGAAACCATCATGCGCCAGTTTGAACATCCCACCCCGATGGACCAGGCCGAGGCGCTGGCCATCTCCATCGGCAATGCGCTGGAGCTGGCCATCCGTGTCAAGGGCTGGGCGGTGCTGGCGGTCTCGGGCGGACGCTCGCCGGTGGCGATGTTCGAGCGGCTGCGCCACCGGCACGTGCGCTGGGAGGCGGTGACCATCACGCTGGTCGACGAGCGCGTGGTGCCGCCCGACCACCCGGACAGCAACGCCGCCCTGGTGCGCGCGCACCTGCTGCGCGAGGCCGCTGCCAGCGCCGCCTTCGTACCGCTGATTGCCGATGCGCAGGACGTTGCCGCGCCGGCACAGGCGGTGGCGCGGGCCAACAGCGCATTTCGCCAGCCCGACGTGGTGGTGCTGGGCATGGGCGAGGACGGCCATACCGCCTCGCTGTTCCCGGATGCGCCCGAACTGCAGAGCGCGCTGAGCGAGCCGCAGCCCGGCTACGTGATCACGCACCCGTCAGTCGCGCCGCATGCCCGCATCACGCTTAACCTGGCGGCGCTGCTGGCTGCCGAGCGCGTGTTCCTGTCAGTGTCCGGCGCAACCAAGGCCGAGGTGCTCGAACGCGCGCTGCAGGGCCCTGCGCCGTCGTTGCCGGTCAGCCTGGTGCTGTCACGGCACCGGCACGGGCTTGACGTGTTCAAGACCTGACAGACCTGATTCCCAAGAGGAGCGATACCCGACGCCATGGCCACCACTGCATCCTCCTGCGCTGACTTCCCCCGCCTGCTCGGCGATGTGGGCGGCACCAACGTGCGCTTTGCACTGGAAACCGCACCAATGCGGATCGGCCCGGTGACCGCGCTGAAGGTGGCCGATTTCCCGTCGCTCGAAGCCGCCCTGCGCCAATATCTCGACGGCCTGGCCGCGTCGGGCAAGCCCGTGCCGCGCCACGCGGCGATCGGCCTGGCCAACCCGGTGACCGGCGACCAGGTCCGGCTGACCAACCACAACTGGTCGTTCTCGATCGACGGCATGCGGCGCGCGCTCGGGCTGCAGACCCTGGTGGCCATCAACGACTTCACCGCGCTGGCGCTGGCCCTGCCGCACCTGCCTGCCGACGGGCTGGTGCCCGTGCGCGCCGGCACCGCGGTGCGCACCGCGCCGCTTGCGCTGGTCGGTCCGGGCACCGGGCTGGGCGTTTCCGGCCTGGTGCCGGCGCCGGGCGGACCAGCGGTGGCGCTCGCCGGCGAAGGCGGCCATATCGAGCTGATGCCCGACACTGACGACGAATGGGTCGCCTGGCGCGCCGCCCATCGCAATGTCGGCCGGGTGTCGGCGGAACGGCTCCTGTGCGGCAGCGGCCTGTCGCATATCCATGCCGCGCTGGCCGCAGAAACGGGTACGCTTTTGCTTGCGCCGCTGCTGCCGGAGCAGGTCACCACCGGCGCCTTCGAGCGTCACGACCCGCTGTGCCAGCGCGCCATGGCGGTGTTCTTCGGCCTGCTCGGCTCGGTTGCGGCCGACATCGCCCTGGTGCTGGGCGCACGTGGCGGGGTCTACCTGGGCGGCGGCATCCTGCCACGCTTCGTGCCGGCGCTGCAGGCCTCGGCCTTTGCCGAACGCTTCGTCGCCAAGGGCCGCATGCGCGGCTGGCTGGAGGCCGTGCCGGTCCATGTCATCACCGCCAGCCACCCCGCGCTGCCGGGACTGGCGCGCGCACTGGCCGAGCGGCTCGACGGCTGCGGCGGGAATCCATAGCCATGCGCGTGCTGCTGGTGGAAGACGACGCCATGATCGGCGACAGCGTCAAGCTGGCGCTGCGCCAGGAAGGCTTTACCGTCGATTGGGTGCGCGACGGCGACGCGGGCCTGGCCGCGGCCAGCACCGCGCAGGGCGGCCAGGCGTGCTATGACCTGATCCTGCTCGACCTCGGCCTGCCGCGGCGCCCGGGCCTCGACGTGCTGCGCAGCTTGCGCGCGCGCGGCGTGCCGACGCCGGTGCTGATCCTGACCGCGCGCGATGCCGTCGCGGATCGTGTCGCGGGGCTCAATGCCGGCGCCGATGATTACCTGGTCAAGCCCTTTGACCTCCAGGAACTGGCGGCGCGCATGCACGCGCTGGCGCGCCGCGCCGCCGGCCGGGCGGAGCCGCTGGTCAGCTACGGCGACATCGTGCTCAACCCCACGACCCGCGAGGCCACCCACCGCGGCGAGCCGGTGCGGCTGTCGGCGCGCGAGTTCGCGCTGCTGTCCGCGTTGATGGCGCGGCCCGGCAAGGTCTGGTCGGTGCCGCAATTGCAGGAGCGGCTGTACGGCTGGGACGACGAGGTCGGCAGCAATACCGTCGAGGTCTATATCCACGCGCTGCGCAAGAAGTTCGGCGCGGCGCTGATCCGCAATATCCGCGGCGTGGGCTACGTGGTGCCGCGCCTCGATGGGGATGCAGCATCCGCGGGCGCAGGAGACACCCCCTGATGCGTTCCATCCAGCGAACCCTGCTGTGGTGGCTGGCCGCGGGCCTGCTTGCCGGCATCGCCGTCGCCACGGCGCTGATCTACGGGCAGGCAAGGCAGGAAGCCAACGCGCTGTTCGACTACCAGATGAAGCAGATGGCCGCGGCATTGCCCAGCCAGTTCGCCGACCCGGTGGCGCCGCCTTTTCTGGGCGCGCCCGACGACCTGGCGCACGCCGACGAGGATGTGGTCATCCATATCTGGGACGGCTCCGGCCGCAGCCTGTACCTGTCGCATTCGCACCCGGCGCTGCCCGCGCGCGCGGAGCTGGGCTTTTCCAATGTGACCACGCAGCAGGGCGAATGGCGCCTGTACAGCATGCAGCTCGGGCCCACCGTGGTGCAGATCGCGCAGCCGATGAGCGCACGGCGCACGCTGGCCGCGCGTATGGCGCTGCGCACCGTGGCGCCGCTGCTGTTGCTGCTGCCGTTGCTGGGCTGGCTGGTGTGGATGGCAGTGGGGCGCGGCCTGCGCCCGCTGCGCGAAATCGCCACCGAGGTGCGCGCGCGCGACGCCAACACACTGGCGCCGCTGGCTGTGCGCCAGATGCCGGACGAGATCGCTCCGCTGAGCGCGGCGCTGAACCAGCTGCTGGCGCGGCTCTCGCACGCCATCGACACCCAGCGCGCCTTCGTCGCCGACGCCGCCCACGCGCTGCGCACGCCGCTGGCCGCGCTGCAGTTGCAGGCACAGCTGGTGGAACGGGCTGAGAACGGCGCAGCGCGTGACGAAGCGATCGGCAAGCTGCGCCAGGGACTGGAGCGGCTGACCCACCTGGTCACCCAGCTGTTGACGCTGGCACGGCAGGAGCCGGGCGCAGCCATTCCTCCGCACGAACCGGTGGAGCTGCACCAACTGGCCGCAAGCGTGGTCGCGGACATGGCGCAGGCCGCGCTAGATCGCAATATCGACCTTGGGCTCGACGGCAGCGAGGACACATCGCCGGCGGTGGTGCGGGGGGATGTGGATGCGTTGCGCATCCTGCTGACCAACCTGCTGGATAACGCGCTGGCTTATATCCCTGCCGGAAGCCGTATCGATGTGCTGGTGGGTCGCAGCGCCGATGGGCGTGCCGTTGAACTGGTGGTCAGCGACAATGGGCCGGGGATCCCCGCTGACGAGCGTGCGCGTGTGTTTGATCGCTTCTATCGGGTGGCCGATGCACCGACCGGCGGGAGCGGGCTGGGGCTGGCTATCGTGGCGGAGATTGCCCAGTCGCATGGGGCGCGGGTGGTGCTGGAGGATGCGGGGCCCGGGTTGCGGGTGAGGGCGGTGTTTCCCGCTTAGCTTGGTTCAGCCAAACATCTCCGCTTGCTCGTGCCGCAACTGACTGATGCTGCTGCGCAAATGGAGCTTCTCTTCTGCCTTGCGCAAGGCCGGCGCTGCCATGAACGACAGCAGGAGCTCGAGCTGCTCGACATCACGTACGGTCAGGAATGACTTGGTCTTGTTGACAAAGACGACGGTTGCCTTCCTGCGCCGCAGCAACTCCATGACGTTGCGCAGGGTGCCGGTGCTTCGCGCATCCCAGATCATCAGGCCGAAGTCAGCCGCCTTTGCCATCTCGACATCCTTCGCAGTAAAGAAGGCGCGGGAGCCGGGCGCTGCGTGCTTGACGTCGACACGAACCACCGGCCAGCGGCCTGCGTTGTTTCGAGGTGTGTCCCCACTGCAGTAGACGATGGCCTCCGCCACACCTTTGCCGCAAAGGTAGGACTGGACGGAGCTGTCTGCGCCGTCCGCGTCCCCTACGATCACGGTGTGGTCGCCCTCGACAATGCTATCGATGCGCGCTTTGACCTTGGGGTCGAGCTGCTTGATACTGATCGAGCCGGCTACAAAGATCATGCTCATCCATTGCACCTCACCATGTTACGGTCGCTACGTAAATGTTTGCGACTTTCGCGTAACCTCTCAAAACCCGGCAGGCTTCCTCCAATGATGCGCCGGTGTCGTACCGGTCGTCGACGAGCAACACATTTCGGCGCTTTGATCCCGGTATTCCGTCGTGCAACATGATCCGCCCGGCCAGTACCGCCGCGCGCACTGCTTTCGTTCCGATATCCTTTAGCGCTTGTCCTGTCGGCACCCTGGACAAGATACTGGAAAGGACTGGCCGACGCACGATTCTACCAAGCGCAATCGCGATCTCCAGAACAGGCTGCCGGGGGCGTACTCTGGACGCGGGCATTGGAACAATGCAGCCGACGTCGGGGAAGCGGGGATAGATGTTTTCGGCGATTTGCAGCGCAAAGGGTAGCGTCTGGCTCCAGTCGTGCCGGTACTTCAGCTGATAGAGCGCTTCACCAGCCGGGGAGCGCGTCGTATCGAACACTGGATGACCCCATTCATCATCGCCGAGATAGGTGCTGATACGGGTATGCTTGTCCAGTGCAAAGCCACGGTCCCAGTTCCCGTGGAGCTCGCGCAGCCGCACATCCATCCCGTTCTCCGATTCGTCGCGTTCAAGCCATGCTCGCGGGATCGACGGTTCAGAACTAGGGGCCGAGTCTGAAAACCGAATGGAATGGCCCCGCTACTCGGTGTCAGTTTCCGATGCGGGATGCAGATTGAATCGATGCAGGCAACGCAAGGGTAGCGGTGGCGGATGGGGTGATCCGCCAGGTGATCCCTCACCCCACCGGCGTCAACACCCCCTCCCCCGCAAAATGCCGCCGCGCATTCTCCAGGAACTGCATCACGGACGCCGTGATGGCCTCCGGCGACCAGCCTGCCACATGCGGTGTTAGCACGACGTTAGGACAGTCGAACAACGCCACCGGCGGCGCCGGCTCGCTCTCATAGACATCCAGCCCAGCCCCGCCAAGCTTGCCGGCGCGCAGCGCTGAAGCCAGCGCCTCGGTATCCACCACGCTGCCGCGCGCGATATTGACAAGGAACCCGGCCGGTCCCAGCGCCGACAGCACGCTTGCATCGACCAGGTGCCGCGTACCCGCCCCGCCCGGCGTGGCGATCACCAGGTAGTCCGCCCACGCGGCCAGCGCCCCGATGCTGTCGAAGTACCGGTACCCCGCGTCTTCGCGCGGCTTGCGGTTGTGATAACCGATCTCCAGGTCGAAGCCTTCGCCGCGCCGGGCAATACGCCGGCCGATGGTGCCCAGCCCGACGATTCCCAGCCGCTTGCCCGAGACATTGGGCCGCAGCGGCAGCGCGGTGCGCCAGGTGCCGGCGCGCGTGGCCGCGTCCAGTTGCGGCACGGCGCGCACGGTCGCCAGCAGCAGCGCGAAGGCGTGGTCGGCCACGCAGCTGTCGTTGGTGCCGGCACCATTGGCCACGGCGATGCCGCGCGCGCGGGCGTGGGCAACGGCGATGTTCTCGAAGCCCGCGCCCAGTGCGCACACCAGTTCCAGTGCCGGCATCGCGTCGATCTCCGCCGCGGTCAGGCCGGTGGAGCCGATGGTCAGTACCGCGCGGATGCGTTCGCCCTGCGTGGCGATCTGCGCGGCGCGGCCTTCCGCGTCCGGCGCATAGAGGATCTCGAATCGTTCGGCAATGGCGTCGCGGTGGTGGGTAGCGACCTGGGTCAGGATCAGCAGCGTGGGCTTCATGGCGGGGACAGCGGAGTAGACGGTGGAGTCGGAGAAGGGTGACAGCGTGTTGGCTGCCCAGGGGGCTGGCGCGCGGATAGCGGGCCGGCGTCACATTCTATCGCTGCGGCGTCGGGCTTGCCGAAGGCGCCAGCACGCGCGGAGGCACGCAGAAACGGGTACGCTTTGCCTGCGGAAGCGGGGTTTGCGACCGGTCTTGCAGAGTGGAATATGCCTATAAACAAGGCTCGAACGCGTTTCCCGAAGGACCGGCGACGCCGTTCAGCCGGTCCCGGCAAGGCACGCAGAAACGGGTACGCTTTGTAGCCACGACCCCCCTCGCCGCCATGCCGGCACAACACCATTGCGTATCATGCGTGTTCTCTTCCTCACTCGTGAACGAACGGCATGCGCGCAATCGGCAACTTCCTCTGGTTCATCCTTGGCGGCGTGGTCATGGGCCTGGCCTGGTGGCTGGCCGGGCTGCTGGCCTTTATCTCGATCATCGGGATCCCCTGGGGCAAGGCCTGCTTCGTGATAGGCACGTTCACCTTCTTCCCGTTCGGCAAGCAGGCCATCAGCCGGCGCGAGCTGACCGGGCGCGACGATGTCGGCACCGGTGCGCTGGGGCTGGTCGGCAATGTGCTGTGGTTTGTTGTCGCCGGCGTGTGGCTGGCCATCGGCCACGTGATGGCGGCGGTCGCCAACTTCGTGACCATCATCGGCATTCCGTTTGCGATCCAGCACCTGAAGCTGGCCGGCATTGCGCTGGCGCCGATCGGCCAGACCGTGGTCACCAATGAAGTGGCCGACGCCGCGCGCCGCGATGGCGCACGCGTGCAGGTGGACAACCTGCGCCGCTGACGGATCAGGCGCCGGCGTCTTCGGCGCCGTCTTCGTGCTGCTGGCCGGCGTGCGCGACCAGCCGGTCGAGCAGGCTGCCCAGCAGCGCCTGTTCGGCGTCGCTCAGGCAGCCGAAGATCTCCGCATTGCGCCTGGCGATCATCGCGATCGCCTGCCGGTAGAGCGGCTTGCCCTGTGCGGTCAGTGACAGCACCACGCCGCGCCCGTCGGCCTCGCTGGCCTCCTTGCTGACCAGCCCGCGCGCCACCAGCGCCTGCGCCGAGCGGCTGGCCTGGCCCTTGGTCAGGTTGGCGCCCTGCGCCAGTTCGTTGACCGACAGCGGCGCAAAGGCGCCAATCGCGGCCAGGCAGCGGCCCTCGCTGAGCGGCAGGCCGCATTGCTCCAGGTAGGCGGCGGCGCTGTCCTTGTCGCTGAGCTTGTTGACCTGGTGCAGGCGGTAGGTCAGGAACTGGTCGAGGCGTGGCAGTGGCTTCATGGCGTGTCCTTGTCAGGCGTCGGCATTCTAGTGTCCTATGTTCCCTATTGCCGGCTGTGCGCCTCGGCTTCGTCGATCAGCGCCAGCACCGGCGCCAGCGCCTCCTGCCGGCTCATCAGGCCCAGGCACACCATTGCCAATAGCAACGGGGTGCGCGCTTCGCCGGCACGGCCCATGGCCTCGCACAGGCGGATGTAGGCGAGGTCGAGGTCTTCAGCTTGCATGGCGGGCTCCGGTTTGCATCAGGGGGGCGAGGGTGGCGCGCACGGCGTCCCATGACGGTTCGCGCCAGCGCGCCAGGACATAGCCATCGGGACGGATGAGGTAGAGCGTTCCGGGCCGTGCGCCGTAGCGGGCGTGGGCCTGGCCGGCGATGTCGGCCAGCGCCGTGGCGCCGGCCACGTTGCCGCCGGTGACCACCACGTGTGCCTGCACGGCGTCCGGATGCGCGTGCGCAAACGCGGCCAGCGGCCCGGGCAGCGTGGTCGAATCGCTGAAGTACAGCAACGTGAAGCGTTGCCCGAAGCATTGCGTGAGGTGCGCGACCTCGTCGGGGCCTGCCACGCGCATTTCCGGTGCGGGCATGCCGGGCGCGGCGCCAGGGCAGTCGTCGCCAAAGTCGCTGGGACCGTTCAGTGCCGAATCCGTATAGGCAATCGGTGCGGACTGCCGCGGATTGATCAGCGAACGCACTGCGGGCTGGTGCTGCGCCAGCCGCAACGTGGCCTCGCGCATCAGCCGGAAGGCGAAGTCGGGCGGCGCCATGAACTCGGTGCTCTTGGCGCCGTAGGCGATGTTCTGCCGCGTGGCATGCACGCGTTCGGTCGAATAGGAATCGAGCAGGCTGTCGGGCGCCTGGGCGCGCAGCACCCACGCCAGCTTCCAGGCCAGGTTGCCGGCATCGTCCAGCCCGGAGTTGAGCCCGCGCACGCCGAAGATCGGCACCAGGTGCGCGGCGTCGCCGGCGAACAGCACGCGGCCGTGGCGGTAGTCCTGCAGCGTCAGGCACTTGGCGTTGTAGATCGAGATCCACAGCGGGCGCCACGGCTCGGTCTCGCCGATCATGTCGAGGTGGCTCTGCACGCGTGGCAGCACGTTTTCCGGCTTGACGGCTTCGTCGGGGTCTTCGTCGTCGCGGATCTGGTAGTCGATGCGCCAGACGTCGTCAGGCTGGCGGTGCATCAGGATGGTCGATCCGGGGTTGGAGGGCGGGTCGAACCAGGCCAGCCGCTCCACCTCGCGCCGCGTCTTCTGCACGATATCGACGATCACGTAGCGGCCTTCGTACTGGGTGCCTTCCATGCGCAGGCCCAGTTGCTCGCGCACGGTGCTGCGCCCGCCGTCGCAGGCCACCAGCCATTGCGCGTCGACCTGCACCACGCCTGCGCTTGTCTGGATCTCGGCCACGACGCCGCTGCCGTGCTGGCGCACTGCCTGCACGCGCGCGCCGAAGCGCACATCGGCCGGCGCGGCGCCGTGCAGCGCGGCGTCGTGGGCGAAGGCCTCCAGGTAGTACTGCTGGATATTGACCATCGGCGCGAAGCGCTCGCCGGGCTCGCTGGGCATGCGGAAATGCAGCACCTCGGCATCGCGGTAGTAGCTGCGCCCGCCCACCCACGGCAGGCCGGTTTCGACGGTGGCGCGGTCTGCGCCCACCCAGCCGAGGATCTCCAGCGAACGCCGCGCCATGCAGATGGCCCGGCTGCCGGCGCAGTAGCCGTCGTCGGCTTCCACCACCAGCGCGGCAATGCCCTGGCGCGCCAGCAGCGCGGCCAGCGTCAGGCCGACCGGGCCGCCGCCGGCAATCAGTACCGGCACGCGCTGCGGCCATGGGCGCGATGACGAGGGCGGCGGCGCCGGTGGCACTGCCGCGTGGGGTGCGGTGGAGTCTGGCATGGCGGGGTTGTGGGGTCTCTGCGATGTAGTTGTGTGCGCAACTATATCGACCAGATGGTTGCGTGCGAAACTAGTGTTAACCCGGCCAGGCATCGGCCGTCCGGCGAAAGTTGGAGATAAGTCGTACATCGCCGCAGGACAGCCTTGGCCTATGCTTCGCAAGAGGCACACTGCCTCAGCCCGCTCGCTGCGCCATGCCAACGCTCCCGACCGATGCCGCACCCCGTGCCACCTGGCTGCCCGCGCCGGGCAGCTGGCAGTACCACGTGCTGCTGGGCGCGGCGGGCATGCTGGTGCTGGGGCCGCTGGGCGGCATCGCTGCCGCGTATATGAATTTCTCGCTGGGCTTCTTTGTTGGCGGGCAGGTGCTGGCGGGCATCCTCGGCTCGGTGGTGACGGCAGGCTATGGCGCGCCCGGGCGCCACGGCGCCAACTACATCCAGACCGCGGCGGCGTCCGTGGCGGGCATGGGCGGCATGGCCGTGGTGCTGCAGGCGATGGCGTGGCTGGGCATGGCGCAGCCGCCGCTGTGGCAGCTGGTGCTGTACATGTTGTGCATCGGCATGTTCGGGGTGGGTGTGGGCATGCTGTACACGCCATTGCTGGTGGACCGGATGCAGCTGACCTTTCCGTCGGGGCTGGCGGTGGCCAATATCCTGCGCGCGCTGACCGATCCGGCGCTGCTGCGGCGTTCGGTGGCCCGGCTTGGGGGCGGCATGGCGCTGGGCCTGGGCTGCGGCCTGGGCGCGGCGCGCGTGCCGTGGCTGGCGGCGCTGGACCTGTCGGCCGCGACCTTCGGCGCCGGCATGATTGTCGGCGCGCGCGTGGGCATTGCCGCGCTGGTGGGCGGGCTGGCCGGCTGGGCCATGACCCCGTGGTTTGTCGCCGCGGGCTGGATGGCGCCTGGCGAGCCCTATCGCAAGGCCACCTTCCTGGTGGCGCTGGGCATGATCATGGGGGCAGCTGCAGTCGATGTGGCCTTGCTGCTGGCGCAGGCATGCCGCCAGTGGCGCGCGCGCCGCCACCCCGCGCCGCGGCGCGGGCCGGGCATGGGCTGGGTGGCGGCCTGGGCGCTGTTGTGGGGCGCGGCCACGGTGGCGGCGGGCGTGGCATGGTTCGGCCAGCCGTTGGGCTTCCAGCTGATGGCGGTGCTGCTGGTGCTGGTGTTTGCGCTGGTCAACGGTATCTCGGTCGGCATGGTCGACCAGAACCCGATCTCGTCCGCCTTCGTGCTGTCCGTGATCCTGATGGCCGCCGCCGGGCTGCGCGCGCCCCATGTCGGGCTGATCGCCGCCACGGTCTTGCTGGTGGCCACGGCCGAGGCGAGCGACATGCAGCAGGACCGCTCCACCGGCTGGCGCCTGGGCAGCGACCGCATGGTGCAGTTCGGCTACCAGGTGGCGGGCATCGTCGTGGGTGCGCTGGTTGCGGTGGCAATGGCACGGCTGTTCATGCATGCCTACCCGGTGCTGGCGCTGGACCAGACCAGCCTGCCGGCGGACCAGCAGCCGGCGCGCTGGACCTCGGCCATGACATACAAGATTGTGGGCGTGCTTCACGGGCTGGCGCAAAGCCGTGCCGGCCAGCATGTGGCGGTGGCAACGGGTCTGGCGCTCGGCCTGGCCACCGCGCTATTGCGCAAGGCCATCCTCGGCCGGCCGGCATGGCAGCGCTTTGCGCAAGCCAGCCGGCGCGGACGGGTGGCGGATTTCCTGCTCGATGCGGTGATCCTGCCCTCGCCCTATGCGTCGTCATTCGGTGGCTTCGTCAACCTGGCGGCGGCCGCGTGGATGGCGGCCGGCGGTGTGGTGGCGAGCGTGGCCGCTGCCGTGGCCAGGCCCGCAAGGCCGGCCCAGGGTTTGCCGCAGGACATGAGCACCGCATCGCTGGTCGGTGGCGGCCTGATCGCGGGCGATGCGCTGGCGGCGCTGGCCATCGGCGTGGCGGGCCTGTTATCCGCCACATGGGGTTGAGCCCGGCTGCGATTGTCAAATTATATTGACGCTTCTGTCCAAATTTCAGTGGATTGTCAAATTGCGCGACCGGCGTACCATAGGCGGCCAGACTGACGCACTGGCTTGACCCCCCGGAGAATCACCATGGCCCTTGACCAAGAATCCTTTGCCCTGCTGCGCGCCTCGGTGCAGCGCTTCATCGACGAACGCCTGAAGCCCGCCGAAGACACGCTGGAGGAAACCGACGACGTGCCCGCCGAGATCGTCGCGGACATGAAGGAGATGGGCCTGTTCGGCATCTCCATCCCCGAGAACTACGGCGGCATCGGCCTGTCGATGTCGCAGGAATGCGATGTGGTCTACGACCTGGGCCATACCGCCTTTGCCTTCCGCTCGGTGTTCGGCACCAACGTCGGCATCGGCTCGCAGGGCATCCTGATGGATGGCACCGAGGAACAGAAGCAGCAGTACCTGCCGCGCATCGCCAGCGGCGAGCTGATCATCTCGTTCGCGCTGACCGAGCCGAACGCCGGCTCCGATGCGGCTTCGCTGCAGACCAAGGCCGAACTCGACGGCGACCACTACATCATCAACGGCACCAAGCGCTTCATCACCAACGCGCCGCGCGCCGGCGCCTTCACGCTGATGGCGCGCACCGGTGGTGCGGGCGCGTCGGGCATCTCGTCCTTCATCGTGCCGGCCGACACCCCGGGCATCTCGCTGGGCAAGCCGGACAAGAAGATGGGCCAGCGCGGCACCAAGACCTGCGACGTGGTGCTTGAGAACGCGCGCGTGCCGGCCGCGAACATCATCGGCGGCGTGCCGGGCGTGGGCTTCAAGACTGCGATGAAGGTGCTCGACCGCGGCCGCCTGCATCTCTCGGCGCTGGCCTGCGGCATGGCGCATCGCCTGATCACCGACGCGGTGGCGTATGCCAAGGAGCGCAAGCAGTTCGGCAAGCCCATTGGCGACTTCCAGCTGATCCAGGGCATGCTGGCCGACAGCCAGGCCGAGCTCTACGCCGGCCTGTCGATGGTGCGCGACTGCGCCCAGCGCTACGATGCCAAGCCCGCCGGCAAGAGCGATCCGGAAGTCAGCATGCTGGCCTCGTGCACCAAGATGTTCTGTACCGAGATGGTGGGCCGAGTAGCCGACCGCGCGGTGCAGATCCATGGCGGCGCCGGCTATATCGCCGAGTACAAGGCCGAGCGCTTCTATCGCGACGTGCGCCTGCTGCGCCTGTATGAAGGCACCACGCAGATCCAGCAGTTGATCATCGCCAAGCAACTGCTGCGCGACTGACCCAGTAAACGCCCCGCGCGGCAGGAGTCGACATGAACACGATGCAGTTACGCGGGCCGGACAGCCCGCTGCAGGCAGGGCATGATGGCGACGCGCCGCACCGGCTGCGCGCCGTGGTGGCAACTTATCGTCCCACGCTGCAGGCCTATACGCTGGCGGTGTCGCCGGCCGAGTTGATGGCACTCAGCGCGCTGCCGGCAGAGATGGCGGGCGGCGTGGGCGGCACCTGCGATCCACGCGCGCACGCGCACCTGGCGCGCCTGCGGGGCGAGGTCCAGGCCAGCGGCATTGCGTTGCCGGGTGCAATCGTGGTCGCGGTCAACGGCGGCAGCCTGCAATGCGAGTTTGACCACCTCTACACGCTGTCGCTGCATCCGCGCCGTGGTGACCGGCTGATCGTGCTGGACGGCTATGAGCGGCTGCTGGCGCTTGCGCATGGCGAACGGCGGCAATGCAAGACGCTGGTGTCGGCGGTGCTGTGGCGCGCGGCGCTGGATACTGCCGCGGCGGTGCCGGCGGCGGAGGCCGCCAACGAAGTGATCGACGCGGCCGTGGCGCAGTCGTCGTGCGCGGCGCGCTGGGCCAACGCCACGCGGGTGTGGCATTGACCGGGGCACCGGGCACGAAGAACGGGCTCAGCGCAATATGACGGAAGCCGCCTGCATGGCGGCTTTTTCTCTTCTAGTGGTCTGACGTGCGCGCAAGCCGCCTATTGCGGCCACACGCCATCGACATCGCGCAGCAGGTGGCCGGCGAGGATATAGTCCCCGAGCCGCGTGGCCTTGGCCTCGAGGTCGAGCAGTTCATGGTCCGCCAGCGTGCCGAGATCGAACTGGCAATAGAGATTGCGTTGACGGAACGTGGCCTTGGGTTTGGCCAGCCCTTCGATCAGGGCTTCGCGGGAACGGACGGCGATGCTTTCTTGTCCGCGATACTGCACCTTGATACCGCGCTTTTCTCCGAGCCTGCCGAGTTCGACGGCATCCTGCCATCCTGTCTCGTAGTCCAGCTCAAGCGCCAGCACGCCTTCCGAGGCCAGAAGCCTGAGCGCTTCTGCCTTGCTGCCAGCTCGCACGATTGACATCCACACCTCTTATATCGACTTATACTGTACGAATATACAGTCAACCCGGGGTCGCGGCAAGGGGCTTGCACCGGACGCCTGTCGACCGCTCCCGGCCTTGCCGCTGCGATGTTGCGCAGGCCGCGCCTGCGGGCTTTCGCCAGTGCAGCCGAATATTGTTTCCCGCGTATGTCAGGGCTGCGCCTGCGGTGCCGCGCCGGCAGCTTCGTTGCCTGTGCTCCCGGCCGCGCCGGAGCCACTTCCTCTGCCGGTTGCGCCCGCCTGCGCCGGTGCGCCGCTGAAGTCGCCGGCATAGACGCGCGACAGCGTGCCTGGCTGCATGTAGCGCCGAATGGCCGCGTTGACGGCTTCCGGCGTGGCGTTGCGCAGGCGCTCTTCGAGTTCGGCGGTGAAGGCCATGGTGCGGCCCAGGTAGAGCTGGTTGGCCAGCGCGCCGGCCAGCGCGGCATCGTTGCTGCGGCTGACCATGCCCTGCTGCAGCAGGCCGCTGACGGCCTCGGCCAGTTCCTGCGCGGTGATGCCGTCGCGCACGAAGCGCTCCAGCTCCTCGGCCATGGCGCGTTGCAGGCGCGGCAGGTTCTGCGGTGCGTATTGCGCCTGCAGGCCGAAGCGTCCCGCGCGGTCGAGCGCGCCCACTTGCACCCAGCTGCTCGCGCCATAGCTCAGGCCTTCCCGCTGGCGCAGCCGGTCAGCCAGGCGGCCGCGCAGGCTGGCGCCGCCGAGCACGCGGTTGGCAATCATCATCAGCGCATAGTCCGGCGCGTCGTTGGTCAGGTCGATCGGCGCGGCGGCCAGGTAGATGGCATTGGCCTTGCCCGGCGCGGGCAGCGTGAACTCCGCCGGCGGGATCGGCACATAGGGGCGCTCGACGCGCGCGTAGGGCTGTGGCGCGCTCCAGTCGCCGAACAACTGCGCTGCCTGCGCGGCCGCGGCCGGTGCATCGAAGTCGCCCACCAGGCTCAGCTGCGCGTGGCCCGCGCCGTAGAAGCGCGCGTGGAAATCACGCACCTGCGCCAGCGTGACGGCCTGCAGGTCGGCGATGTTCTCGGCAAAGGTGCGCGCATGGCGCGGGTCGCCAGCGGGGTAGGGGTCGCCATGGCGGCCCAGCGCATTGGACGCCATCACGCCGGGCTCGCGCTGGATGCTTTCGATTTCCGCGATGCTGGTCTTGCGCAGCGTTTCTAACTCCGCCTCGGGGAAGGTCGGTGCGCGCAGCAGGTCGCGCAGCAGGGCCAGCAGTTCCGGCAGGTGCGCGCGGCGCGTCTCGAAGCTGACGGTTACGCGCTCAGAGCCGCCAGAGATGCCGACGCGCGCGCGCAGCGCCTCGATGCGGTCGGCGATCTGCTGGCGGTCCATGCCAGCCGCGCCGCGCCGGAGCATGGAGGCGGTCAGCGCGCCCACCGTGGTCAGCCCCTGCAGGCTCTGCACGTCGCCCATGCGCAGCACCAGCGTGCCGTGCACCACTTCACCGCGCGCGGGCTTGGGCAGCAGCGCCAGCTGCATGCCGTTGGCCAGCGTTTGGCGCGTGGTGTGGGCCTCGATATTGGCGGGGCTGGGATCGAACGCCGCCACCGCGGCCATTGCCTGCCTGCCCTGGTAGCCGCTGACCATGGCGGTGACATCGGGCGCCGGCGGCACCTGCGTGCGCGACGGCTGCTCGACGGGAAGGAACACGCCCACGGTGCGGTTCGATGCCTGCAGGTAGTTCAGCGCCACGCGCTGCACGTCGGCAAGCGTGGTGGTCTCGATGCGGTCGCGCGCCAGGAAGAACAGGCGCCAGTCGCCCTTGGCGATGGCCTCGGACAGGGCAATGCCGAGCGCGCCGGGATCGTTCATGTAGTGCTCGTACGCGTTGCGCATGCGCACGCGCGCACGTTCCAGCTCGGCCTCGGTCACGGGCGCCTCGGCAAAGCCCTCGACCTGCGTGATCAGCCCGGCGCGCGCGGCCGCGAGCGGCTGCTCTTTGGACGTCTCGACCATGAGCAGCAGCGCGCCCGGGTCCTTCATCGCATAGAGCGCGGTGCCGACCGACACGGCCTGGCCACGCTCGACCAGCGCCTTGTACAGCCGCCCGCCCGGCGTGTCGCCGAGGATGATGGTCAGCAGCGAGAGTGCCGTGCTGTCCGGATGCGCACCCGGGCTGACGTGGTATTGCGCGGCGACCAGGCTGTTGTCGCCGGGGCGCATCACTACCAGCTCGCGCGCGCCTTCCTGCGTGGGCTCGACGGTATGCTCGGGCGGCAGCACGCGCGTCGGGCGCGGGATCGGCCCGAAGTAGCGCTCGATACGTGCCAGCGTGGCGGCGGGATCGAACTTGCCGGCCACCACCAGCACCGCGTTGTCGGGCTGGTAGTAGCGGCGATAGAAGGTACGCAGGTTGTCGATGCTGACCTGCTCCACGTCGCTGCGCGCGCCGATCGGGGCCTTGCCGTAGTTGTGCCAGCGGTAAGCGGCGGCCATGGTCTGCTGCATCAGCATGCGCCCGGGGCTGTTCTCGCCCATTTCCATCTCGTTGCGCACCACCGTCATCTCGCTGTCCAGGTCGGCGCGCGAGATCACGCTGTTGACCATGCGGTCGGCTTCCATGCGCAGCGCCCAGTCGAGGTTGTCGTCGTTGGCGCTGAAGGTGCCGAAGAAGTTGGTACGGTCCTGCGCGGTGGTGCCATTCACGCTCATGCCGCGCCGCGCGAACTCGGTCGGGATGGTCTTGCCCGGCAGCGCTGGCGTGCCCTTGAACAGCAGGTGCTCGAGCAGGTGGGCCATGCCGGTCTCGCCGTAGTTCTCATGGCGGCTGCCGACCAGGTAGGTGATGTTGACGGTGGTGGTGGCCTTGGCCGCGTCCGGCGCCAGTACGATGCGCAGGCCGTTGGGCAGGCGGTATTCGGTGATGCCTTCGACCGACGCCACCTGCGTGGCCGTGGCAGGCGTCGCCGCGGGGGCGGTCTGCACCGGCTGCGCCAACGCCGGCGCGCAGGCAAGCGAAGCAAGCAAGGACAGGTGCAGGGCAGTGCGGCGCATGGCGTCTCCGGGCGGGCGGTGGCAGTGGGTTGGTGGGTGAGGCACGAAGCGCATTCTAGCCGCCGCCCCTATAAGGAACTGTGCCGCAGCCCACGCCTGCGCGCCAGAGGGAAATGTCCGAATCCAGCGGGTAAGTGGTTGCCGGTAGCGGTAGCATGCCGTCATGCACCTCGATCCCGATACCTGCTACAAGGCCGTGGCCTCGCACGACCGCCGCTTCGACGGACGCTTCTTCGTGGGCGTGTCGTCGACGGGCGTGTACTGCCGGCCGGTGTGCGCAGTACGCACGCCCAAGCGCGAAAACTGCACGTTCTACGAGAGCGCCGCGGCGGCGGAGAAGCATGGCTTCCGCCCCTGCCTGCGCTGCCGTCCGGAGCTGGCGCCCGGGCATGGGCTGGCCGATATTTCAGGCCGGCTGGCGCAGGCCGCGGCCACGCTGATCGATGAGGGCTTCATGGCGGAAGGCAGCGTGGCCGCACTGGCGGCGCGCATCGGCGTGACCGAGCGCCACCTGCGGCGCCTGTTCGATGCGCAGTTCGGCGTGTCGGTGCTGGAGTACGCGCAGACGCAGCGGTTGCTGCTGGCCAAGCGCTTGCTGGCCGACACCGCGCTGCCGGTGACCGAAGTGGCGCTGGCGGCGGGTTTCGGCAGTGTGCGCCGCTTCAACGATGTGCTGAAGACGCGTTACGGCCTGACGCCGCTGGCGCTGCGCCGCCGCGCCGCCGACGGCGTGGCCGACCGGCTGGTGTTCGATCTGGGCTACCGCCCGCCGTTTGCCTGGGACGCATGGCTGCGCTTCCTGGCTACGCGCGCGGTGGACGGCATCGAGGCCATCCGCGACGGCACCTATATGCGCACGCTGCGAGTGGATGCCGGCGGCAGCACGCACACCGGCTGGGTACGGATCGAACACGTGCCGCGCCGGCTGGTGCTGCGCGTCACGTTATCGGCCTCGCTGGCGCGCGTGATTCCGCAGGCGCTGGGCAAGGTGCGCCGCCTGTGCGACCTGGGCTGCCGCCCGGACGTGGTGGACCGGCACCTGGGCGAGCTTGCCGAGGCAATGCCGGGCGTGCGCCTGCCGGGCAGCGTCGATGGCTTTGAGATCGCGGTGCGCGCGGTGGTGGGGCAGGTGATCTCGGTGGTGCAGGCGCGGCGCATCCTGGGTGCGCTGGCGCAGCATGCGGGGCAGGCGCTGGACGGCACGCCCCCGGACGGCCTGCGCCACACGTTCCCGACTGCCGCCGCCATTTCCAAACTGCCAGAGCAAACCTTGCGCGATGCCGGGGTCTCGGCAGGCAAGGCGCGCACGCTGCTGGCGCTGGCGCAGCGCGTGGCCGACGGCACACTGGCGCTCGATGCGCATGCGCCGCCGGAGCAGACCGTGGCGGCGCTGCGCGAAGTCGGCGGCATCGGCGACTGGACCGCGCAGTATGTCGCCATGCGCGCGCTAGGCTGGCCCGATGCGTTCCCCGGCACTGACTATGCGCTGCGCAAGGTGCTGGGCGTCAGTACCGTGCGCGCGATGCACGAGCGCACCGCGCAATGGGCGCCGTGGCGTGCCTACGCCGCCATCCACCTGTGGCATCGCTATGAAGCGATGAAGGACGCGGCCAGCGCCGCGGCCGAACCGGAGACGATCACATGACCAGCTATCGCCATATCGACAGCCCGCTCGGGACCATCCTGCTGCGCGTGCAAGGCGCACACCTGACCGGCCTCTTCTTCGCCGAGCAGAAATACCACCCCGCGGGCATTGCCGACAGCCGCGACGTGCCGCCGGCCGATGCCGCCGTGCTCGACCGCGCCGCCTCGGAACTGGCCGAATATTTCGCCGGCCGCCGCGATACCTTTACCGTGCCGGTGCGCTTTGCCGGCAGCCCGTTCCAGCAACGCGTGTGGGAGGCGCTGCTGGCCATCCCCTGCGGCGAGACCGCGTCGTACGGCGAACTGGCCCGCGCCCTGGGCCTGCCGCCCACGCATGCGCGCGCAGTCGGCGGCGCGGTGGGACGCAACCCGCTGTCGGTGATCGTGCCCTGCCATCGCGTGCTGGGCAGTGCCGGCGCGCTGACCGGCTACGCCGGCGGCATCGAGCGCAAGCGCGCCTTGCTGCAGCGCGAAGGTATCGACACCACGCCAGGCTGATCGCGCTGGCTGCGCTGCCATGCCGCGCCTGTTCATCGCCGTGGAAGTTCCGCCCGCGCAGGCGGCATGGCTGTTGTCGACCCTGCCGCCCGCGCACGGCGTGCGGCCGGCAACGCCAGAGCAGGTCCACCTGACCCTGCACTTCCTGGGTGAGTGCAACGTGCCTGGCGCAGCGCTGGAGGCCGCGCTCGACAGCATCCGCGCGCCCGCCTTTCTGCTTCAGGCGGCCGGCACCGGGCGCTTTCGCAGCGGCCAGGGTTCGGTGCTGTGGGCAGGCCTCGCGCCAGGTCCAGGCCTGGACGCGCTGCGCGCCCTGCACGCTGATGTCGGGCAGGCGCTGGCCGAGGCCGCGGGCATTACTCCGGAGCGGCGGCGCTTCCATCCGCACTTGACGCTGGCGCGCTGCAAGCCGTCCGTGCCGGAAAGCGTGCTGCGCGCCTGGCTCGATACGCACCGCACGCTGGCCAGCGAGCCCTGGCACGTGCAGCGGCTGGTGCTGTTCGAAAGCCGGCTCGGCCCGCAAGGCCCCCAGCATCTCGTGCGCCAGGCCTGGCCATTGACGCAGGCTGGCCCTACGCCAGGTTGCTGAGCCCCAGCGCCACGCCCAGCCCGCACAAGGCCGAGCCGATGGTGCGGTCCAGCAGCCGCTGGCGCCGCAGCATCGCCGCGCGCAGCGCCGGCGCGGTGAACACGCACGCCACCAGGCTGAACCACGCCAGGTGCGCCACCGACATGAAACCTCCATAAGCCCATTGCACCGGCACCGGCGTGTGCGCATCGACCACCTGGGTGTAAGTGCTGACCACGAACAGCGTGGTCTTCGGGTTCAGCGCATTGGTCAGGAAGCCCGTGCGCAGCGCCGCCCACGGCCGCAGCGTGCGCGCACCTTGCAGGTCTACTGCCAGCGCCTCGCGGTTGCGCAGCGTCTGGATGCCGATCCACACCAGGTAGGCCGCGCCCAGCATCTTTACCACCGTCAGCACGCTGTGCGCGTGGGCCATCAGCAGCGCCACCCCGAACATCGTATAGAGCACATGCACCTGCACCCCCAGCGCGATCCCGAGCGCGCTGAGCAGGCCGGCACGGCGGCCGTACAGGTAGCTGTTGCGGGTGACCATGGCGAAGTCCGGGCCCGGACTGACAACGGCCAGCACGGTCACGGCGGCGACCGCCAGGGATTCGGCGATTGGGGGCATTTTCTGTCAGGTTACGTTGCAGTTATCCGGAGATCGCCACATCGGGAGATCCGGGCGTACCCAATTCTGCGTACGGGAAAGCGCCGCCACAACCGATATATACTCGCGCAATTACGTGAAAAAAACTGACTGATGCACTGGCTGGGCTGGATCCGATTCTTCGAGGCCGCGGCGCGCCACGAAAGCTTTGTCCGGGCGGCGGAGGAACTGCACCTGACCCATGGCGCGGTCAGCCGGCAGATCCGCCAGCTGGAGGACACGCTGGGCGTGTCGCTGTTCGAGCGGCGCAACCGCGGGGTTTTCCTGACCGAGGCGGGGCGCACGCTGTTTGCGGCGTCCACGCAATCGATGGAGGTGCTGGCCGGCGCCGCCGCGCGCATCCGCACACAGCCGCCGGGGCGGGCGCTGGTGCTGTCATGCGAGCCGACCATCGCCATGCGCTGGCTGATCCCGCGGCTGCCGCGCTTTGCCGCGCGCCATCCCGATATCCCGCTGCACCTGATGGCCGCGGGCGGGCCGATCGACTTCACCCGCAGCGGCGCCGACCTGGCACTGCGGCGCAATGACTTTGCCTTCGATGCGCGCTGGCACGCGCGCGAGATGGCGCAGGAACGGGTAGGGCCGGTGTGCCGGCCGCAGCTTGCGCAGGGGGCGGCCACGGTCCCGGCGCGCCTGCATACGCGCACGCGGCCCGAGGCATGGCAGCGCTGGCAGGCGGTGCGCGGCGATGCCGCCGCCGTCGTGCAGTGCGACGGCGACGCCTGGTACGAACATTTCTACCTCAGCCTGCAGGCCGCCGCCGCGGGGCTGGGCTGGGCCATGGCCTCGCAGCTGATGGCCGCCGACGAGATCGCCGATGGCCGGCTGGCCGCGCCATTCGGCTTTGTCGCCGACGGATCGGCCTATCATCTGCTGTCGCCCGCGCCGTTTGAACACGACACGCGCCGGCTGGTGCTGCTGGCGTGGTTGCGAGAAGAGGCGCAGGCAACGCTTGCGGCGCCGCCGCCATCGCCCCCGGACGCCTGAAAGCGGCGTGCGCGCTACCCCCCGGAAGTCTGTGCTCAAGTTCTGCCACAGATCTGCCGAAGTGAGACCATGAGTCTTGCCGGGCAATGGGGCAGGCGCTTAACATGCGCGCGGCCGGCAGGCCGAAGCCCCCGTACCCGGCGATCCCAGCCACTTCAGACGTTGCGTGAATCCATGAATCAGCACGATGCCTCCGGGCCAGCCGATAACGGCGCCGAATCCGACATTGAGCCGGCGGATGACCGTTATCGCCTGACGCACAACTCGCAGATCGGCACCGTGCTGCGCGACCTGTCCTGGCAGAAGTGCATGCTGAGCGTGCGCACCCGCACCGGGCACCAGTTCGTCACGTCGGTCCTGCACGTCGACCCGGTCGACCGCACCTTCGTGTTCGACTGGTGCAATACAGAGCCCGAACGGATGTCGCTGCTGACCTCGGAGGAGAATGCCTTCTCGGGGCTGTTGCGCGGCGTGCCGGTCAACTTCGTGGTGGGCCAGCCGGCCGCCACGCGCTATGAGGAAGGCCCGGCCTTCGTCGTCGAATTCCCTGAGAAGCTCTACCACTTCCAGCGCCGCCGCCATTTCCGCGCGCGCACGCTGGTGACCAGGGGCTATCGCTGCGAGATCCACATGTCGGACAAGACTGTGCTGGGGCTCGATATCGCCGACCTGTCGCTATCGGGCGTGGGTCTGCGCTCGAAGACGGTCTCGGCAGAGCAGCTGCCGGTCGGCACCACGGTCGGCAAGTGCCGGCTGGACTTCCGCGAGCTGGGCAAGCTTGAGCTGGACCTGCAGGTGGTTGGCCACTGGCTGGTGGGCCATGACGACAGCGCCATCCACCATTTCGGCTGCGCCTTCATCCATCCGGACGGGCGCATGGAGAACTTCCTGCAGCGGCTGGTATTTGCGCTGGAACTGGCGCATCGGGGCTGATGCATCGTAGCTGCTGCCGCAGCATATTGCCGGCCACGGCGTGAGCGCGGCCATGCTCAGTCCCGCGCGGCTGCGCGGGTAGTTAGCGGACTAGTCAGCGGCAATCAGGAGCCGATCAGCCGGCCGATTGCCGCCGCGGCTTCGCGGATCGGCGGCAGCAGCCGCGAGATCATCTCCGCTTCGGAGACACGCGCGGCGCGCACGCTCACGCTCAGCCCCGCCAGCACGATGCCAGAGGCCGAGCGCACCGGCACGGCCATCGCGCGCAGGCCCGGTTCCAGTTCTTCATCGACGATCACGTAGTCCACTTCGCGGGCGCGCTCGAAGCATGCTTCCAGCTCCTGGCGCGAGACCTTGGTCTGCAGCGTGCGGGGGCGCAGCTCGGCATGCTCGAAGAAGCCATCCAGCACCGTGGCGGGCTGGTGCGCCAGCAGCAGCCGGCCGTTGGAGGTGCAGTAGGCCGGCAGGCGGCTGCCCATGCCCAGCGAGTAGTTCAGCACCCGCTGCACTTCGGAGCGCACCAGGTACAGGATGTCGGTGCCGTCCAGGATCGCCAGCGTGCAGGTCTCGTGGATGCGCGCGCTCAGGTTGTCCAGGATCGGCTGCGCCAGGGACACCAGCGAGGTCGACGAGAAATACGCGTGGCCCAGGTGCAGCACGCGCGGCCGCAGCGCAAACTGCCCGTCCTGCTGGCTGACGTAGCCGAGCTGTTCCAGCGTATAGAGGCAGCGGCGCACCGAGGCGCGCGACAGCTGCGTGCGCTGCGCCACCTGCGAGATCGTCAGCGGGCGCTTGCGTTCCGAGAAGGCCTCCAGCACGGTCAGCCCGCGCGCCAGCGACAGCATGAAGTTGGGATCGCCGGCAAAACTGGCGAGCAGGTCGGCCTGGGGCCGGGCAACGCGGACGGTGTCGGCCTGTGCATGGCCAAGACCGAGGGGGCGGAGGACATCCATAGGGAGGTGTGTTGTCTGGGCTTGTTGTCCGATAATCGCGCAATCTTAAACCGGCTGGCGGCCAGGGGCCAGCCTTTGCTGCATTCGCGCATCGCCCGCACGGTACGAGGGCCGGATGCTGCGCTGCATCAGCGCCCGCGCCGCTCCGCGATCTCGTAGAGCGCCATGCCTGCCAGCATGGCGCCGACAAAGCCCCAGGGCCTTGGCATAGCCGGCACCGAGCGGCTACCAGTGCCGGGCCCGGGCAGAAGCCCGCCAGGCCCCAGCCCACGCCGAACGCCGCGCTGCGGCCGAGACCCAGGATCATCAGCGCCGCCGCGAGGCCGATGACCAGCCCGCCGGCCAGCGACAGTCACGGCGTGAAATGGGTGAAATCCATCTGCATGGGAGGGAGGCGCGCGAAGGGGCGCGGAGCGGCCGCAAGTGCAGACCGAGGGGCGGATTATAGGCGCCGCATGCCAGGCGGGCGCCTAAAAAAATGTCGCCGCTGGGGAGCGGCGACCGGGGAAGGTCGTCATTCAAGAGGGGGTCTTGGTGACGTAAAAAGTATAGATATTTGAATTAAGACATTACATACAACTTTGGTAGGGTACGGCGGGTTCACATTTGGTGAGCGCTTATGCTGGCCGGCTCAGAAGGGTTTGCCCAGGAACAGGTAAAAGCTGTATGTGCCTGCGGCGGCGCGTCCATAGGCCAGGTAAAGCGGGCCCAGCGGACTGTCCAGCGCCAGGAAGACCGAGCCGGATTTGAGCAGCCCGGTCGGGCTCCCCGGCACCAGCGGGTCGCCCATGCGGCCCGCCTCCAGCGAAAAGCCTGCGTAGACGCCTTGCAGCAGGGTCTGGCGCGCCAGCTTGTTGTAGTACACCAGCCGCGCAAACTGCAGGTTGCCGCCCAGCAGCTGCCCGGTGGCATAACCGGATTGCTGCAGGAAGCCGCCCCACTGAAACAGGTCATAGCGCGGCAGCGGCTTGCCGCCGAGATTGCTGCCGACCTTGAAGGCCAGCGAGACCGTGTTGTCGCCGAACGAGTGGGCATAGATGCCGTCCACCAGCGCCTTGACATAAGCCTGGTCGGCGCCCAGCCCCGGCTGCGAGGCGTAGACGTACAGCCGGGCCGCATAGCCGAAGCGCGGGAAGTCGACGCTGTCGAGCTGATCGAAGAAGAGCCGCCCGGTGATGGCGCCGCGCCGGATATTGCCCGGGCCTGGCGACAGCGACTCGGGGCCGGTGCTCAGGGTGGCGTGTTCCGAGCCGGTCTGCACGCCCACGCGCAGCTCGCCGTACTTGGTGAACTGGCTGCCCGCGTCCAGCGCGATGTCAAAGCGGCGCAGGTCGTACGTGGCGATGCGCGTGCTGCCCTGGAAGACATTGACCGGGCGCCGCTCCAGTTCGATGCGTGGCGCGATAAAGAAGTACTGGCGCGTATCCAGCGGCTGGTAGAACTCACTGATCAGCGACGAGGTCTGGCCCACCTGCGCATCGGTGCGCCATTCGGCGCCAAGCGCATTGAGCCAGGTGCGCCGGTAGCTGCCCACCAGGTTGAAGTAGGCATCGCCGCGGAAATCCGAGCTCAGCCCGAGCCCGAAGCGCAGGTAGTCGGGACCGTAGGATTTCTCCACCGCATTGACCGCCAGCACGCGCTTGCCGGGCTCCTCCAGGATGCCGTAGTTGACGTGCTCGAAGTCGCCGGTGCCGAACAGGCGGCGCATGTCCTGATCCAGCGTGGCCTGGTCGACCGGCTGCCCGGGCTTGGTTTCCATCACCGCGGTGGCGTAGTCCGGGTTGACGCGCTGCAGCGGCGCCAGCCGGATCTCATCGACCGGGCGGGTGTCGGGCGGCTGCACCGCCTGTTGCCTGGCGCGCAGTTCCGCATATTGCGCCGGCGGCAGCGCCAGTGGCGCAAGGCGGTCGGCGACCTTGCGCGCGGCGGCCTCGCCGATGGGGATGGTTGCCGGCAGGTGGTCGAAGTCGGTCGCGGAAAAATCGCCCAGCGCCGGCTCGATCAGCACGTCGGTGGGCCGCAGCGAGGCCAGCGACGCACGCACGTTCTGCTCGGTGAGGATATTGAGCATCTGGCCGGTCACGCCGATGAGCGAGGTCAGCTCCTCACGCTTCATCAGCGGCGTGCCCAGGTTCACCGCGATCACGACATCGGCGCCCATCTTGCGCGCCACGTCCACCGGCAGGTTGTCGGTCAGGCCGCCGTCGACCAGCAGCCGGCCCTCATACTCGGCCGGCGCCACCGCGCCCGGCACCGACATGCTGGCGCGCATCACGTTGGCCAGCTCGCCCTGGCTGAACACCACCGGCGTGCCCGCCACCAGGTCCGTGGCCACGGCGCGGTAGGGGATCGGAAACTGGTCGAAGTCCCGGTAGCCGGGCGCCTTGGCCAGCTGGCGCAACACGGTCTCAAGTTGCACGCCCGAGACCGCGCCCTTGGGCAGCAAGAGGCCGCTGGCCTGCACCCCGATCTCCGGCGTGAACAGGTTGGTGAAATCGTCCTGCTTGCGCCGGATGGTCAGGTCCTGGCGCGGCGGGCGTTCCTTGAAGATCTTGTCGGTGCTCAGGCCGCCGACCAGCCGCTCCATTTCGGCGGGCGCCATGCCGGTGGCATAGGCGCCCCCCACCAGTGAACCCATGCTGGTGCCGGCGATGCAGTCGACCGGGACGCGCATCGCCTCCAGCACCTTGAGCACGCCGATATGCGCCGCGCCGCGCGCGCCGCCGCCCGAGAGCACCAGGCAGATGCGGGGGCGCGCGCCCGCGGCCCGCTGCGGCGTGGCCGCCGCGGCCTGGTTTGCGGGCGGCTCAATCACCGGTGCCGCCGGAATGGATGCCGGCTCAGCGGCCAGGACCGCGCCCGCAGCCAGCGCCAGGGCCGCCGGTACGAGCAGTTCGCTCAAGCAGTGGAATGGGGCTGCCTTCATGGCACCGTGGGGTTCGCAATCGGTTCGCTGTCGGCCGCAGCGCGCGGCAGTGGCCCGGCCCGGCGGCAGCCGGGCGGGGACATCCGGCTATCTTCGGGCAAAATGCCGCATGCAGGCCGCCCGCTCGCGGCCGTGCAAAAACAATTCATCACGCCGTTCGGAAGCGTGCAGATCGGCACGCGGCCCCGCGGTGCCCTGCACTAGGATGGATACAGGCGAGGTGCTTGGGGGTTGCATGTACGGTTATTTCTTTTGCCAGACCGCCGCGGGACAGCTCACGCTCATTCCCCGCGAGAAGGACTGGATGCTGATGCTGGGCAATGGCGTGATGGGGAGGTTCCCGGATGCCCAGGCAGCGGTGGATGCCCTGCACGAAGGCACACTGCGGGTGCAGGGGCAGCGCTTCGATGCCAGCGCGCTGGGCGTGCCGGCACGCGCGCACGACTGGCTCTACCATGTACTGAGCCGCTGACGCGGCGCACCGGCGGACGCGCTGTCCCGCCAAAGGGGGAATCGCCATGACTGCCCTGGTCGAGTGGACCCGCGAGCATACCTGCCGGCTGTTTCCGATGTCGGCCGAATACCACCGCAGCGACGGCAACCAGGTGCAGGTCAGCTGGCAGGCCGAGCCGGCCGGCTCGCCCGGGCGCTGTCGCCTGAGCGCTGCCCTGCAGTTCGACCAGAACGTGATCGACGCCGTCTACCTGGCCGACGCCGCCGAACTTGCCCGCATCGGCGCCAGGCTGGCCAGCGTGGTGTCGCGCCGGCTTGCCGAGGACGACATCGCCTGCCTGGCGGGCACTGCGCTGGTGATCGCGGTCGGCGAGGGGCTGCTCAGCCACTGAGGGGTCCGGCGGCAGGCCGGGGCTGGCGGGAATATACTGGCGGTTGATCCGCCATTGCGCCTGTTCGCGAACTGTCAGTGTCCCAAGCGTCCCCCGCCGTGCCCCCCGACGACCCCCGCCCGGTGCCGCCAGAGCGGCCCGGCGATGACGAGTGCTGCGGCTCCGGCTGCGATCCCTGCATCTTCGATTACTACTACCAGGAGATGGACCGCTACCGCGAGGAGCTGCGCGCCTGGGAGGCGCGCCAGGCGGCGCGCCATGCCGAGGATCCGGCAAGTTGAGCGAGCCGCTGCAACCCCCGCACCCGACCTCCGCGCTGTTCGATTTCGTGCAGCGCCACCCGCGCCTGTTCGTGCTGACCGGCGCGGGCATCAGCACCGATTCCGGCATTCCCGGCTACCGTGACGCGCGCGGCCAGTGGCAGCGCTCGCAGCCCATCACGCTGCAGGCCTTCCTGGGCTCGCACGCAGGGCGCCAGCGCTACTGGGCGCGCAGCATGCTGGGCTGGCCGGTGGCGTGGCAGGCGCAACCCAATGCCGCGCACCATGCGCTGTCGCGCCTTGGCGCGCACGGCCGGCTCACGGCGCTGGTCACGCAGAATGTCGACGGCCTGCACCAGCGCGCCGGCAGCGAGGGTGTGATCGAACTGCATGGCAGCCTGGCCAGCGCCATCTGCCTGGACTGTGGCACGCGCCATGACCGCGCCGGCCTGCAGGACTGGCTGCTGGCACAGAACGCCGCGCTGCGCGACGTGATCGCCGAGCCCGCGGCCGATGGCGACGTGCATTTCGAATCGCCGCTGTTCGCGCAGTTCCGCGTGCCCGAGTGCGGGCGCTGCGGCGGCATCCTCAAGCCCGACGTGGTGTTCTTCGGCGAATCCGTGCCGCGCCCGCGGGTCGATGCCGCGCGTGCGGCACTGGAAGCTGCGGATGCCATGCTGGTGGTCGGTTCGTCGCTGATGGTCTATTCCGGCTACCGCTTCTGCGTCTGGGCCGGACAGATGGGCAAGCCCGTGGCCGCGCTCAACCTGGGCACCACGCGCGCGGACGCGATGCTCGCGCTGAAGGTGGAAGCCGGATGCGCGCCGACACTGCAGGCGCTGGTGTCCCGGCTGGAGCAGGGCACAACAGAACCTCGTTGACGCGATGGCCGCACAGGCATAGCATCGCCGGACTACTTCTTCGAAGTCTTCAATTCCCACCATGACCGCAGACCGCCAACGCCCCGTCAACGCCGCGCCCCCGGGCCGCGCGTTGCCATGCGTGCGTCGCCAGCCTGCGTTCACGTCTGTCGCGCCGCCCCCGTTCATCGGCGGTGCGCACCCGCCGCCGCCGCCGCGCGGCTGACGGGCACGCCCCCCAGCCTCATTCGTCTCCGGTAGTCCCGCATCCGTGTGCCCGCGCGCACGGCAGCCGCACGCCTGTGCGCGCCTGCCGCCGCGCCATGGCCGCATGCCGATGCGCGTCGCCGGAGCCTGCCAAGCTGACGACAGATGACATCCATGACAACCGACAAAGACTGCGCGGCGCAATTCGACGCCGCCACCGGCACACGCACCACCAACACCTCCGCCTTGGCCACGCCCCTCTTCGTGCTGCTGTGGAGCAGCGGCGCCATCGCCGCCCGGCTGGCCCTCGACCACGCCACGCCCTTCGCCTTGCTGACGCTGCGCTTCGCGCTGGTCTGCGCCGTGCTGGGCGCGATCGGCCTGGCCAGGCACCGCCTGCTGCCGCCGCGCGGCGAGCGGTTGTACACCGCCGTGACCGGCTTGCTGCTGATCGGCGGCTACTCCGTCTTCTACTTCCTTGCGCTCGACCACGGCATGACACCCGGCGTGCTCGCCACCGTGCTTGGCGCCCAGCCGATGCTGACGCTGCTGCTGACCGAGCGGCGCTTCAGCGCCGCACGCATGGCGGGCCTGGCCCTCGCGCTCGCCGGGCTGGCCATGGTGGTGGCGGACAGCCTGCTGCTGGCCAGGCTGTCGCTGGCGGGCGCGCTGTGCGCGCTGGCCTCGCTCGCCAGCATGACCGTCGGCGCCATCCTGCAGAAGCGCATCACGCGTGCTCCCGCTGAAGTGCTGCCGCTGCAATACGGCGCGAGCCTCGTGGCCTGCCTGCTGTGCCTGCCGTTCCAGCCCTTCGCCTTCGATGCTTCGCTGGCTTTCGCTGTGCCGCTGCTGTGGCTGGCGCTGGTCATTTCGATCGGCGCGACGCTGCTGTTCTACCGCCTGATCCGCGCGGGCAACCTGGTCAACGTCACCAGCCTGTTCTACCTGGTGCCGGCGGGTACGGCGGTGCTCGACTACCTGCTGCTGGGCAACCGGATGGCGCCGCTGGCGATGGCGGGAATGGGGGCGGTGCTGGCGGGGTTGGGGATGGTGTTCAGGGGAGGGCGAAATCCGATGCGCGGGTGATCTGAAATTTCGCCGGCATCGTCCCGCAAGTTCCGAAATGCACTGCGGAAAGGTCGGAATCTCGCGCATGCGGCGGCCAGGGCAGCGATCGCATCCTATGCTGACCCGTTTCGACAACGCGTTCCTCCATTCCCATGCAAAGGCTGGCCGCCGTCCCCGGATACAAGCCGCTGCTCGCCGCCAGGATTGTCAGCGCCCTGATGGTGTGGCTCGACGCCACCGTGGTCTTTTCGCTGCTCGCGTTTCACTGGGGCGCGGATACGACCGCGGCGGGCGTTGCTGCCTCGCTGTTCGTCATTCCGGTCCTGGTCGGCGGGCCCTTCTTCGGCTGGCTGGCCGACCGGGGCAACCCTGCTGCCATGCTGTTTGCCAGTTACAGCGCGCGCGGCATCACATCATTGCTGCTGCTCATGGCGCCAGACCTGAGCGTGTTCGTGCTGCTGGTCATGCTCAAGGCGCTGGCCAATGCCAGCGCCTTGCCGCCGGAACAGGTCATGGTCCGATCGATGCTCAGCCATGCACAGCTTGCCGCCAATGCCGGCTTGATGACGGCGGCAGACCAGATCACCAAGGTGTGCGCGCCGCTGACCGCGGCCGGCATGACCGCGCTGTACGGGCCAATGTCGGGACTCTGGCTTTCGGCCGGCCTGTCGTTGGTCGCAATCGGGTGCCTGGTGCCGCTGCGCAAGGCACGCCAGCACGAGGCGCATTGCGGCTGGGGCCACTGATGGCGCTGCTGCGCGGCAGTCATGCCGTGCGGGTGTCGTTCGGCTGCGTGTTCATGCTGACTGCGACATTCGGACTCTATGATCCGCTGCTGGCGCTGTTCATCAAGTCGCAGGGGTTGCCGGCATCGGCGTTTGGCATGCTGGTGAGCGGTACTGCCGCGGGCGCCGAGTGTGGGGCGCTGGCGTTCCCGCGCCTGTACCGGTGGTGTGGCATCCGCCTGGCGCCGCCCGGTCTTGCCGTGGTTGGGCTGACCGTGCTGATCCCCGGCGTGCTGGCCGGCAGCGGCATGCCCGAGATGCTGTGGCTCGGGCTCTGGATGGTGAATGGCTGTGCCTATTGCCTGGCGTGCCTGAGCCAGGCCGTGGCCATCCAGCAGCAATGCCCGCGCCATTGTCTCGGCAGCGTCAGCGCCACCGCCAGGAGCGTGCAACTGGCGGCGCTGGTGCTCGCGCCGCTGCTGGGCGGCGTGCTGGCGCGCAAGATCGGGATTCCGCTGGTGTTTGCGCTGAGCGGCGGCCTTGCCATTGCCGGTGGCTGGTTCTGGGCCCGGCGTGCGCAACACGGCGACGCCGCGCGGCAGGCTGAACAGTCAGCGAACCCAGAGCAGGCCGGCCCGTAGCCTACCGCTGCTTCACCTCCACCCGCACCTCATCCTTGCCCACCGTAATCGCTCCCGGCTCCACGTCCTTGCCGCCGACGCGCAGTTCTTCGGGTTTGAAGGTGTAGACCGGATAGTCCTTCAGCAGCTGCTGCGCGACCACGGCGCCGATGGCGTTGAGTTGTTCGCGGTATTGCCCCATGCCGGCGACTTCCACTTGCTGCACGGTCGGGTTGTCGAGCAGCACCGCGCGCTTGGCCGGGTCATAGCGCACACCGCTGTTCAGCGCCAGCTTGCCGTCTACCGGGGGGGAGGGCAGCAAGGCGTTCGTCAGGCGTGCGTCGACGTGGGTGGTGACGCGGTTGTTGGCTTCGTCCAGCACCAGCCGGGGATGGCTGAGCTGCACGCTGACGACTTCGGCGTAGCGCAGCGTGGCGGGGAAGCGCTGGTCCAGCGCGGTCTGCAGTTCCTGCCGGGAGAGGGAGTACTCGCCGGTCCAGATGTTGTAGCCGGCCAGCGCCGAGGAGGCACCAGCGACGCAGGCGGCGGCAATCAGCAGGGAAGGTTTCAGACGCATGTGGCGGATGGGGCGCGCCTGTCGAGGGCGGCGGTGGATGGAGTCAGCCTGTCAGACCGCGCGGGCGGGGTGGCGTTCCGTCACATCGGCGCGCGGGCTGCGTCCGTCAGTAGTGCGGCGGGATTTCCTGCTGGGGATCGGCGTCGGCCGCGGTGGTGGCGGCGCTGCGCACCTGCTGGTACAGCGCGCGGAACTGTTCCTGCAGCAGGTCGATCTGCTGCTGCTGGCGCGCCACGGTGCTGTTCAGGGTATCAAGCAGGTCTTCCTGGAAGGCGAGCTTGATTTCGAGTTCGTTGATGCGATCGTCCATGGCGTGGTTTCTCCGGCAGGCGGCGCATTGTAAGCCTATCGGCCCACATGGCGCGCCGCTGGCCGGGAAACTGCGTTACATCTTGCTTACTTCGGTGCCGTCAGCAGCATCCACATGATGCCGAAGCGGTCGGTGACCATGCCGAACTGGTCGGCAAAGAAGGTCTTGTCCAGCGGCATCACCACCTGGCCGCCTTCCTTCAGGCCGTTGAAGGCCTTTTCGACCGCGGCCTTGTCAGGGTAGTTGATCGACAGGCCGAAGCCCTGGAAGTTGGGCTGGTTCGAGCAGCGGCCGTCGGAGGCCATGATCACGCTGTCGCCGATCTGGAACTCCATGTGCATGACCTTGTCTTCGGTGCCGGCGCCGGGCTGGCAACCCGGGCTGGCCTTGTCGGCCTCCGGGTTTTCCTTGAACGTCATCCGCATGTTGACCTTGGCGCCGAGAATCTTCTTGTAGAAGTCAACGGCTTCATCGCAACGGCCTTCGAAAAACAGATAGGGCTGGACTTGCATGACAACTCCTGTAGGTAGGCCGCCGCTCGGGCGGCCGTGGATATCGGCATGGCGCGCGAACCAGGCGGCGCGCTGGCAACTGGCGCATACTCTTGTGTACGCCGTCCACAATACCTTAGCAAAGAAAATGGACGTCGTCCACATCAAATGAGCGCAGTGTGTGCGGACCGGGTGACGGGCGGGAAGCCCACGGTGCTGCACTAGAATGGCCGCGACACCACCAAGCGCCAATCCCTTCGACCGTCCTGCCCCAAACGGAGTTGCCTTGCGTTACGAACTGACCGACCTGCGCCTGTTCCAGGCCATTGCCGATGCGCAAAGCCTGTCAGGTGGCGCTTCGGCCACGCATATCACCGCGTCGGCGGCGAGCTACCGGCTGAAGAACCTGGAGCACGCGATGGGCACGCCGCTGTTCGTGCGCACCGCGCGCGGCATGGAGCTGACGCCGGCCGGTGAAACCCTGCTGGTCCATGTGCGCGAACTGCTGCTTGGCGTGGAGCGCATGCATGGCGAGGTGGGACGCTTTTCTGCCGGGCTGAAGGGCAATATCCGGCTGCTGGCCAACAGCAGTTCGCTCAACGGTTTCATCATCCCGAGCGTGAGCCGCTTCCTGCTGGCCAACCCGGATGTGAACATCGACCTGGAGGAGCGCGCCAGCCAGTCGATCCTGGCGGCGGTGGCGGCGCATGAAGCCGATGTCGGCATCCTGGCGGGGGATTTCCACACGGGCGGCGAAGCCACCGGCGTGCGCTCGGTGCGCTATGCGCGCGACGAACTGATCCTTGCGGTGGCCGCGGATCACCCGCTGGCGCGCGAGCCGGAAGTGCGCTTTGGCGCGGCGCTGGCCTTCGACTTTGTCTGCATGAGCCGCACCAGCAGCAACTTCCTGTTCCTGCGCGACATGGCGCAGCGCGCGGGCAAGGGACCCAACGTGCGGCTGCATGCGCACAGCTTTGATGCGGTGCTGTCGCTGGCCGAGGCCGGCGTGGGGGTGGCGCTGGTGCCGCGCAGCGTGGCGGCGCAGGCTTTGCGTGAGGCGCGCGTGGTGGGGGTGCGGCTGGCCGAGCCGTGGGCCCTGCGCGAACTGAACCTGATCGTGCCCGCCGACGGCAAGCTGCCGGCGTTTGCCGAGGCCTTTGCGCAGTTCCTGCTGAACGATCCGCGCGTGGTGGCCACGCGCGAAGGCGGCGCCGTCGCGGCCACGGCGCCGTAAGCCGTGTCCCGCGCTTCAGCGCTTGCGGTTCAGGAAGGTGGCCATGTGCTGTTGCGGCTCGCCGGTGTCGAAGGCGCTGCCGAACTCGGTCACGCTGTTGTTGATCGACACTTCCAGCGGCGCATCTTCCCACTCGCGTAGCAGGCGCTTCTGCTGGCGCACCGCGGCCGGGCCGAAGCCGGCAAGCAGCGCCGCCACGCGTTCGATTTCCAGGTCCAGCTCCGCCAGCGGCACCACGCGGCTCACCAGCCCCCACTGCAGCGCCTCGGCGGCGTCGGAGATCTCGCCCGTCAGCAGCATCCATGCCGTGCGCGCATTGCCGATCAGGCGCGGCATCAGCGCGGCGTGGATCACCGACGGGATGCCGACCTTCACTTCCGGCATGCCCAGCTGCGCGTTGTCGGCGGCGATGCGGATATCGCATGCCAGCGCCAGTTCCAGCCCGCCGCCTAGGCACCAGCCCGGCATGCGCGCGATCACCGGCACCGGCAGGTGGAGCACGGCGTCGCACAGTCGGCGCAGGCCGCTGATGAAGGCCTCGGCGCTGGCGCGGTCCAGCGCGGCCATTTCCTTGATGTCGGCACCGCCGACAAAGCCCTTCTCGCCGGCGCCGCGCAACACCAGCACGCGTACCGCGTCATTGCCGGCCAGCGCTTCGATGGCGCGCGTGAGCGATGCGATCACCGGCGTGCTCAGGATATTGAGCGAGCCCGCCTCGCGGATGGTGACGGTGGCGATGCCGCGCGCGTCGATCTCGACGCCGGCGTGCGGTTCTTGCTGAAGTGCGCTCATGTCGTTCCTTGTGGCTTACTGGAGCCTGGTGAAGTGGATGTCCTCGACGACTTGCTTCCAGTGCGCATTCTGCGTGCGGATCAGGTCGCCGAAGGCCTTGCGCGATGTCGGTGCCGGGATCGCGCCTTGTTTCTCGATGGCGGCGATCACCTCCGGCTCGGCCAATACCTGGCGCACGGCGTCGTTGAGCTTGTCGAGGATGGCAGCGGGCGTGCCCGCCGGTGCGCCCAGGCCGAACCACGACGGGTTGTTCATCACCGGCAGGCCAGCCTCGGCATAGGTCGGCACATTGGGCAGCACCTTCAGGCGCTGTTTCGCGGCGACCGCCAGCGGCTTCAGGCGATCGCCCTGGATCAGGCCCGACGACGACGGGATATTGTCGAACACCACCTGGATCTGGCCCGCCACCGCATCGTTGAGCGCCGGGCCCAGGCCCTTGTACGGCACGTGCAGCATGCGCGTGCCGGTGGCGTTCATGAACAGCTCGCCGTTCATATGGCTCAGTCCGCCGTTGCCGGACGAGCCGAACGAGTACTTGCCGGGGTTGGCCTTCAGCAGCTTGATGAACGACTGCAGGTCCGTGGCCGGAAACGCCGGGTTGACCACCAGCACGTTGGGCACGTCGGCCAGGTTGCTGACCGGCGCGAAGTCCTTGACCGGGTCGTAGGCGGTCTTCAGGTAGACGTTGGGGTTGACCGCGTGCGAGCTCTCCACCTCCATCACCAGCGTGTAGCCGTCGGCCAGCTGCCTGGCCGCGTAGGCGCTGCCGACCGCGCCGCCGGCGCCCGGGCGGTTCTCGACCACCACCGGTTGCCCCAGCACCGGGCCCAGGCGCGTGCCGACGATGCGCGCGATGATGTCGGTGGTGCCGCCGGCGGCGTACGGGACGATCAGCTTGATCGGCCGGTCGGGATACGCGGTGGCATGCGCGGCGCCGCTTGCGCATGCAGCCAGCAGCGCGATGGCGGTGAAGGTTGGTTTCATCGGTGTCTCCGTGTCAGTGTTTTCGGTCTTGTGGGTCGCTGCGCGCCGTTCAGGCTGCCGGGCTGTGCTCGCCCAGCAGCGGCGGCGGTGGCAGCGGCAGGTCGTGCCCGGCCAGCATCGGGTTGCGCACCATGGGTACGCGGCCCATGACGGGGTGTTCGGCCACCTGCATCAGGCCGCGGTGCTGCACCTGCGGGTGGGCGAAGACTTCGTCCATGGTGTGGATCGGCCCCCAGGGCACGCCGGCCGCATCGAAGGCATCGGTCCACGCAGCGCGCGTGCGTGTGGGGAATAGATCGGTCAGCAGGGCGCGCAGCGCGGGCAGGTGCTCGATGCGCGCGGAATTGGTGGCGTAGCGCGGGTCCTGCGCAAGATCCGGCATGCCGGCCACGGCGCAGAAGCGCGCGAACTGGCCGTCATTGCCGATCGCCAGGATCAGGTGGCCGTTGGCGCAGCGGAACACTTCATAGGGCGCGCAGTTGGGATGGGCATTGCCGCTGCGCTGCGGGTTCTGGCCCGACACCAGGTAGTTGGCGGCCTGGTTGGCGTTCATCGCCACCGCGACGTCGAGCAGCGCGATATCGAGGTGCGCACCCAGCCCGGTCGCCTGGCGCTGGTACAACGCGGCCAGGACGGCGGAGGTGGCATA
The DNA here is from genome assembly GCF_059419025.1 of Cupriavidus sp. GW821-FHT07C08. Taxonomy (NCBI): domain Bacteria; kingdom Pseudomonadati; phylum Pseudomonadota; class Betaproteobacteria; order Burkholderiales; family Burkholderiaceae; genus Cupriavidus; species Cupriavidus sp. GW821-FHT07C08. Next base: position 196,600 of record NZ_JBWKQZ010000005.1, read on the forward strand.
CATGCCGGTGCTCAGATCGACCACGGCGACGCCGGTGCGCAGCGGCCCGGCGCCGGGCGAGCCGTCGGGCTGGCCGGTGTAGCTCATCAGCCCGCCCATGCCCTGGAACACATAGTCGTAGCCGGGTTTGTCCGCCATCGGCCCGCTCTGGCCGAAGCCGGTGATCGACAGGTAGACCAGGCGCGGATTGATCGCCTTGAGCGTGTCGTAGTCCAGCCCGTAGCGGCGCAGCGTGCCGACCTTGTAGTTCTCGACCAGCACGTCGGCCTCGCGCGCCAGCTCACGTACCTGCGCGGCGCCCTCGGGCGTGCCGTAGTCGATCGCGACCGAGCGCTTGCCGCGGTTGCAGCAGATGAAGTAGCCGGACAGGCGTTGGTTGTCGCCGCTGCCCTCGGGCGCTTCCAGGTAGGGCGGGCCCCAGCCGCGGGTATCGTCGCCGCGCTCCGGGTGCTCGACCTTGGTCACCTCGGCGCCCAGGTCGGCCAGGTTCTGGGTACACCAGGGACCGGCCAGGATGCGCGACAGGTCCAGGACCCGGACTCCTTCCAGGGCGCGATGCAGCATGACGACTCCGCTTTCAGACAACAGTGCGGCGGAGTATAGGGAGGGGTCCTGGCGCGAACCAGTCGAGAGTTTTGAAAGGCGCGTTCGCGGGATTTGAATGGTCCGGCAGGCCCGGATGCAGGTGGCGCCGGCGCCCCCGCCAGTCCCGCCGTTTGGCGCGTGGGCGCTGCCGTGTCACAATTCGCGTTTGGCACTGACTCGGCACGTGACTCGGCCGGCCGCGTCGCCGTGCTTCCCGCCGCCCTGACGCGTGCAGTGGAAGCCCGCCCAAGAGCCGACAAATTCACTTTGATTTTCTGGCGATGACTACCATCCTGCAGCACATTCCTTCCGGCCAGCGCGTCGGAATCGCCTTCTCCGGCGGCCTTGACACCAGCGCGGCACTCCTCTGGATGCGCCAGAAGGGCGCGATCCCCTACGCCTACACCGCCAACCTGGGCCAGCCCGACGAGCCCGACTACGACGACATTCCCCGCCGCGCCAAGGCCTACGGCGCCGAGGAAGCCCGCCTGGTCGACTGCCGCACGCAACTGGTGGCCGAAGGCATCGCCGCCATGCAGTGCGGCGCGTTCCACATCTCCACCGCCGGCATCACCTACTTCAACACCACCCCGATCGGCCGCGCCGTCACCGGTACCATGCTGGTCGCTGCGATGAAGGAAGATGGCGTCAATATCTGGGGCGATGGCAGCACGTTCAAGGGCAATGATATTGAGCGCTTCTACCGCTACGGTCTCCTGACCAACCCCGGCCTGCAGATCTACAAGCCGTGGCTGGACCAGCAGTTCATCGACGAACTGGGCGGCCGCGCCGAGATGTCGGAGTTCATGCGCCAGAACGGCTTCGATTACAAGATGTCGGCCGAAAAAGCGTACTCGACCGACTCCAACATGCTGGGCGCCACCCACGAGGCCAAGGACCTGGAGCACCTGGATTCGGGCATCCGCATCGTGCAGCCGATCATGGGCGTGCAGTTCTGGCGCGATGACGTGGAAGTGAAGCGCGAAGAAGTGACCGTGCGCTTCGAGGAAGGCCAGCCGGTCGCGCTGAACGGCCAGACCTTCGCCAACAGCGTCGACCTGTTCATGGAAGCCAACCGCATCGGCGGGCGCCATGGCCTGGGCATGAGCGACCAGATCGAGAACCGCATCATCGAAGCCAAGAGCCGCGGCATCTACGAAGCCCCGGGCCTGGCGCTGCTGTTCATCGCCTACGAGCGCCTGATCACCGGCATCCACAACGAAGACACCATCGAGCAGTACCGCGACAACGGCCGCCGCCTGGGCCGCCTGCTGTACCAGGGCCGCTGGTTCGACCCGCAAGCCATCATGCTGCGCGAAACCGCCCAGCGCTGGGTGGCCGGCGCCATCACCGGCGAAGTCACCATTGAACTGCGCCGCGGCAACGACTACTCGATCCTGAACACCACCTCGCCCAACCTGACCTACAAGCCGGAACGGCTGACCATGGAAAAGGGCGAGTCGATGTTCACGCCGCTGGACCGGATCGGCCAGCTGACCATGCGCACGCTGGATATCGTCGACACGCGCGAGAAGCTGCAGACGTATGCCAAGAGCGGCCTGCTGTCGACCAAGGTCAGCGCCTCGCTGCCGAAGCTGGAAGACTGAGCTTCGCCGCGCCTCGCCTGACAGCGGGCCAGCGAGAAACCGGCACCTTCGGGTGCCGGTTTTTTTTCGTCTCGGCGTTTTCCCCAGCTGTCCCGGAATGTCAAACGTACGTCCCGAAATATCAAACCGCGCGGTCCCGATCGCCAGATACTGCCTGCGCTCGTCACCCTTCGGCGGCGGGCTGTGAACGCACGGCGGCGCGAAGACCGTCGGTCTGCTTCCGGAGACGCCCCCATGTCCAGACCCCGCCTTGCCCTTGCCGCAGAGTCGGCCACGCCGGCCCTGCCGGCTGCTGCCGGACCGCGCTATGCGTGGTTCGTCTTTGCGCTGACCTTTGCGCTGCTGCTGTCGGACTATATGTCGCGCCAGGTGCTCAACGCGGTATTTCCGCTGCTGAAGGCCGAATGGCAGCTCGGTGATACGGAGCTGGGCGCGCTCGGCGGCGTGGTGGCGCTGATGGTGGGCGTGCTCGCGATTCCGCTGTCGCTGCTGGCCGACCGCTGGGGACGCGTGCGCAGCCTGATCCTGATGGCGGCGCTGTGGAGCCTGGCCACGCTTGGCTGCGCGGTGGCGGACAGCTTCGGCCAGATGTTCCTGGCGCGGCTTTGCGTTGGCATCGGCGAGGCGGCGTATGGCAGCGTGGGTATCGCGGTGGTGGTGTCGGTGTTCCCGCGCCACCTGCGCGCCAGCCTCAGCGCTGCGTTTATTGCCGGCGGTGCCTTCGGCTCGGTGCTTGGCATGGGGCTGGGCGGTGTCCTGTCGGCCCACTTTGGCTGGCGCATCGCCTTTGCCGGAATAGCCGGCTTCGGCCTGGTGATGGTGGCGCTCTACTACCTGACCATCAGCGAGCATCGGCTGCGCGGGCTCCAGCAGCGCGTGAGCGCGGCCAACGGCGACGCCGCGGTCCCGGCCCGGCAACTGGAGCCGCGCCGGATCGTGCGCGAGCTGCTGACGGTGCCTTCCATGCTCTGCGCCTGCGCGGGCAGTGCGCTGCAGCTGCTGGTGATGGCGGCGCTGCTGGGCTGGCTGCCGAGCTTCCTGTCGCGCGACTATGGCATGGCGACCGGACGCGCCGGCGTGGCTGCGGCAATGCTGGTGCTGATGGCCGGCGTGGGCATGGTGGCCTGCGGAGCGCTGACCGACCGCGTGGCGCGGCGCGTGCCCGCGCGCAAATGGCAGATGGCCATCGCCTACAGCGTGATTTGCTGCGTCTTGCTGATGACGGCGTTCCGGCTGCCCGCGGGCCATGCGCAGCTGGTGCTGATCGGCGCGGGCATGCTGGTGGTGGGCGGCACCGCCGGCCCAGCCAGCGCGATGGTGGCCAACCTGACGCGGCCTGCCATCCATGCGACCGCGTTTGCCACGCTGACCCTGATCAACAACCTGCTGGGGCTGGCACCGGGTCCGTTCCTCACCGGCGTGCTGGCCGACCACATCGGCCTGACCGGCGCGCTGCAATGGATTCCGCTGGCCGGTGCGGCCGCGGCCCTGCTGTTCTGCCTCGGCCGCCGGCACTACGCGGCGGACCTGCGCCGCCTGGATGGCCACGCTGTGCCTGACGTTGTTCCTGCCTGACTCTTCTCAATCCGACCATGACTGCTACACCCACCCACACTGTCCTGATGGTGCCGGGCCTGCGCGACCACGTCGCCGAGCACTGGCAAACGCTGCTGCAAGCCGAACTGCAGGCGCAGGGGCGCGACGTCCGCTGCGTGCCGCCGCTGGAGCACGACAAGCTCAGTTGCGCGGCCCGCGTCGCCGCGCTCGATGCCGCGCTGGCGGAGATTGACAAGCCGGTCGTGCTGGTCGCGCACAGCGCCGGCGTGATGATCACCGTGCACTGGGCGGCACGGCACCAGCGCCCGGTCCTGGGCGCGCTGCTGGTGACGCCGCCGGATTTCGCGCAGCCGCTGCCGCCCGGCTATCCGGCGCAGGACGCGCTGGTGCAGGGGGGCTGGCTGCCGACGCCGCTCGCGCGCTTGTCGTTTCCCAGCCTGGTTGCTGCCAGCGGAAACGACCCGCTGGCCAGCCATGCGCGCGTCACCGAGATGGCCGCCGCATGGGGCAGCCGGCTGGTGGACCTGGGCAACGTCGGCCACCTCAACCCTGCAGCGGGCTACGGCCCGTGGCCGCGTGCCCATGACTTGCTGGCGGAGCTGGGCACCCTGGTCACGCACGATTCGTGACCTCGCCGCGTCCGCGGCACAACAAAAGAATCCGGCCGGAAAGGCCGGGCAACCAAGGAGGAGATGACACGCTGCGCCCCAGCTGACCGGCATGCAAGCGCTGGAAACGCTGGTGCGCATGGTCCGCGCAGGCCACTACAAGGGTCCGCTGAACCTGACCTGGATCGGCATCGGCGGCGGCTTTGATGGCCCCAACCCGTTCAACTTCTTCAACTTCGTGCATCGCGCGCCGGACGGCTGCACGCTGACCGCCGAGTCGCTGCTGAAGAACGATCAACATCTGCCGCATGGACCTCGCCAACCGCTATTGCCAGGGCTGCGCCAGGACACGGCTGGAAATCGGGCGCTGGGCGCAGATGAGCGAAGCCGAACGCGCGCAAGTTCTGGCGGCGGCGCCGGCCCGCCGCGGGCAGTGTGTCGCTACGGGCCGCGTGCCTTGCTGGAGGCAATGCTCCGGGCGCTGGCCCGCGCGTCTCCCGCTTCCCCACCCCTGCCAGGCATCGCGCTCACCACACGGTGACGCCGCGCCGGGCAACGCTGGACAGAAGATCCATACTACATAACGGAGACAACATGCCCACCCACCCTTCATTCCTGCTGCGCATCGCTGCCGTGGCTGCCGGCCTGGCGCTGGCGGCCCCCGCTGCCATGGCCTGGACCAGCAAGCCGGTCCGGATGCTGGTGCCCGCCCCCGCGGGCGGCACCATGGACGTGCTTGCCCGCCTGCTGGCAGACCAGCTGTCGGCGGACCTTGGCCACCCCGTCGTGGTCGACAACAAGCCGGGCGCCGGCGGCGGCATTGCCATTACCACCATGCTGGCCGCGCCCGCTGATGGCCAGACCATCATGGTCACCGCCAGCAATGTGCTGACCGAGATCCCGCATGTGCTCAAGCAGGGGTTCGACCCGCTGAAAGACGTCAGGCCCATCGCCGCCGTGGCGCGTTCGCGCATGGTGATGATTGGCGCGCCTGGCCTGCCGGCCAAGGACCTGAAGAGCCTGGTCAGCTACGCCCGGGCCAATCCGGGCAAGCTCAGCTTTGCCTCGTACAGCGCCGGCACCGCTTCGCACTACGCCGGCATGATCATGAACCAGAAGGCCGGGATCGACTTGCAGCATGTGCCCTTTGCCGGTTCCGCGCCGGCGCTGACGCAGGTGATGGGCAATCAGATCGCGGTGATGTACGACGGCATGGTGACCTCGCTGCCGATGATCCGTGCCGGCAAGGTGCAGGTCTATGCCGTGGCGTCGAAGACCCGCTCGGCGCTGCTGCCGCAGGTGCCGACCTTTGCGGAATTGGGCTACCCCGACATGGAGTTCAGCAACTGGGTGGGCGTGATTGCGTCGTCGAAGCTGTCGCCCGAACTGGCCGAGAAGATCCACGCGGCTGCCTACAAGGCCGCGGCTTCCGCCAAGGTGCGTGACCGGATGGAGGCGCTCGGCTATGAGCCGCTGTCGGCGCAGCCCCTGCCGCAACTGAGCGAATCAGTGCGCGCGGAGTTCGAGCGCAATGCCGGTATCGTCAAGGCGTTCAATATCCAACCCTGAGTCCGTTCCCGGCAACGCAAAAGGGCAGCCTCATCCGAGGTTGATGTCGCGATGGCTGTAGCACACACCCTTGTGATCGCCGGTGGTGCCCGTCGTGTACAAGGTGGCCGCGCGGGTGTTCTCGTCGAACTCGGGGAAGTAGAGAACTGTTGCTGCCCCGGTCGGCGTTGCATTGGCTCCCGATGACTTTGCATTTCATGCCATGCGGCCCTATGATCGCTGCTGCGGCGGGCAGACCGCGCCCCCGACTGACATCTCATCGCAAGGCAACGCTGGCTTGGAAACCCTGATACGTGCTGCCGCACTGACCAACTTCCTCGAGGTTTCTCGCGACCTCGGCCTGGACCCGCAGCCGTTGCTGCGCCAGGCGCGGCTGCGGCGGGCCTGGCTGGACGATCCCGACCAGCGCGTCCCGGTCAGCGCCTGCGTGGCACTGCTGGAAGCCGCCGCGCAGGCGTCGGCCTGCCCGACCTTCGGGCTGCGCATGGCGGAGTCGCGCCAGCTGTCGGACTTTGGCGTGATGAGCCTGCTGATCAGCCAGCAGCCCACGCTGCGTGCCGCGCTGGCCACCACCATCCGCTACCGGCACCTGGTCAACGACTCGGTGGCGCTGTTGCTCGAGGATGCCGGCAGCGCGGTGGTCATCCGGCAGGAAGTGCTCAGCGACGCGCCTTCGCGGCAGGCCACCGAGCTGGCCATCGGTGTCGTCTTCCGCATGTGCGCGCTGCTGCTGGGCCCGCGCTGGCAGCCGATCGGCGTGAGCTTCACGCATGCGGCGCCGGCCGACCTGCGCATCCATCGCCGCCTGTTCGGTTGCCCGCTGGAATTCAACGCGGACAGCAATGGCATCATCTGCCGCGCGGCCGATCTCGACGCGCCGAACCCGACGGCGGACCCGGTCATGGCACGCTACGCGCAGCAGTTCATCGACACGCTGCCCCGCGCCAACCCGCAATCCATCGGCCATGAAGTGCGCGCCGCGATCTACCTGATGCTGCCGATGGGCCGCGCCACCTGTGAAGCCGTGGCGGAAGGCCTGGGCCTGAGCCTGCGCACCATGCAGCGCCAGCTCGACGACGCGGGCGAGACCTTTACTGAGATCCTGAACGACGTGCGGCGCGAACTGGCGCGACGGTACGTGGAGAATCCGCGCTATTCGCTGCTGCGGGTGTCGCAGTTGCTGGGGTATGGGTCGGCCAGTTCGTTTACACGGTGGTTTTCGGCGCAGTTCGGGATGGCGCCGGCCAACTGGCGCAGGGATCACGCAGCGGGGTAGCGGGATAAGGCGTCAGCCTGGCGGACGGGCCCGGCGTGCCGGCACCTGGTCCCGCTTGCCACTTCCCAGTGCCTCTTCCAGGAACTGCATCAGCGCCTGCACGCGGGCCGTGCGTCCCCGTCGCGTAGGAACCAGCAGCGTCACCGGCGCGCTGTCGAATTCCCAGTCTGCCAGCACGCGCACCAGCGCGCCGCGCGCCACCGCGTCGGCGGCGTCCCATTCCGAGCGCAGCACCAGTCCGAGCCCCTGTTCGGCCCAGGCCCGCGCCACGCTGCCGTCATTGCTGGTATAGGCCGGCACCACGCGCACGCTCTCGCGCGCCGACGCACGCCGCCCGGTGCCGGCCCGGCGCAAGCGCCAAAGCGTCACGTCCTCGTCATTCTCGCGGATGCAGATACAGGCATGCTCGAGCAAGTCGCGCGGCACGGCGGGCGTGCCGCGCTGGCGCAGGTAGGCGGGGCTGGCGCACAGCCAGCGCGTATTGGACGCAAGCGTGCGCGCAATCCAGGACGAATCGCGCACGGCGCCGATATGGATGACAGCGTCCGAGTCATGCCGGTCGGGCCAGGGCGTTTCGCGCAGGTCAAGCTGCAGGCGCAGGTCGGGATGCAGCTGGGCGAAGCGCGCCAGCAGCGGGGCCACATGGTGGCGTCCGTAGCCGAACGGCGCGGCAATTCGCAGCGTGCCCGTCAGCCGGCTGTCCTCGCGCCGGAACGACTCGGGCAAGGCGTCGAGCTGTGCAAGCAGGGACGCACCCTCGCGCGCGAAGCGCTCACCCTCCGGTGTCAGGCTCAGCCGCCTGGCGGTGCGGGTCGCCAGCGCCAGGCCCAGTGTCGCCTCCAGCTTGCGCAGGCGGGCCGACAACGCGGGCGGCGTCACGTTCAGCGAGCGCGCCGCCGCGCTCAGCGAAGGCGACTGCGCCAGCGCCTCGACCAGGCGCAGGTCCTCGATCTGGATCATTCACTTCAGCTTAACGATTGATGTTCCTGGATTTAACCACGAGCGACCATCTGCTACCTACACTGGCAACCTCAGAAGGCCAAGGGGCAGTTTGCCGACTGAACCGGGCCACGGCCCTCCTGAACCGACCATCGCCAACGACAACATGCCTGATTCCTCCGCCACGCTGCGCAGCCTGGAAACGCCTGCGGCAGTGATCGACACCCCGCGCATGCTGCGCAATATCCACCGCATGCAGGCGCGCATGGATGCTCTCGGCGTGCGCTTCCGCCCGCATGCCAAAACCAGCAAATGCACGCCGGTCGTGCGCGCGCAGATCGATGCGGGCGCAAGCGGCATCACCGTCTCCACGCTGAAGGAAGCCGCGCACTTCTTCGACGCCGGCATCACCGACATCCTCTATGGCGTGTGCATGGTAGCGAGCAAGCTGCCCCAGGCGCTGGCGCTGCGCCGCCGCGGCTGCGACCTCAAGATCGTTACCGACAGCGTGGAGTCCGCCCGCGTCATCGTCGCCTTCTGCAACGCACACCGCGAGGCGTTCGAGGTCTGGATCGAAATCGATACCGATGGCCACCGCTCCGGCATCCGCCCCGACGACCCCGCGCTGATCGACGTGGCGCGCGTGCTGCATGATGGCGATGTGCGTCTGGGCGGGGTGATGACGCACGCCGGCTCCAGCTATGACCTGGACACGCTCGCGGCGCTTGCGGCCATGGCCGAGCAAGAGCGTGCCGGCTGCGTGCGCGCCGCCACGCGGCTGCGCGAGGCGGGCCTGCCGTGCGCGGAGGTCAGCGTGGGCTCGACCCCGACCGCGCTGTCGGCAGCCAGCCTGGAGGGCGTGACCGAGGTGCGCGCGGGGGTCTATGTGTTCTTTGACCTGGTCATGCGCAATGTCGGCGTCTGCACCGAAGACGAGATGGCGCTGAGCGTGCTGACCACCGTGATCGGACACCAGCCGGAAAAGGGCTGGGCCATCGTCGATGCCGGCTGGATGGCCATGAGCCGCGACCGTGGCACGCAGAAGCAGAAGCACGACTTCGGCTACGGCCAGGCCTGCGCCATCGACGGCACCGTCATGCCCGGCTACATTCTCAGCGGCGCCAACCAGGAGCATGGCATCCTCTCGCGCGAAGGCACGCCTGATCCGGATATCGCTGCACGCTTGCCCGTCGGCACGGTGCTGCGCATCCTGCCCAACCACGCCTGCGCCACCGGGGCGCAGTTTCCCACCTACCACGCCATTGCCGAGGATGGCGCTGCCACCGAATGGAGCCGTCTGCATGGCTGGTAAGCACAACGATGAACACCGCGCGGTACGCACAGTCAGTCCCGCTTCGCTCGCCGCACCAGGCGGCCACTACAGCCATGCCACGGTCGCCGGCGGCCTGGTCTTTATCTCCGGCCAGTTGCCGATTGCACCGGACGGGCACAAGCTGGTCGACGCGTCGTTCGCCGCACAGGCGCAACAGGCGCTGGCCAACGTCGAGGCCGCACTGCTTGCCGCCGGCAGCAGCATCGCGGCGCTGGTACAGGTGCGCGTCTACGTGGACACGATGGACAACTGGCCCGCCTTCAACGCGATCTACGCCGCATGGGCCGGCGACGCGCTTCCGGCCAGGGCCGTGGTGCCCACCGGCCCGCTGCATTTCGGGCTGAAGGTCGAGGTGGAGGCCGTGGCGGTTGCGACCGTCAGCCCGGCGTGACCGCCTGGCGGCCTGCTTCGCGCAGCGCCAGCTCGGCATCCTTGATGTTGCCCAGCGGCGCGAGAACGGCAACATCGAATGGCCGTACCGGCTGACCCTCGCGCACCAGCACCGGCCAGTCCGGATTCGCAAGGGCGCCGCGACCGAGCGCGACCAGCGTGGCGCCATCGTCCAGCAGGCCGGTCGCGCGCGATGGCTCATGCAGGCTGCCGTTGGCCACGATCGCGAGCCCGGGCGCGGCACGGCGTGCAAGCTGCACCAGCGTCGCGCCGTCGTCCGCGAAGGCGGGCATCCATGCCTCGTACTCCGTCACGTGGAGGTAGTCCACGGCGCTCGCCCCAAGCGCGGAGAAAACGGCGGCCGCGCCCTCCGCGCCTTCCGGCCACTTGTGGGCGAAATCGTTCACCTTGCCTTGCGAGATGCGCACGCCGACGGGGAAGCCAGCTCCTACGGCAACGCGCACCGCACGGGCGGTTTCCAGCAGCAGGCGCATGCGCTGCGCGATGCTGCCGCCCCAGGCGTCCTGGCGTTGATTCGTATAGTCCGTCAGGAACTGATCCAGCAGATAGCCATTGGCACCGTGGATTTCAACGCCGTCGAAACCCGCGTCACGGGCCAGCCGGGCGGCCTGCGCAAAGCCTTCGATGGCCTGCAGGATGTCTGCCTCTTCCATGGCGCGCGGCATCCGGTATGGACCCTTGCCGGCATACACGGTCATCTGCTGCCCCTTGGGCTGCACGGCCGAGGGCCCGACCGTGTCGTCGCGGAAGCGGTTGGCTTGCGACAGCGCGCCGGCATGCATCAGCTGCGCCACGATGCGCCCGCCCTGCTGGTGGACCGCGGCAACGACCCGGCGCCACGCGGCCACTTGCTGCGCGTCCGTCAAACCGGGCTGGCCCGCATAGCCCTGGGCGTAGGCACGGTCGGTATAGATGCCCTCCGTGACGATGAGGCCAAAGCCGCCGCGGGCGAAGCCTGCGTGGTAGCGGGTCATGGCCTCGGTGGGAACGCCTGCGGCGGTGGCGCTGATGCGCGTCATCGGCGCCACCACGAGCCGGTTGCGCAGCGGCACGCCGTTTAGCGCCAGCGTATCGAACAGCGAGGGGGTGGCGGGCGTGGTCATTGCGCGACCCCTGCGGCCAGGGCGATGGCTTCGATCTCGATCTTCGCGTCCGGCGAGTAGAGCGCCGAGACCTCGACGATGGTGTCGGCCGGATAGGGGGCAGAGAACCATTTGCGGCGCAGTTCGACGATCTTCGGGAAGTGTGCCATCGACGTCAGGAAGATCGTCACCTTCACCACGCGGTCCAGCCCCGAGCCGCCCGCCTGCAGCGCGCGCCTGAGGTTGCTGAACGCCTGCTCGGCCTGGGCATCGAAGTCGTCACGGCCCACGATGGCGCCATCGTCGCCAACCCCGGCCTGGCCGGAGACAAAGAGGAAGCCGCCGGCCCGGATGGCTTGCGAAAGCAGATAGGGAGCATAGGGGTCGGGTTGGGTGTGGACTTGTTCCAGCAGCATTGCTGACTCCGGTAGATGATTTAGTAGAATTCACCTGGTCGCCTGGGTGGCCATCCGATGGATCGAGTATCGGAGCGGAATGAGGTCGCGACAAATGGTTGCTCTTCAGTCGATACATGAATACATCTCATCTAAGGAGGAGGCTTGCGCAAACTGCCGCCCCTGGGTGCCCTGCGCACCTTCGAAGCCGCCGCCCGGCGCGCCAGCTTCAAGCACGCGGCGGACGAACTGCACGTCACGCCGACGGCGGTCAGCCACCAGATCCGCTTGCTGGAAGAGAGCCTTGGCGTGAAGCTGTTCGAGCGCCAGACCCGCAAGGTGCGCCTGACGCCTGCCGGGCATCAGTTGTTCCCCGCGGTGCGGGACGGCCTGGACGGGATGGAGCGCGCCGTGCTGGCGGTGCAGCGCAGCGGACAGACCAACGTTGCCACGCTGACGTCGACGGTTGCCTTCATGGCCAAGCGGCTGGCACCGCGCGCCGGCCAGTTCCGCGCGGCCTATCCTGACTGGACGCTGCGCCTGGATGCGTCGGACCAGATCGTCGACCTGGACCACGATGCGGACGCTGCCATCCGCTACGGAAGCGGCAGCTATCCCGGCCTCGTGGTCGAGCCGTTGTTCTGCGACCGGTTTGCGCCGGTCTGCAGCCCGGGCCTGAAACTGGCCAGCATGCAGGACCTGAAGCACGCCACGCTGGTGCACTTCGAGTGGGGCGCCGGCGCGCGCGATGACGAGCGTGCACCGGTATGGCGCCAGTGGCTGGCGCAGGCCGGCGTCGAGGTCACCGATCCGCAGGCCGGCCTCAGCTTCACCGACGAGATCCACGCCGTGCAGGCCACCATCGCGGGGCAGGGGGTCGGCTTGCTCAGCCTGACGCTGGTCGCGGAAGAGCTGGCCTCGGGCGTGCTGGTGCAGCCGTTCGGGCTGTCGCTGGAGAGCTTCCGCTATGACCTTGTCTACAGCGAGCGCGCCGCCGAGCGTCCCGCTACGCGGTTGCTGAGGGACTGGGTGAAGGCGGTGTTCGCCGGTTAAGGGCCGGGCTATTGTAGAGTTACACAATTCTGAGCAAGGCTTGCGTGTCGCCAGGTGATTGCCCATGCTATATCCCGTCCATATCGAGCCCGGTGACGCGACCCGCGCGCACGGCATCACCTTGCCCGATTTCCCGGGCTGCTTCTCCGCTGCCGACGATTGGTCGGACATTCCTGCCAAAGTCCAGGAGGCAGTAGAAGCGCACTTCGCCGATGGCGAACCGATCCCCGCGCCGTCCGACCTGCAACGCTGGGTTGATAGCCGGCAGTACGAGGGTGGTGTCTGGCTACTGGTTGATATCGACCTGTCGCGCGCGAGAATCGATTGACCACACCGCCCACTGTCCTTGCCGTTGCTTGCGCTGCAACGCATGATTTCTCTAAGCAATTGCGCAACGAGATCCGGCTGCTTGCAGGGCTGGGCATAGAAGGCGACGCCCATGCCGGCCAGACCGTCAAGCACCGCTCGCGGGTGCGCGTGGATCCTACCCAGCCCAACCTGCGTCAGGTCCACCTGATCGGCACGGAGCTCCACGCCGAACTGCACCGCGCCGGTTTCGACATCGGGCCTGCCGACCTGGGCGAGAACATCACCACGCAAGGCCTGGACCTGCACGCGCTGCCCGTCGGCACGCGGCTGCAGCTTGGCGCCAGCGCCATGGTCGAGCTGACCGGCCTGCGCAACCCCTGCGGGCAGATCGAAGCGTTCCGGCCGGGTTTGCTGGCGCAGGTGCTGGGGCGGGCCGAGGACGGCACGCTGGTCCGCAAGGCTGGTGTCATGGGCGTCGTGGTCACTGGCGGCGTGGTGCGTCCCGGCGATGCCATCTCGGTCAGCCTGCCGCCTCCGCCGCATCGCGTGCTAGAGCGCGTATAGCGCTCCAGCCTGCCCCCTGCGGCAAGGCGATTCCCTCCGGCGTACACTGTGGCTCCCGATCTCCGTAGCCCCATATCCATGCCCGCCTTGCGCACCCTCTATCCCGAAATCGAGCCCTATCAAACCGGCACGCTGGATGTCGGCGACGGGCATGTCATCTACTACGAGCGCGTGGGCACGCCCGGCACCAAGCCGGCGGTGTTCCTGCATGGCGGGCCGGGTGGCGGGATCTCCGCGGACCACCGGCGGCTGTTCGACCCGGCGCGCTATGACGTGCTGCTGTTCGACCAGCGCGGCTGCGGGCGTTCGACGCCGCATGCCGGGCTGGAGGCCAACACCACCTGGCACCTGGTCGACGATATCGAGCGCCTGCGCGTGCTGGCCGGCGTGGAGCGCTGGCTGGTGTTCGGCGGCTCTTGGGGCTCGACGCTGGCGCTGGCCTACGCGCAGAAGCACCCGCAGCGCGTCAGCGAGCTGGTGCTGCGTGGCATCTACACGGTGTCGCAGGCGGAGCTGGATTGGTATTACCAATACGGCGTGTCCGAGATGTTCCCCGACAAGTGGGCGCGTTTCCAGGCGCCGGTGCCCGAGGCCGAGCGCGGCAACATGATGGCCGCGTACCGCAAGCTGCTGACCGGTGACGACCAGGACAAGCAGGTGGAAGCGGCGCGCGCATGGAGCGTGTGGGAAGGCGAGACCATCACGCTGCTGCCGGACGCCGGCAACAGCGCCAAGCATGACGACGGGCACTTCGCGCTGGCGTTCGCGCGGCTGGAGAACCACTACTTCACGCACCGCTGCTGGCTGGAAGACGGGCAGCTGCTGCGCGACGCGCACAAGCTGGCCGACATCCCCGGCGTGATCGTGCACGGCCGCTATGACATGCCGTGCCCGGTGCGCTATGCCTATGCGCTGCACCAGGCGTGGCCCAATGCCGATTTTCACCTGATCGAAGGCGCCGGCCATGCGTGGACCGAGCCGGGCATCATGGACCAGCTGATTGCCGCGACCGATCGCTTTGCGGCGCAGCGGTAGTCGCGCCGACCACCACCGAAGATCACCACTGGAGACCACGATGGAGCTGTACGCCCACCCGTTTTCATCCTATTGCCAGAAGGTCCTGGTTGCGCTGTACGAGAACGCCATTCCCTTCGAGTTCCGGATGCTGTCGCCAGAACACGCGCAGAACATGGACGAACTCGCCAGACTGTGGCCGCTCAAGCGCATGCCGGTGCTGGTGGACGGCAGCCGCACGGTGCTCGAATCGAGCATCATCATCGACTACCTGGACCAGCATCACCGCGGCCCCGTGCGCTGGCTGCCAGAGTCGCCCGACGCGGCGCTGGAAGTGCGCATGCTCGACCGCTTCTTCGACCAGTACGTGATGACGCCGATGCAGCGCATCGTGGCCGACTACCTGCGCCCGGCGGAGCACCGCGATGCCTATGGCGTGGCCGAGGCACGCAAGTTGCTCGATTCGGCCTACGCGTGGCTTGAGTCAACGCTGGCCGGCCGGGAATGGGCCGCGGGTGACGCCTTTACGCTGGCCGATTGCTCGGCCGCGCCGTCGCTGTTCTATGCGGACTGGGTGCATCCGATCCCCGATGCGTGCGGCAACGTGCGCGCCTACCGCAACCGGCTGCTGGCGCGGCCATCGTTCGCGCGCGCGGTGGACGAGGCGCGGCCTTACCGCCCGCTCTTTCCACCGGGTGCGCCGGAGCGGGACTGACGGGCAAGCTCAGACAGCGTCAGCCCGATCTGCGCCGCCATGGCGCGATAGCCCGCGTCACCAGGATGCAGGTGGTCGCCGCTGTCGAACGCCGGCAGCAGCGCCTGCGGGCGCGCGGGATCGCGCACCGCGGCGTCGAAATCCGCCACCGCATCGAACGCGCCGCCGTTGCGGATCCAGTCGTTGACCGCCAGCCGCACCGCTTCCTTGCCCGGGCTGTCATAGCCGCGGATCGGCGTATCGCGCAGCGCCCCCGCAAACGGCGTGATGGTGGCGCCGATCACGCGCACGCCGCGCGCTTGGGCGCGCGCGATCAGGCGGCGGTAACCCTCGATCAGCTCGGCGGCCTGCGGCACCGCATCGCCCGGTGCAAAGGTGGAGCCCGGCCAGGCGATATCGTTGATGCCGATCGCCGCGATCACGGTGCGCACATGCGGCTGGCTCAGTACGTCGCGATCCAGTCGCGCCAGCGCGGACTCCCCCATGCCATCGCGCAGCAGCCGGCCGCCGGAGATGCCGGCATTGAGCACAGCCACGCCGTTGCCGGCCGCACGCTGTGCCAGCACGTCCGGCCAGCGGCGGTTGGTGTCGGGGGTGGAGCCGTTGCCTTCGGTGATCGAATCGCCGATGGCCACCACGGCGGCGGCATGCCCGGGCGCATCGACCTGCACCTCGCTGAGCAGGATGCGTGCGCTGAACGACTGCGGCGCAGGCAGCGTGGCCTGCGTGGTCGCGTTGCCGGCCGCGAGCCACGCGGTCTGGCGCCCATCCCAATGGAACGACTCGATCGCGGTGGCTTGCGGCAGGTAGAGGCTGAGTGCCAGTTCGCCCAGCGCCGGGGCGTCGATGGCGACCGGATCGCTTGCCACGGACTGGCCAGCCGGAATGATCACTGACGCACTGTCGCCGAACGTCACCGCGCGACTGCCCGCCGCATCGATACTGCCGCCGCCGGCATGGCGCGCGAGTTGCGCCGCGCCGACCGCGACCGGATGGCGACCGTAGGGGTTGGACAGCACCACGCGCACGCGCTTGCCGCCCACGCTGAGCCGCACTACCTGGCGCAGCGTCTGGCCGGACAGCACCGTGGGCACGCCGGTCGGCAGCGGCTGGGCGCCGGGCTGCCACACCGGCTGCTGGCTTGCCATCCAGCTGGTCAGCCAGGCCGGGTCCTGCAAGGGGCTGGCCAGCGCCGCGGTGCTGGCGAGGGTGGCGGAGAACGTCAGCGCAGTCAGGCGGCGCAGGATGCGGGGAATGCGAAACATGGGTTTGCCTCGGCTCGTGGACCGGCGTTGGTGCCGGGATGACGCCCAAGGTAGGGTATTCCTGAAATGACAGGTAGCGGGCAGAATGGCATATCGCTCATGCCATGATGGAATGGGTGGGCACAAGGAACGGCATGGACACCATCAGAGCAATGCAGGTCTTCGTGCGCGCCGTGGAGCTGGGCAGCCTGTCGGCGGTGGCGCGCGAGCAGCAGTCGACCCAGCCGACCATCAGCAAGGTCGTGGCCGCGCTGGAGAAAGACATGGGCGTGCGGCTGCTGGAGCGCAGCACCACCAGCCTGTCGCCGACCGAGGCGGGGCGGCGCTTCTATGACCGTGCGCGCCGCGTGCTGGATGAATACGGCGAGGCGGTCAGCGATGCGCGTGGCATGTCCGCGCACCCGGCCGGGCGGGTGCGCGTCAGCGCGCCGGCCAGCTTCGGCGTGCTGCGGCTCAATGCGCTGGTGCTGGCGTTCCAGCAGCGCTATCCGGAGGTGGAGGTGGAGCTGCTGTTCGATGACCGCTTTGTCGACCTGGTGGAGGAGGGCGTCGACATCGCGGTGCGCCTCGGCGCCTCGCTGCCGCCCAACGTGGTTGCGCGCCGCATCGCGGTGTCGCCGCGGCTGCTGGTGGCCTCGCCCGATTACCTCGCACGCCATCCTCGCATCCGGCAGCCGGCCGACCTGGCGTGGCACCAGATCCTGCGCTTCGCCTGGCTGGCCGCCGGCGACGAGATCGTGCTCGACGGGCCCGGCGGGCAGGCGCCGGTCAGCGCGCCCTGCCGCTACCGCGTCAACAACTCGCTGGCGATGCGCGAGAGCTTCCTGGCCGGCGCCGGCTTTGGCATGACGCCGGCATGGCTGGTGCAGGACCTGCTCGACAGCGGTGCCTTGCAGCGCGTGTTGCCACGTTGGAGCGGTCTGGCGCAGGAAGCCTTCCTGGTCTATCCGTCGCGGCGCTACCAGCCGGCGCGGGTGCGGGTGTTGCTGGACTACCTGGCGCAGGCGATTGCGGCGTTGCCGGGGTTGACCCCGGTGTGAGCGGCCGGATGGCGCTTAATGCAACCGGCCCCGCGCCACCAGCATCGTCAACGGCCGCGCCAGCAGCGTGCTGGCCAGTGCCATCAGCAACAGCCCCGAAAACGCCGCGGTGCTGATGATGCGCGCGTCCAGCAGCACGGTCAGCACCACCACCTCGACCAGGCCCTTGGTCTGCAGCAGCGTGCCCAGCGCCAGCGATTCGCGCCAGCACATGCCGGCGCGGCGCGCGGGCAGCGCGACGCCGGCCATCTTGCCGGCGATCGCGATGGCCAGCGACAGTGCCGCGATCCACAGCGTCCTCGGGTTTTCCAGCGAGATCTCGGTGCGCAGCCCGGCGGCGAGGAAGAAGAAGGGCAGCAGCACCACCACCGTGACCGGTTCGAGCTGCTGGCGCACACGCTGTGCTTCACGTGCGGGCCATACCAGTCCGGCGACGAAGCCGCCCATCACATGGTGCAGCCCGGCCAGTTCGCCCAGGAATGCCGACGCCAGCACCAGGAACAGCGCCATCGCCAGCAGCAGCTCGGTCTCAGGCTCGCGGCGGCGCAGCAGCCATGCCAGGGCGGGGCGCACCGCCAGGAACATGAACGCCAGGTAGGCACCGGCGCGGGCCGCCACGGTGAGGGCGCTGGCGCCGTCGTGGCCGCCATGCTGCAGCAGCACCAGGGTCAGGAACAGCCACACCCAGGCATCGTTGACGGCCGCGCAGCGCAAGGCCAGCTGGCCCAGGCGGGTGCCGGTCAGGCGCATTTCGCGCAGCAGCGCACCCAGCACCGGCAGCGCCGTGACAGCGGTGCAGATGCCCATGGCGCAGGCAAACCAGTAGGGGCTGGCCAGTTCCCCGGCGACCGGCCAGCCGGCCGTGGTCATCCACCAGCCGGCAGCGGCGCCCAGCGCGAACGGCGCCGCAATGCTGCCCAGCGAGATCTGCAAGGTCGCGCGCCAGTGCGCGGGCACGCTGTCTTCGCGCAGGTGCAGGCCGGTCAGGAAGCAGAACAGCGTCACCGCCAGCCACTGCAGGCCGGACAGCATCGGCAGGCGCTCGGGCCCGAACAGCGCGGTCCAGCCCTGTGGCGCCAGCTGCCCGAACACCGACGGCCCCAGCACGATGCCGGCCAGCACCTGCACGCCGACCAGCGGAAACACCGAGCGCAGGCCGGCACCGCGCCACAGCAGGTAGGGCAGCGCGACCACCAGCATCGCCTGCAGGAAGAAGATGCTGACGCCGTTCATCGGGCCACGCTGGGGACGACGCGCTTCATCCGAACATCCCGCCGTTGACCGAGATCACCTGGCGCGTGATATAGCCGGCGTCGGGCGACATCAGGAAGGCCACGGTCGCGGCCACTTCGTCGGGCGTGCCGAGCCGCCGCGCCGGGATCATGCGCAGCGCCTCGTCGCGCACGTGCTGCTCGACCATGTCGGTGTCGATCAGTCCGGGCGCCACGCAGTTGACCGTGATGGCGCGTTTGGCAAGTTCGATCGCCAGCGCCTTGGTGGCGCCGATGATGCCGGCCTTGGCCGCGCTGTAGTTGGTCTGGCCGCGGTTGCCCACCAGGCCCGAGACCGACGACAGCGTGACGATGCGCCCTGGCTGGCGCCGCTGCACCATCGGCATCACCACGGGGTTGAGCACGTTGTAGAAGGCGTCGAGGTTGGTATGCACCACCTCGTCCCATTCGGCGCCGCTCATGGCCGGGAAGGCCGCGTCGCGCGCCAGGCCGGCGTTGCACACCACGCCGTAGTAGCAGTCATGCGCGGCGATATCGGCCAGCAGCGCGGCGGCGGCTTCCTCGCGCCGGGCCACGTCGAAGCACAACACGCGGGCTTTGCGGCCGCAGGCGCGCACCGCGTCGGCGACGGAGTCGGCTTCGTCGCGGCGCGAGCGGCAATGCACCACCACGTCGTAGCCGTCGCGGGCCAGCCGCAGGGCGATGGCGCGACCGATGCCGCGCGACGATCCCGTTACCAGCACGGTCGGATTAGTCATACCTGGTGTCCTTGAAAAAAGTCCTCTGCGGGCGCAGGCGCGAAAGCGGAACGCGCGCGGATGCGGCGCATCATACGCGGCAGAATTCTTCCAGCACCGCCAGCCGGCGGCGCGGCTCGGCCACGAAGGGGTTGCTGCGGTCCCACGCGTAGCCGGCCAGGATCGACGAGATCATGTCGCGGATCTCGGAGTTGGCATTGGGATGGAAAATCAACTGCTGGAAGCGGCCTTCGTACCAGGCTTCGACAAAGACGCGGAAGCAGTCCACGCCGGCCTTGAGCGGCTGCGCGAAGTCCTTGTCCCAGTCCACGGTGTCGCCGGCAAGCTGGCGCACCAGGCATTGCGCCGCCAGGCTGGCCGACTTGAAGGCGATGGTCACGCCGGACGAGAACACCGGGTCCAGGAATTCCCCGGCATTGCCAAGCAGCGCATAGCCGTTGCCCCACAGTGACTTCACATTGGCCGAATAGCCGGCGATCTGGCGCGCCGGGGTGTCCCACTGTGCATTGCCAAGCAGCTTTGCCAGGCCGGGTTCCTCGGCCACCAGCGCACGCAGCCGTTCGGTCTCGGTGCCGGTATAGCGGTCCAGGAATGCTTTCTCGGCAACCACGCCCTGCGAGCAGCGGCCGTCCGAGAACGGGATGGTCCAGTACCAGACGTCCGGGTGTTGCGGATGCACGCTGATCAGGATCTTGTTGCGGTCGAAGGCGCCCGGCGCGATGCGGTCTTCGACGTGTGTGAAGAGCGCGCTGCGCACCGGAAAGCCCGACGGCGATTCCAGCTGCAGCAGGCGCGGCAAGATGCGGCCAAAGCCGGAGGCATCGAGCAGGAACTTCGCACGCACCATGTACCGGCTGCCGTCCGGCGCACGCACGGTCACCTCCGGCTGCGTGCCGCTGACGTCGACGTCCTCGACCAGGTGCGAGAAGCGCACCTCGGCGCCCTGGCGCGCCGCCTCGCGGATCAGCACGTTGTCAAAGCGTGCGCGCTGTACCTGGTAGGTGGTGCCCCAGCCGGGCGAGAATTTCTCGCGGAAGTCGAAGGCGGTCTGCTGGTCGCCGCGCGAGAAGGCGGCGCCGTTCTTGTACTGGAAGCCCGCTTCCACCACCGCGCGCAGCATGCCTGCCTCTTCGATGTAGGCCATGCTCTGCGGCAGCAGGCTTTCGCCGATGGAAAAGCGCGGGAACGTCTCCTTCTCGATCACCAGCACCGGAATCCCATGCTTGCGCAGCAAGCCGGCCGCGACCGAGCCCGCGGGCCCTGCGCCGATGATGACGACATCCGTGGTTTCCGTTTTCATAAGGTTCGATTCTTCTCTTCAAGTGCATGGGGAAGGCGGCGAGGGTCGGGCAAAGCGTCATCCCCACGCGGCAAACGCAAGAATATGACTGCAAATTGGCTCCCGTTGGCCGGCCTGCAACATATTGAAACCAATTCTCCCGGGCTGGATTATCGATGGGCCGCACAGAAAGCGGCAGGGGGCCAGCAAGCTACGCCAACTCGCGGCAAAATGTGGAACCGTGGTCACAGCCTTCCATTTCCGCCTGTGCCCTTTGCTTCTACCACCCCGACGCCATCCCACCCCATCCGAAGGAGCCACCATGCCTGCCACAACCATGCCCTACCGCCGCCTCGGCGCCAGCAACCTGCGCGTTTCGGCACTTTGCCTGGGCACCATGATGTTCGGCGACCAGACCGATGAGGTCGAAGCCGCCCGCATCGTCGCCAGCGCGCGCGACCACGGCGTGAACTTCATCGACACCGCCGACGTATACACCAAGGGCGCGTCGGAGCAGATGGTCGGGCGCCTGCTGACCGCCAACCGCCACGACTGGGTGCTTGCCACCAAGCTGGGCAACGCGATGCAGGCGGCGCCCAACCACGGGCACTATTCGCGGACCTGGATCCTGCGCGCGGTGGAGGACAGCCTGCACCGGCTGGCGACGGACTACATCGACATTCTCTACCTGCACCGCGACTATCCCGGCACGAACCTGGAAGAGGCGGTGCGGGCAATGGGCGACCTGGTGCGCAGCGGCAAGATCCGCTACTGGGCGGTGTCGAACTTCCGCGGCTGGCGCATTGCGGAAATCGCACGCCTGTGCGGCGAGCTGGGCGTGCCGCGTCCGGTGGCGTGCCAGCCCTACTACAACCTGCTGAACCGGATGCCGGAGGTGGAGATCCTGCCGGCATGCGAGCACTACGGGCTGGGCGTGGTGCCCTACAGCCCGGTGGCGCGCGGCGTGCTGACCGGCAAGTACGCGCCCGGGCAGGCACCGGGCGAGGGGACGCGCGCCGGCCGTGCCGACCGCCGCATGATGGAAACTGAGTTCCGCGAAGAATCGCTGGTGATTGCACAGCAGCTCAAGGCCCATGCCGAAGGGCGCGGGCTGACGCCGGGCCAGTTCGCCACGGCGTGGGTGCTGGCCAACCCGATCATCTCGTCGGTCATTGCCGGTCCGCGCACGCTGGCGCAATTCGAGGACTATCTGGGCGCGCCCCGTGCCGTCATCACGCCCGAGGAAGAATCGATGGTCGATGCGCTGGTGTCGCCGGGCCATGCCTCGACGCACGGCTACAACGACCCGGGTTACCCGTTCGGGGGACGACCCGTGGCACGCGCGCAGGCAGCCTGATGACCGTTTCGGACAAGGGGCGCAATGTGGCGCAGGCGCTGCCTGGAGTGATGCCTGTATGCAACGGCACGATACGCGTGCGCGCGCTTGCTGCAGGCTGCCTTTACTCCTACTAATATCAAGACAGGCGGCGCGCGGCGTGCGCGCGTCGCGAGAAAATTGCGCTTCGAGCCGGTGCATGACAGCCCCTGCGCGCTGCATCGGCCCAACAGGGAAGCCCAAACGTGTCACGTCGTGGCTGGATCTTCGCTGGCTTGGCGGTCGCCCTTGGTGGGGGCGCCTATGTCGTGTACAGCTTTGTCGCAAGCGAAGTGCGCAACTCGCACTTGCAGGCGCGGCTGATTGGCAGCCTGGGGCAGCGGCTGACATTCGAGATCCAGCCGGGTGCCAGCGACAGCATCCGTTTCCCGCATTCCGGCCCCTACGACGCCCGCATGGGCTACGGCCGCATGCCGCTGTTCGCGCAACGGCTGGAGCAGCGCGGCTACGTGCCCGCCGAGCAGGCGCGCATGTCGCCCGACATGGTGCGGCTGATCGACGAAGGCCTGTTCACGCCCTACCGTGAGAAGAACCAGGCGGGCCTGCTGCTGCGCGACTGCAACGGGCTGACGCTGGCGTTCGAGCGTTATCCGCAGCGCCAGTACCCGGACTTCGGCGCGGTGCCGCCGCTGCTGATAAGCGCCTTGCTATATGTCGAGAATCAGGGCCTGCTGAATCCGGAATACCCCAATATGAACCCGGCGCTGGACTGGCGCCGGCTGTCGCGCGCGGTGCTCGACCAGGTGATCCGGCTGGCCGACAAGTCGCATGACGCGCCCGGCGGCAGCACGCTGGCCACGCAGATCGAGAAATACCGGCACTCGCCCGAAGGCCGCACCGCGTCGATCCAGGAGAAATTCCGCCAGATGGCGTCGGCGTCGCTGCGCGCCTACCTGGACGGGCCCGACACCCAGCGTGCACGCGAGCGCATCGTGGTGGACTACCTGAACACCGTGCCGCTGTCGGCGCGCGAGGGCTTTGGCGAGATCAACGGCATCGGCGATGCGCTGTGGGTCTGGTACGGCGAGGATTTCGGCGAGGTCAACCGGCTGCTCAAGGACATGGACGTGCGCGCCCCTGAACCGCGCCAGGCGCAGGCCTTCAAGCGCGCGCTGTCGCTGATCATCTCGCAGCGCCGCCCGTCCTACCACCTGCGCCGCGACGATACCAACCTGGATGCGCTGACCGGCAGCTACCTGCGCCTGCTGGCGGCCAACAACATCATCACGCCCGAGCTGCGCGACGCGGCGCTGGCGCAGCCGCTGGACAAGGCCACGCCGCCGCAGCGCCCGCCGCAGGAGCCGTTTGTCACGCGCAAGGCCGTCAACCGCGTGCGCTCCGATATCACCCGGCTGACCGGGGTGGAGGGCCGCTACGACATGGACCGGCTCGACCTGACCGTGGACAGCACCATCAACCGCGAAGCGCAGCGCATCATCACCGAGACGCTGCAGCGCGTGAACAACAAGGCTGATGCGCGTGCCATGGGCCTGTACGGCCACAACCTGCTGCGCGACAACGACGACCCGTCGAAGCTGATGACCAGCTTCACGTTGTACGAGCGCGTGGGCAACGCCAGCGTGGTGCGCGTGCAGGCCGACAATATCGACCAGCCCTTCGATATCAACAGCGGCGCGCGCCTGAACCTGGGCTCCACGGCCAAGCTGCGCACGCTGGTGACCTACCTGGAGATCATCAGCGAACTGAACGCGCGCTACGCCGGCATGAGCCGCGACCAGCTGGCCGCCGTGCGCCTGGCGCGCCAGGATGCGCTTAGCCGCTGGGCGGTGGACTACCTGATGAAGGCGCGCAAGCCGGACGAGCGCGAGCTGATGCCGATGCTGGAGGCGGCGATGGAGCGCAAGTACTCCGGCAGTGCCGGCGAAGGCTTCTACACCGGCGGCGGCCTGCAGAGCTTCACCAATTTCGAGCGCTGGGAGGGTGAGCGCATCATGACCGTGCGCATGGGCTTCCAGCACTCGGTCAACCTGGTGTTCATCCGCATGATGCGCGACATCGTGCGCTACGAGATGTTCCATGCCAAGCCTGACATGGGCGACCTGTTCGAGGACCGCAACGCGCCCGGCCGGCGCGAGTACCTGGAACGCTTCGCCGACCAGGAAGGCAGCGCCTACATGACCGGTTTCTACCAGCGCTACCGCGGCAAGGATTCGGCGCAGCGCCTGGACACGCTGCTGGGCCGCGTGCGCATGACCATACCGCACCTGAATGCGGTGCGCATGTCGGTGACGTTGCTGAGTGCGCGGCCGACCCTGGATGAGGAAAGCTATGTGCGCATCATGCGCGCGCGCCTGGGCGACAAGCAGCTGGCCAAGGAAGACCTGCCGGCGCTGTACCGCAAGTACGGCAAGGACAAGTTCAACCTGAACGACCGTGGCTACCTGTCGCGGGTGCACCCGCTGGAGCTGTGGATGGTGGAGTACCTGGACCAGCACCCCAACGCCACGCTGTCGGAGATCCTGCGCGCCAGCACCGCCGAGCGCCAGGAAGTGTACAAGTGGCTGTTCAAGACGCACAGCAAGGCGGGCCAGGACAACCGCATCCGCACGCTGCTGGAGCAGGACGCCTTCGCGCACATTGCCCGGCGCTGGCAGCGGCTGGGCTATCCGTTCGATTCGCTGACGCCGTCCTATGCCAGCGCCATCGGCGCCTCGGGCGACCGCCCCGCCGCGCTGGCGGAACTGGCGGGCATCCTGATGTCAGGCGGGATGGCCACGCAGAACGCCGCGGTGTACAGCCTCGCCTTTGCCGATGGCACGCCCTATGCCACGCGCTACGTGCTGCAGCCGGCGCCGGGCAAGCGCCTGCTGCCGGAAGAAGTGACCGCGGTGGTGCGGCGCTCGATGATCGATGTGGTGGAAGGCGGCACCGCCAGGTCGATCCGGGGTGCCTTCACCATGCCGGGCCGCAATGGCGCTACGCTGACGGTGGCGGGCAAGACCGGCACCGGCGATCAGCGCTTCCAGGTCTACGGGCCGGGCGGGCGGCTGATTTCATCGCGCTCGGTCAACCGCTCGGCGACCTTTGTGTTTACGCTCGGCGACCGCTTCTTCGGCACCGTGGTGGTCAATGCCAGGGAACCCTACGCGGCGCGCTACAGCTATACCAGCGCGCTGGCGGTCAGGGTGCTGCGCGCGATCGCGCCGCAGATCTCGGCGATGGCGCCTGGCGGCGACCGCGCACTGCTGCGTTGCCGCGATACGTCGCCGGGGCTGCGCGCCCCGCGCACGCCGACACTGACCGAGGCCGTGCCAGGCGCGCCGCTGGCCCAGGCACAGGTCGTGCCCAGGGTGTCGCCCGCGCCGGCCAACCCTGCCGGCCCCGTGCGCGCGCCGGACACGCCGGCGCTGGCCGACGCGCAGGACGCCGCCGGCGTGCGCCGCGCCAGTCAGCCCTTGCGCCGGACCATGCCGTAGATCACCAGCAGCACGATCGCGCCAATCACCGAGGCGATCCAGCCGGCCGGCTGGCCCGGCTGGTACCAGCCCAGGGCGCGGCCGACGTAGCCGGCAGCCAGTGAGCCCAGCACGCCCAGGACGATGGTCATGATCCAGCCCATCTTGTCGTCGCCGGGTTTGACCGCCCTGGCGATCAGGCCGACGATAAGGCCAACGAACACGGTGCCAATGAATGCCATCATGATGCGCTCTCCCGGTAGTGGTCTGAGTCCATGCCGGCCGCATGGGGCGGCCGGCTGCGCTTCATGATACACGCAGCACTCGGGTGCGTATGACGCTCAAGTGACAAGCGGCGGCGCTGCTGTCAGGCCTGCGCCAGCCGGAACTGGCCGACTGCGTGATGCAGCGCATCCGCCTGGTCTTCCAGCGAGGCCGCGGCGGCCGCGGCTTCTTCCACCAGTGCGGCGTTCTGCTGCGCCATCTGGTCCATCTGCGACACCGCCTGGTTGACCTGCTCGATGCCGCCGGTCTGCTCCTCGGTGGCCGCGCGCATCTCGGCCATCAGGTCGGTCACCCGCTTGACCGCGCCGACGATCTCGTCCATCGCCTTGCCCGCGCTTTCCACCAGCACTGCGCCGTCGTCGACGCGCTGCGCCGAGTTGCCGATCAGCGCCTTGATCTCCTTGGCGGCGGTGGCGCTGCGCTGCGCCAGCGTGCGCACCTCGCCGGCCACCACCGCGAAGCCGCGGCCCTGGTCGCCGGCACGCGCCGCTTCCACGGCCGCATTGAGCGCGAGGATGTTGGTCTGGAAGGCAATGCCTTCGATCACGCCGATGATGTCAACCACCTTGCCCGAGGCGTTCTTGATCTCGCCCATGGTGTCCACCACCTGGCTGACGATGGTGCCGCCGCGCACCGCAATGTCCGACGCGCCTTCGGCCAGGTGGCTGGCCTGGCGCGCGTTCTCGGCGCTCTGGCGCACGGTGCTGGTGAGCTGCTCCATGCTGGCGGCGGTTTCCTGCAGCGACGCGGCCTGTTCTTCGCTGCGGCGCGACAGGTCGGCGTTGCCCGCGGCGATCTGCTTGGCCGCGCCCGCGATCGAATCGGCCGAGCTGCGGATGCTGCCGATCGCGCCGGTCAGGCGCGCCTGCATGCGCTGCATCGCATAGAGGACGCTGTGCTCGTCGCCGGGGCGCACCTCGACCTGGCTGCCGAGGTCGCCTTCGGCAATGCGCCCGGCGATGTGCGCCGTGATGGCGGGCTCGCCGCCCAGCTGGCGCTGCAGGCTGGCCGCCACGCGCACCATCACCAGCGACATCAGCAAGCCAACCGCCAGCAGGATGCCGAACGCCTTCATCAGCTCGGCGCGGAACGCCGCCTCGATGTCGTCCAGGTACAGGCCCGCGATGAAGTTCCAGTCCCACGGGCGGAAGTTGGCCACGTAGCTCAGCTTGGGCTGCGGGGCCTCGGCGCCGGGCTTGGGCCACAGGTATTCGATAAAGCCCTTGCCAGGCCCTTTGCCGATTTCGGCGATTTCGCGGAAGAGGTAGACGCCGTTGGGGTCCTTGGTGCCTTCCATGGCCTTGCCGTTCATCTCCGGCTTGAACGGGTGCATCAGCACCACGGTGTCCGAGCGCATCAGCGTGAAATAGCCATCGCTGCCGAAGCGCATCGCGCGCACGCGCTCGATGGCCTGATTCCTGGCCTCGTCCTGCGTCAGCTTGCCGGCCTTGGCCAGCGCCTCGTACTCGGCCACCACCGAGAACGCGGTGTCGGTGACGTGGGCCAGGTCCAGGCGCCGCTCTTCCATGCGTAGAGTGCGGATCTGCCAGGCGTTCCACAGCGTGATGCCGAGCAGGCAGACCCAACTCAGCACCAGCGGCAATAACAGCTTCTTCTTCAGGCTCAGGTTGTGCAGCATTGCTTCCACTCCTCCATTTTCCGCGCTCTGCGCGTTTCTCATCGGCGGCACGCCGGCGGCGCCATGCATCGCTGGCGCCTGTCGCATGCGTGCGGGTCATCGGCTTAACGGCGGAGGAGGCAGCTAACTTGATTGGGGTAACTTCACCCCTTCGGGTGATGTGGTGATTGGCTTACATCGTGCCTTCGCACTTGTGCATTGCACATCTCTTCCAGCGAATCGGATGGCCCGACGACAAGTGATCCGTCCCGCTGCTTCAAGTTGTAATGCGCTGTAACTCAGCGGCATCCCCGGATCGTTTGCGATTTCAAATGCGAACGATTATCCTTCTCTCTTCCGCCAGCCATTGTGCAGACAATGGCACACCTGAGCGCCGTGTGATGCGCACAAGGGGCGCTCCAGCTATCCGTACACAGGGCAAGACCGGGCCGCCACTGGGCTGCGCCCGCCGACCAACCGCAATGACCGAAACCCAGCCGGCCTCCGGCCAGCAGCGCCGTGCCTTCTGGCTCAAGCATCTCCACCAGTGGCACTGGATCAGTTCCGCGATCTGCCTGATCGGGATGCTGCTGTTTGCCGTCACCGGCTTCACGCTCAACCACGCCGCACAGATCGAGGCCAGGCCCGCGGTCGAGACCCGCCACGCCGCCATGCCCACGCGCGTGCTCGACCAGGTGCGGGCCGAAGCGCCGGCGGGCGATGCCCAGGCGCGTGAAAAGAAGGCGCCGGTGCCGGCGGTGCTGGCCGACTGGCTGGCGCAGGCGCTGGACATCGACGCCAGCGGGCGCGAGGCCGAATGGTCCGCCGACGAGATCTACGTGGCGCTGCCGCGCCCGGGCGGCGACGCCTGGGTCAGCCTGGAACTCGACAGCGGCGAAGCCCAGTACGAGAAAACCACGCGCGGCGTCATCTCTTACCTGAACGACCTGCACAAGGGCCGCAACACCGGCGCTGCGTGGAGCCTGTTCCTGGATGTGTTCGCGCTGGCGTGCCTGGTCTTCAGCGTGACCGGCCTGTTCCTGCTCAAGCTGCATGCGGCCGGGCGCGTGGGGACCTGGCCGCTGGTGGGGCTGGGGCTGGTGGTGCCGGTGCTGCTGGCGATCCTGCTTATCCATTGAATCAACCGTTCCAACCGTTTTCCTTCCTGCATCTCACTGACGAGGTTTCTCCGATATGCGCCGACTGCTCTCCGTCACCCTGACCGGCATGGCCGCGGTTCCCCTGGCCGGCCCCGCGCTGGCCGCGGATCTCAGCGTCAAGGTCGACATCCCGCGCCTGACCGTGGCCGAGTACCACCGCCCCTACGTGGCGATGTGGGTCGAGCGCGCCGACCAGAGCCCGGTGCAGACCCTGGCGGTCTGGTACGACGGCAAGCTCAAGGACGGCGAAGGCACCAAGTGGCTCAAGGACATGCGCCAGTGGTGGCGCAAGGCCGGCCGCGACCTGCACATTCCGGCCGACGGCGTCTCCGGCGCCACGCGCGCGCCGGGCGAGCACAGCGTGAGCTTCAGCGACGGCAAGGCGCCGCTGGGCAAGCTGCCCGCGGGCAACTACCAGCTGGTGGTGGAAGCCGCGCGTGAAGTGGGCGGGCGCGAGCTGCTGCGCGTGCCGTTCACGTGGCCGCCGCAAGCCGCACAGACCGCCCGCGCCAAGGGCGAACACGAACTCGGCGGCGTGACCGTCGAACTGAAGCCGTAATCCTTCCGGAGCCCGACGATGAAACCTTCCCTGATGTCCGCCGCATCTTCCCGCATGGCCACCCGCGTGGCCGTGCTCGCCCTGGCCGCCCTGGCGCCGCTGGCCGCGCACGCGCACCGCCAGTGGCTGCTGCCGTCGGCCACCGTGCTGTCCGGCAGCGATCCGTGGGTGACCGTGGACGCCGCGGTCTCCAACGACCTGTTCTATTTCGAGCACGTGCCGATGCGGCTCGACAACCTGCAGGTGACCGCGCCCGACGGCAGCGCCGTCAAGGCCGAGAACGCGGCCACCGGCAAGTACCGCAGCACCTTCGACCTGCACCTGACCCAGCCCGGCACATACCGCGTGGCGGTGGTCAACAACGGCCTGTTCGCCAGCTACAAGGTCGACGGCCAGGCCAAGCGCTGGCGTGGCACCGCCGAGAACTTCGCCAAGGAAGTCCCGGCCAATGCGCAGGATCTGCAGGTCACCCAGGCCGAAGGCCGCATCGAATCCTTCGTCACCGCCGGCAAGCCCAGCGACAAGGGCCTGCGCACCGTCGGCCGCGGCCTGGAACTGGCGCCGATCACGCACCCGAACGACCTGGTCGCGGGCGACACCGCCAGCTTCCGCCTGCTGCTCGACGGCAAGCCCGCCAGCAACCTGAAGGTCTCGGTGGTGCCGGGCGGTATCCGCTACCGCGACCAGCTGCAGGAGTTCAGCGCCACCACCGACGCCGACGGCAAGTTCAGCGTCAAGTGGCCGGCCGCCGGCATGTACTGGATGGAAGCGGAGGTGAAGGACGACAAGACCACCTTCAAGCAGGCCAGGTCGCGCCGCGCCGTCTATGCGGTGACGGTGGAAGTGCTGCCGCAATAAGCCGGTTGCCGGGTTTGAACCGCGTCCTGGTCCCCGTTGCGCTGTCCGCGCCGCCGCAGCTGCCCGCCGCCGACATGCGGCTGCAGCGCTGGGGCGGCGCGACCATGGGCACGACCTGGTCGGTGGCGGCGCTGCTGCCGCCCGCGGCGGATGCCCACGGCATCGCAGCCGGCATCCAGGCCGTGCTCGATGGCGTGATCGCGCGGATGAGCAACTGGGAAGCGGATTCTGACCTGAGTCGCTTCAACCGCGCGGCGCCGGGCAACTGGCACGCGCTGCCGGATGATTGCTTCGCGGTGCTGCAATGCGCGCTGCAGGTGGCGCGCGACAGCGGCGGCGCCTATGATCCGAGCGCCGGCCCGCTGGTGGACCTGTGGGGCTTCGGCCCCGCCCCGGCGCGCACCGCGCCACCGTCGCCAGACGCGGTGCAGGCCACGCGCAGCCGCTGCGGCTGGGCCCGCATCGAAGTCGATGCGGCGGGCCGGCGCGCCCGGCAGCCAGGCGGCGTGTCGCTGGACTTCTGCGCCATCGCCAAGGGCTTTGCCGTCGACGCGGTGGCAGGCTACCTGTGTGAACAGGGCCTGGACCACCACCTGACCGAGATCGGCGGCGAACTGCGCGGCCATGGCGTCAAGCCCGACGGCATGCCGTGGTGGGTTGCGCTGGAATCACCACCCGGCCTGGACAGCGATGCCGCGGGGCAGACGCTGGTGGCGCTGCACGGCCTGTCCGTCGCCACCTCCGGCGACTATCGCCGCTATTTCGACAGCGACGGTCGCCGCTACGCCCATACCATCGATCCGCGCACCGGCTATCCGGCCAGCCAAGCGCTGGCCTCGGTCACGGTCATCCATGGGCAGTGCATGCTGGCCGATGCGCTGTCCACCGCGCTGACCGTGCTGGGCCCGGAGGCCGGCATGGCGCATGCACTCCGCCACGGCATTGCCGCGCGCTTCCTGGTGCGCACGCCGGACGGCTTCGACGAACATCTTTCGCCGGCCTTTGCCGCGATGCTGGCATGAGCGCGAAGGCCATGCCGTCCGCGATCGCCGGAGCAAGCTGGCTCGCCGTTGCCGGCGGCCTGGCGCTGTCCGTGCTAGGGCCGTCGCGGGTGGCCATGGCGGCCGGCGTGGTGTCCGCCTATGCAGGCTTCTGCAGCGCGGTGCTTGCCCACCATCGCCAGCGGCGCGCGCGCGTGACGGCGCTGGCTGGCACGGAAGAAAGCGCGACGCTAATTGCCTATGCCTCGCAGACCGGGTTTGCCGAACAGCTGGCGCTGCAGACCGCCACCGCGCTGCAGGGCGCGGGCGTGACGGTGCAACTGCTGTCGCTGGCCGATGTCGATGCGCGGCGCCTGCAGGCATGCCGCCAGGCGCTGTTCCTGGTCAGCACCACCGGCGAGGGCGACGCCCCCGACAGCGCGTCCGGTTTTGCGCGCCGCTTGCTGGCTGGCGCGGATGGCCTGCAGTCCTTGCGCTACGGCATCCTCGCGCTCGGCGACAGTAGCTACGCGCGCTTCTGCGCCTTCGGCCACGCGCTCGACGGCTGGCTGCAGCGCCACCGTGCGCAGCCGCTCTTTGACCTGGTCGAAGTCGACAACGGCGACGCCGGCGCGCTGCGCCACTGGCAGAACCACCTGTCGGCCCTGAGCGGCGGCGCGGAGATTGCCGACTGGGAACGCCCGCGCTATGCCAGCTGGCGGCTCGTGCAACGCCACCATCTGAACCCCGGCAGCCAGGGCGCGCCGGCGTTCCACCTGTCGCTGGCGCCGCAGGGCGATGCGGCAATGGACTGGCAAGCGGGCGACATCGCCGAGATCGGCCCGTGCCACGCGCCGGCCGAGGTTGAACGGCTGCTGGCGCGGCTTGGCCTGGACGGCGCCACGCCCGTGCGCTGCGATGGCCGCGACACCACCCTGGTCGAGGCCATGGCCACGCGCATGCCATTGCCTCAACCGCACTTCACGGCGATGCAAGGCCTGCCGCCGCAGCAACTGGTGGACACGCTGCCGCCGCTGCCGCACCGCGAGTATTCGATCGCCTCGCTGCCGCAGGACGGGCAACTCGAACTGCTGGTGCGACAGACCCGCTACGGCGACGGCCGCCTCGGCCTGGCCTCAGGCTGGCTGACCGAGCACGCGGCCGTGGGCACCCGCATCGCGCTGCGCATCCGTACCAACCGCAGCTTCCACCCGCCGGCCGATGACCGGCCACTGATCCTGGTCGGCAACGGCACCGGGCTGGCTGGGCTGCGCGCCCAGCTCAAGGCCCGCGCCGCGGCCGGGCAGCGCCGCAACTGGCTGCTGTTCGGCGAGCGCTCGGCGCAGCACGACGCGTTCTTTGCCGGGGAACTCGCCGCATGGCAGGCCGACGGCACGCTGCAGCGCGTGGACCATGCCTGGTCGCGCGACGGCGGCGCGCCGCGCTACGTGCAGGACGCCCTGCGCGCGCAGGGCGATATGGTGCGCCAATGGGTGGCGGACGGCGCGGCCGTCTACGTCTGCGGCAGCCTGCAGGGCATGGCCGGCGGCGTCCATGACGCACTGGCCGGGATCCTCGGCGAAGACGCGCTACGCCGGCTTGCCGACGACGGCCGCTACCGGCGCGACGTCTACTGAGCGGATCCGCAGCGACACGCGCCGTGCGGAGATCGGCCGTATGGCTCGCGCGCTGGGCGGGGATGCACTATCTTCGGTGTGAACTGCAAGACATCTGCAGCCAATCACAACACCGAGGAGACCTGATGTTACGTACCCCCCGCCGCCTGATCGCTGCGCTGGCCCTGCTCGCCACCACCATCCCGGCCGCCATGGCCGAAGCCCCCGCCCGCAACAACCTGCTTGCCGTGCCCGGCCTGGAAAAGCCCGCCAGCGTGCTGGTCGACCGCTGGGGCGTGCCGCATATCTATGCCGGCACGCTCTACGACGCCTTCTTCGTGCAGGGCTTCATGGCCGCGCGCGACCGCCTGTGGCAGATCGACCTGTGGCGCAAGCGCGGACTTGGCGAGATGGCCAGGGATTTCGGCCCGGCCTATGCCGACGGCGACCGCATGGCGCGCGCGGTGCTGTTTCGCGGCGACATGTACCGCGAATGGCTGGCCTATGGCTCCGACGCCAAGCGCGTGGCCGAGGCCTTCGTGGCCGGGGTGAACGCCTATGTGGCGCTGACCGAGCAGAAGCCCGAGCTGCTGCCGCCCGAATTCCGCAAGCTCAACTACAAGCCTGCGCGCTGGCAGGCCGAAGACATCGTGCGCATCCGCCACCACGGCCTGACGCTCAACTTCACCGGCGAAGTCGAACGCGCCCAGCTCTATTGCCAGGCCAAACAGGACGCCTCGCGTGCCGACTGGCTGCGCCGCGAACTCGACCCGCAGATCGAGCCCAGGCTCAGTCCCGGCATCGACCCCTGCACGGTTCCCGCCGCCGAACTGCGCCGCGCCTACGAACTGGCCACTGCCGCAGCGCGCTTCCCGAAAGAGGCGTGGGGCAATGCGCAAGCCGCCAGCATCCCGCTCGACCAGCTCTACGCACTGGTGGACCCCAACAGCGACACCGGCCGCAGCCTCGGGTCGAACAACTGGGTCATCGGCGGCAAGCGCACCACCACCGGCCGCCCGATCCTGGCCAACGACCCGCACCGCTCGCACGGCGCGCCCAGCCTGCGCTATATCAGCCACCTGAACGCGCCGGGGATGTCGGTGATCGGCGCGGGCGAGCCGTTCCTGCCCGGCATCTCGATTGGGCACAACGGCACCATCGCCTTCGGCCTGACGCGCTTCTACATGGACCAGGAGGACCTGTACGGCTACGAGCTCAATCCGGCCAACCCGCATGAGTACAAGTACAAGGGCCGCTGGGAACCGATGGAGACCATCACCGAAGAGATCGTGGTCAAGGGCGAGTCCACACCGCGTAAAGTCACCATCGACTTCACGCGCCACGGCCCGGTGCTGGTCGCCGATGCCGGCCGTGCACAGGCCTGGGCGCTGCGCGCCGCGTGGCTCGACTACGGCATGGCGCCGTACTTCGGCTCGATGGACTATATGCGCGCGCGCAACTGGGACCAGTTCCGCGCCGCCATGAACCGCTGGGGCGCGCCCGGCGAAAACCAGGTCTATGCCGACACCAGTGGCAATATCGGCTGGATCCCGGGCGGGCTGACCGTCAAGCGGCCCAACTGGGACGGCCTCACGCCGGTGGCGGGCGATGGCCGCTATGAGTGGGCCGGCTACCGCAACATGGACGAACTGCCGTGGGCCTTCAACCCCGCGCCAGGCTATATAGTCACCGCCAACGAGAACAACATCCCGCCCGAGCATCCCGCCGCGAAACTTGGCGTGGGCTACGAATGGAGCGACAGCTCGCGCGCGCGCCGGCTCAAGGCTCTGGTGGGAGCCAATGCGCGCAGTTCGGTGCAGGACTCGATGGCGTGGCAGAACGACACCGTGTCGCTGCCGGCGCAGCGCGCGGTCGCGATGCTGAAGGATGTGCGCAGCGATGACCCGCAACTGGCCCGCGGCCTGGACCTGCTGCGCAACTGGGACGGCAACGAGCGCGCGGACAGCGCCGCCGCGGCCCTGTTCGAGGTCTGGTTCAGCAAGCACCTGCGCCAGGCCGTGGTGCGCGCCGTGCTGCCACCCGAAGCCGCGCGGCTGGTGGGCGCGGGCGATGCCGCGCGCGTGCTGGCGGTGCGGGAGCAGCCCGGGCCGCGGATGCCGGCGGAGCGGCGCAATGCGGTGATGCTGGAATCGCTGAAAGCCGCCATGGTGGAACTCGAAGCCAAGCTCGGTCCCGATCCGCGCGCATGGCAATGGGGCAAGCTCCACACCGCCGTGTTCACGCATCCGATGGACCCGATCCTGAGCGACGCGGAACGCCAGCAGTTCAACGTCAACGCCGGCCCGATCGGCGGCTCGGCCTTCACGCCGATGAACACCAGCTACCGCAACACGGACTTCCGCCTGACCGCCGGCGCGTCGTTCCGCATGGTGCTGGACGTGGGCAACTGGGATGCCTCGCGCGTGGTCAACACGCCGGGGCAGTCAGGGAATCCGGCCAGCCCGCATTACCGGGACCTGGCGCCGTTGTGGGCGAAGGGGGAGTATTTCCCGCTGGTGTATACGCGCAAGGCGGTGGAGAAGGCTAGCCGGGAACGGTTGGAGTTG
The DNA here is from genome assembly GCF_059419025.1 of Cupriavidus sp. GW821-FHT07C08. Lineage (NCBI taxonomy): Bacteria > Pseudomonadati > Pseudomonadota > Betaproteobacteria > Burkholderiales > Burkholderiaceae > Cupriavidus > Cupriavidus sp. GW821-FHT07C08. The sequence continues at coordinate 231,646 of NZ_JBWKQZ010000005.1, forward strand.
GTGCCGCAATGAGGGTGGGGAACTCGTGCGTCTGAAGTAGCCATGAAGCCTGGCACACGCACCCCTCTCCCGCAAGCGGGCGAGTGGTGCAAGCCGGCGGGAGCCGAGAGGCGGCAGCGGACGAGGCGCTTGCCGCTTTCTCTTACTTCAACATCTTCAACAACGCCTCCGCCGCCGCATCAGACGATGCCGGATTCTGCCCGGTCACCAGTCGCCCTGCGACCACGACATAGCTGGCCCAGTCCTCGCCACGCGTGAACCGTCCGCCGTTGGCCTTGAGCATGTCCTCCACCAGGAAGGGCACCACCTTGGTCAGCTGCACGGCTTCCTCCTCACTGTTGGTGAAGCCGGTCACCTCCTTGCCCTTGACCAGCGGTTCCCCGTCCGCGCCCTTGGTATGGCGGAACACCGCCGGTGCGTGGCATACCGCTCCCACCGGCTTGCCGGCGCGGTCGAACTGCTCGATCAGCGCGACCGAGCGCTTGTCTTCGGCCAGGTCCCACAATGGGCCGTGGCCGCCCGGATAGAAGATGGCATCGAAGTCTTCGGCCTTCACCTGGTCCAGCGTCAGCGTGCTGGCCAGTGCGGCCTTGGCGGCCGGGTCACCCTGGAAGCGCCGGGTGGCGTCGGTCTGGGCGCCGGGATCGTCGCTTTTCGGGTCGATCGGCGGTTGGCCGCCCTTGGGCGAGGCCAGCGTGATGTCGGCGCCGGCGTCCTTGAAGACGTAGTAGGGCGCGGCGAATTCCTCCAGCCAGAAGCCGGTCTTGTGGCCGGTATTGCCCAGCTGGTCGTGGGAGGTCAGCACCATCAGGATGTTCATTGTTCCGCTCCATGTCGGTTCACAGGCAGCCGGGCTGAAATGCCGCGGCACTGGCAACATCCTAGGCAGCGGACTATGATTCGAAAACTTCTATTATTCGATCTCTGCTATCCAAAAAATGAATATCGGCAGCAAGGACCTTAACCTGCTGTACGTGTTCCACGTGCTGTACCAGGAGGGCAATGCCTCGCGCGCGGCCGCGCGCATGGCGCTGAGCCAGCCGGCGTTGAGCCACAAGCTCAACCGCCTGCGCGATGAGCTGGGCGATCCGCTGTTCGTGCGCGCGCCGCGCGGACTGACGCCGACGCCGCGTGCGCATGCGCTGGCGCCGCAGGTGCAGCGGCTGGTCGGGGACCTGGACGCGTTCTATGACGCCTGTGCCGGGCATGACTACCTGGCGCGTAGCGAGCACCTGCATATCTACACCACCGACTACATGGAGCAGCTGCTGCTGCCCGCCCTGCTGCCGCGGCTGCGCAGCCAGGCGCCGGGCGTGGTGCTGGTCACGCACAACACGCGCGGCGAGCTGCCGCGCGAGGAACTGGAGAAGGGCACCTGCGACCTGGCGATTGCGGGCTTCTATGAGAACCTGCCTGATACCTTCCATCAGCAGCGGCTATGCAGCGAGGACTTCGTGGTGCTGGCCTCGCGCGCCAATCCGCGCATCGCCGACGGCCTCGATCTCGACGCCTTCCTGGCGTGCGAGCACCTGCTGACCACGCTGACCGGCGACCTCAACGGCGTGGTCGACCGCGCGTTGGCGCGGCAGGGGCACAAGCGCACAGTAGTGGCGGGGTTGTCGAGCTTCCTTGCCCCGAGCCGGCTGGTGCGCGGCACGGAACTGCTGCTGACCTGCCTGCGCTCGGTCGCGGAAGAGGCCGTGGCGCGCGACCCTGAACTAGTGCTGCTGCCGGTCCCGTTCGCGCTGCCCCAGGTCGACATGATGCAGATCTGGCACGCGCGCACCGATGCCGACCGGCTGCGGCGCTGGCTGCGCCAGCAGATCCAGGAGGTGGCCAGTGCCATCAGCGCGGCCGAGCCGGCCGCGCGCAAGTCCCGCGTCAGGCGCGGTTGACCACCGGCAGCAGCGCGCCTTGCACGGCGCGCGCCGCATCCGAGGCCAGGAACAGGATCACATCGGCCAACGCGTCCAGGCTGACCCAGCGCGTGGCATCGGCATCCGGCATGGCCTGGCGGTTCTCGGGGGTATCCAGCACGCTGGGCAGCACCGCGTTGACGCGTATGCCCTGGTCGCGCAGCTCTGCCGACATCGATTCGGTCACGCGCGCCAGCGCGTCCTTCGAGGCGCAATAGGCGCTCATCTGCGCCAGCCCGCGCGCTGCCGAGTTGGCGCCCACGTTGACGATGGCGCCGCCGGCGGCGGCCAGCATGTGCGGCACCACCGCGCGCGCCATGTTCAGCACCGTGCCCACGTTCATGTCGAACAGGTGGTTCCAGGCGTCGGCGCTGGTTTCATGCACGCTTGGGCCCATGGCGAAGCCACCGGCCAGGTTACACACCACGTCGATGCGCCCGCAGGCCTGAACCGCTTGCGCGACGGCCTCGCTCAGTTGGGCGGCATCCAGCAGGTCCGCCTGCAGCGCCAGGTGGCCGGTGCCCGCTTCGGGCAGCGGCGCCACATGCCGGTCCAGCAGCACCACGCGCGCGTCCGCCTGCGCAAAGGCCTGTGCCACGGCGCGGCCCAGGTTGCCGCGTGCGCCGGTGATCAATACGTTCTTGCCGTTGAAGTTCATTTGTGTGCTCCCGCGCCGTCGTGGCGCGCATGGTCAGGGTCAGCATCGCCCGGGGCCGGCTCTTACCATCGTGGGCCGGGGCGAAAACGCAAGCCAGTCTACGCACCGCCCCCCAACATTTGCTTGCGAAATTGCCTCGGGCTAACCCTTGAACGGCACAGGAAGTTGCGCGCCGGGCCGGCGTCATTGCCGATTGCGCCGTGGCTTGCGCACTGGCGCGGTGTCCGCGGGGGCAGCCGCCGCTTCCGCTGCCGCGGTCTGTTCAAGGAAGGCCACCAGCAGCCTCGCCGCCGGTGACAGCAGTTCCAGGTCGCGAAAGCAGATCGCAAAGCGCCGCCGCGCCCAGTCGTTGCGCAGCGGGATCACGCGCAGGCCGAAGGTGGGCGCGATCGGCGCGGCGATCTCGGCCGGGATGATGGTGATGCCCAGGTTGGCGCGCACACAGCGCAGCGCAGCGTCGAAGGTCGAGACCACCGCGCGGTAGGCAATGCCGCGCCCGAGGATGGCCGCATAGCGCGTCAGCATGGTCTGCACCGCGGTCTGGGCGGGCATGCCGATATGGTCGTAGTCCAGCGTGTCCTCGAAGCGGCAGTCCTCGGCCTGCGCCAGCGGATGCAAGGCATGTACCACTGCCGCCAGGTGGTCGGTGCGGTAGGGCCGGATCTGGAAGCCCTCCAGGTCGGCCGCGTCCCAGCAGATGCCCAACGGCGCCGAGCCCTCGCGCAGCGCGCGCACCACGTCGCTGCTCAGGCTTTCCTCGATGGTCACGCGCACGTCGCGGTTGGCCGGCTGCTGCAGGAAGGCGGCAATATCGTCCGGCAGCGATTCCGCCATCGACGAGACCGTGGCCAGCAGCCGCACCTGCCCGCGGATGCCGGCGCCGTAGTCGGCCATGTCGCGCGCGACGCGGTCCGCCGCCGCCAGCATGGCGCGCGCATGCGCCAGCACCATCTCGCCCGCGGGCGTCGGGATCACGCCGCGGCGGCGGCGTTCCAGCAGGGTTGCGCCCACGGTCTCCTCCAGTTGCGCCAGCCGCTTGCTGATGGCGGATGCCACGATGTGCTCCTGCTCGCCCGCGCGCGCCATGTTGCGGGTTTCGCAGACGGCGACGAACAGGCGCAGGGTGGTGAGGTCGAGGTCTCGCATGGCTGTGAGGGACTGCGGGTTTCCGGAATGGAATGGTAAGCCTCTTTTGTTGCCGGTAATCATTCATCCGGGAATTCCTGGATGTCGCTGTGCGGCGCCAGGCAGACATTCCGGTTCGGAAGGTTATCGTGCGTAAATCACCGCTTCAGCTCTTGGGCAGAAACTCATAGAGTTCTTCCGTCGCCCCCGCCGCGGGGCGCAAACCGGAAGACCCTGAATCATGTCTGCTCCCTTTCCCCGCCACGCCGTTATCCGCGAAGTCGGATTGCGCGATGGCCTGCAGAGCATCCGCACCATCCTGCCCACGGCCAGCAAGGAAGCGTGGATTCGCGGCGCGTACGCGGCCGGCCTGCGTGAGCTGGAAGTCGGCTCGTTCGTGCCGGCGCACCTGCTGCCGCAACTGGCCGATACCGCGCAGCTGGTCGCGTTCGCGCGCACGCTGCCGGGGCTGTTCGTCTCGGTGCTGGTGCCCAACCTGCGCGGCGCGCAGGATGCGCTGGCCAGCGGTGCGGACCTGGTGCTCGTGCCGCTGTCGGCCAGCCATGCGCACAGCCTGGCCAACCTGCGCAAGACGCCGGATGACGTGGTGGCTGAAGTGGCACGCATTCGTGCCGCGCGCGATGCCAGCGGCGCGAAGACGCTGATCGAAGGCGGTGTCGGCACCGCATTCGGCTGCACGCTGCAGGGCCATGTCGATCCCGATGAAGTGCTGCGCCTGATGCAGGCGCTGCTAGATGCCGGCGCCGACCGCGTCAGCCTGGCCGATACCGTCGGCTATGCCGACCCGCGCATGGTGCGCGAGCTGTTTGCGCGTGCGCTCGATATTGCCGGCGAGCGCTTCTGGTGCGGCCATTTCCACGATACCCGCGGGCTTGGCCTGGCCAATGTCCACGCGGCCCTGGAAACCGGCGTGAGCCGCTTTGACGCCTGCCTGGCCGGCATCGGCGGCTGCCCGCACGCGCCCGGCGCCAGCGGCAATGTCACGACCGAAGACCTGGCCTACATGCTCGGCAGCATGGGCATCGATACCGGCATCGATATCGGCCGCCTGCTGGCGCTGCGTGAAGACGTGGCTGCCTGGCTCAAGGACGAAACCCTGCACGGCACGCTGTGGCGCGCCGGCCTGCCCAAGACCTTCCCGGCCCAGCACGCTGGCGCCGCTGCCTGAGACGCAAGATGACCCAAGACAACAGCAACTCCCTGCCGCTGGCCGGCATCCGCGTGGTCGAATTCACGCATATGGTGATGGGCCCCACCTGCGGCATGATCTTGGCCGACCTGGGCGCCGAAGTGATCAAGGTGGAGCCGCCCGGCGGCGACAAGACGCGCAACCTGCCGGGCCTGGGCATCGGCTTCTTCCGCGCCTTCAACCGCAACAAGAAGAGCGTGGTGCTGGACATCACCACCGAGGAAGGGCGTGCCGCCGCAGCCGAGCTGGCGGGCCAGAGCGACGTGCTGCTGGAGAACTTCCGGCCCGGCCTGATGCAGAAGCTGGGGCTGGACTACGCCACGCTGTCGCGCGACTACCCGCACCTGATCTACGTTTCGCACAAGGGCTTCCTGCCCGGCCCGTACGAGAACCGGCTGGCGCTGGACGAGGTGGTGCAGATGATGGGCGGCCTGTCCTACATGACCGGCCCAAGCGGGCGGCCGCTGCGCGCGGGCACTTCGGTCAACGACATCATGGGCGGCATGTTCGGCGCCATCGGCGTGTTGGCCGCGCTGCGCGAGCGCGACCGCACCGGGGGCGGCCAGGAGATCCAGAGCGCGTTGTTCGAGAACTGCGTGTTCCTCGCCTCGCAGCATATGCAGCAGTTTGCAATGACCGGCGAGGCGCCGCCGCCGATGCCGTCGCGCGTGTCGGCGTGGAGCGTGTATGACGTCTTCACGCTGGCTGGCGACGAGCAGCTGTTTATCGGCGCCGTCAGCGACAAGCAGTTCGTGACGCTGTGCCAGGTGCTGGAGCACCCGGAGCTTCTCGACAGGCCCGAGTACGCCAGCAATGCCTCGCGCGTGGCGGTGCGTCCGCAACTGCTCGATGAGCTGGGCGCGATCCTGCGCCACCACCGCAGCGCAGAACTGGCGCCCAAGCTCGAAGCCGCCGGCATCCCCTATGCGCCGATCGTGCGCCCGGACCAGCTGCTCGACGATCCGCACCTGCTTGCCAGCGGCGGGCTGGTGCCGATGCAGGCCGACGACGGCTCGACCACGCCCACGGTGCTGCTGCCGCTGCTGATGGGCGGGCGCCGCCCGGGCGTGCGCCGGCCGCTGCCCAGGGCCGGCGAGCACAACGAAGAGATCCTGTCGCAGCTCGGCCAGGGCCGCAACGGCTGACCGGTACCACGACGGGCATGCCGCGGCACAGCGGCAGCCCGCAAAGATCCTACGATAACGATACGGAGACAACCCCATGCACCCCCGTCGCATCCTTCTCAAGTCAGGGCTGGCGCTGGCCGCCACCATGGCCGCCGCGCTGGCCGCGCCCGGCATCGGCGCGCTCGCGCAGGGCAGCACCGGCAAGCCGGTGCGCCTGATCCTGCCGATCAGCGCCGGCTCCGGCGTGGACACCATCGCGCGCGCGGCCGGTCCGGCCCTGGGCAAGGCCTTTGGCCAGCCGGTGGTGATCGAGAACCTGCCCGGCGCCGGCGGCATCACCGGGGCCGCGGCCGTGGTCAAGGCGCAGCCGGACGGCAGCACGCTCGGGCTGGTCTCGAACAACCATGTCATCAACCCGAGCGTGTTCCGCACGATGCCGTTCGATGCCATCAAGGACATCACCCCGATCAGCGTGATCGGCACCACGCCGCTGGTGCTTGTCGTGAATCCCAGGGTGCCGGCAAGGAACGTGAAGGAACTGGTGGCGCTGCTCAAGGCCAAGCCCGACGGCTACAACTACGGGTCGTCCGGCAATGGCACCATCATCCACCTGGCCGGGGAGATGTTCCTGGACGAGGCCGGCGTGAGTGCGCGCCACGTTCCGTACAAGGGCACGGGCCCGATGATGAACGACCTGATCGCCGGACAGGTGGAGCTGGGCGTGGTCGCGCTCAACGCGGTGGCGCCGCACCTGAAGGCCGGCACGCTGCGCGCGATCGGCGTGTGCGGCGACAAGCGCTCGGCCGCCGCGCCGGACATCCCCACCATCGCCGAACAAGGCTTGCCCCGCTACAACGTCGCCGGCTGGTTTGCCGTGGTCGGCCCCCCCGGCATGCCGCCGGCAGAGGTGAAGCGCGTGCATGACGCATTTGCCAGGGCCTTCACCTCGCCCGAAGTGCTGGAAGCCATGAAGAAGCAGGCCACCGTGATCGAGCCCGGCACACCCGAGGCGGCCGCCAGTTTCTTCCGCAGCGAGGCCACGCGCTACGCCGCCCTGGTGAAGAAGGCCAACGTCAAGGTCGAATAGCGGCGGCTGGGCTGAACCATCGGGCACGGCCTGCAGGCCGCGCGGCGAACGCCTAGAATGCAGCATCGCCCCCGTGACGATGCCCTGCAGGAGGACGCGCCATGACCGACAAGCCAGTCAGGATCCCCGGCCCCGACCACCCGATCACCATTACGCCGACGGCCGGCAGGGTGGTGGTCAGGGTGGCGGGCATTGCCATTGCAGACAGCGACGCGGCGCTGACCCTGCAAGAGGCGACCTACCCGCCGGTGCAGTACATCCCGCGCGAGCATGTCGACATGACGCAGCTGGAGCGTACCGCGCACACGACGTACTGCCCCTACAAGGGCGATTGCAGCTATTTCTCCATCCCCGCCGGCGGCGAGCGCGCGAGCAATGCGGTGTGGAGCTACGAGACGCCTTACCCCGCGGTGGCGGCGATTGCCTCGCACCTGGCCTTCTACCCGGACCGCGTCGACAGCATCGAGATCCTCGGCGCCTGAGCGCGCGCCGCCAAAGCCCTGCCGGTACGCCGCGGGCTCAGCTTCGGTTCTCCGGCAACTGCACCACGGCCAGCGTGGCATCGGCAGTACCGATGACCCTGCTGACATGCCCTTTGCCCGTGGTGTCTTCCAGCAGCAGCGCACTGCCCGCCGACAGCGGCCGCTGCTCGCCATCGCTGGCTTCAAACTCCATCGCTCCAGCCAGCACGAAGATCCACATGCGCAGCGGCGACGGGTGCAGTGCGCCCACCCAGCCGGCCGGCACCAGCAGGAAGCCCTGGCGCGCGGCCTCGTCCAGCGGCGACACCCAGAAGGCGCGCGCGGGCGGTGCAAACAGGCGCTCGGTGATGGCAACGGAAAGGGGGCCGAAGTGGGATTCGCCGTCGGCATCCGCGTAAAGCCGTTCGAAGGCCAGCGGTGCACGGGCGGTTGTGACGGGTTCGGCAGTGACAGCCATGGCGCACCTCCCTGCGGCGCATTGCGCGCGGCATTGTTATGCAGCCAGTCTAGGCTGCCGGGCGCGGAGTGCAATGCCGGTCACGGGGACGCGCGCTGGTGCCCCGCACTATGCTTCAACCCTTGCTGAAGATGCTGTAGAAGTCCGGCGCGCCACTGTCGGGCACGCTCAGGTCGAGCGAACCCTCGATGTGTTCCAGGTGTTCCGCCATCAGCGCGCTGGCGCGCGCGGCGTCGCGCTGCTCGATCGCGTCGATCAGCTGGCGGTGCTCATGCTCGGCGCAGGCCGGTGCGCCGGGGCGGTCGTACAGCGTGATGATCAGGCAGGTCAGCGACACCATCTCGCGGATCAGCTTTTCGAGGATGGCATTGCCGGCCATCTCAGCCAGCAGGATATGGAATTCCCCTGACAGACGGATCATCGCGGCGCGGTCGCCGCGTGCGCGTGCGTTGTCTTCTTCCATCGCATGGCGGCGCAGGCTGCGGACCTTGGCCGGTGTGGCACGCTGGGCCAGTTCGGCCGCCAGCGCGGGCTCGACCACGCGGCGCGCCTGGAACACCTCGCGCGCCTCGTCCACCGTGGGGCTGGAGACAAAGGCGCCGCGGTTTGGTACCAGCGTGACCAGCTTCTCATGCGCCAGGCGCGCGAAGACCTGGCGGATACGGGCCCGGCTGGCGCCGGTCACTTCGCACAGCCGTTCCTCGACCAGCTTGGTGCCGGCCAGCAGGCGGTGCTCCATGATCGCGGTCAGCAGGCTGAGGTAGATCGCCTCGGTGGCGGAGGCCTCGCTGGCGGCGGCCTCCGGGCCGGCACTTTGCTCCGGTGCGGCATTGGCGGCAGACTTTGGTGCCGCTTTCAGTGTTGCCTTGGACGCGGGCCGGCGCGGCGTTTTTGCTGCCGCGCCGGGCGCCGCCTTCTTCGATGTGGTTGCCATATCAGGGGACGGACATTCGGCCTGTCGCCGGAACTGGCGACGAAAGACGGCTATATCGTACACAAATATGGCGACACAGACGGCATTTGTCAGGCCGGGGCAACTTCCTCGCGCATCGTGCCCGCGGCTGCGGCACCACCGGCAGCTTCGAACGGGTGCACCTGCGCCCAATGCCGGGCGATGTCGACACGGCGGCAGATCCACACCTTGTCGTGTCCCTGCACATAGTCGAGGAAGCGCTGCAGCGCGCGGAAGCGGCCCGGGCGGCCGAGCAGGCGGCAGTGCATGCCGATCGACAGCATCTTGGGGCTGTCCTGTCCGTCGGGGTCGCCTTCATCATACAAGACGTCGAACGCGTCCTTCAGGTACTGGAAGAACTGTTCGCCGGTATTGAAGCCCTGCGGCGTGGCGAAGCGCATGTCGTTGGAGTCGAGCGTGTACGGCACCACCAGGTGCGGCTTCTTCTCGCCGCCGGTGACTTCGACTTCGGTCCAGAAGGGCAGGTCGTCGCCGTAGTAGTCCGAGTCATACAGGAGGCCGCCGTGCTCCACCACCAGGCGGCGCGTGTTGGGGCTGTCGCGGCCGGTGTACCAGCCCAGCGGCAGCTCGCCGGTCAGGTCCTTGATGATCTGCATGCCGACGCACATGTGTTCGCGCTCGGTGGCTTCGTCGATGCCCTGGTAGTGGATCCAGCGCCAGCCGTGGCAGGCGATCTCATGGCCCAGTTCGACAAAGGCACGCGTCAGTTCCGGATGGCGCTGCAGCGCCATCGATACGCCGAAGATGGTCAGCGGCAGGCCGCGCTTCTCGAACTCGCGCAGCAGGCGCCAGACGCCAGCGCGAGAGCCGTATTCATAGATGCCCTCCATGCTCATGTGGCGGTCGGGGTAGGCCGCGGCGCCGACGATCTCGGAGAGGAACTGCTCGGAGGCGGCGTCGCCGTGCAGCACGCAGTTTTCGCCGCCTTCTTCGTAGTTGAGGACGAACTGCAGCGCAACGCGCGCGCCGCCCGGCCAGCGGGCGTGCGGCGGCCGGGCGCCGTATCCGATGAGATCGCGTGGATAGCGGGACTGGAGCATGGTGGTGGAGTCGGAAATGGATCGGGAAGTCATACGGTTCAGTTCAATGCATAAGGGGCCAGCATGCCCGCATACGCCTTGGGCAGCGGCCGCGCCCAGTCGCCGCGCTTGCTGGTGCCCAGGCGCACCGAGACCAGCGCCTCGGCCATCTTGACCGCGCACACCACGCCGTCGATCACCGGCGCGCCGATGGCGTCGGCGATCTCGTCGCACAAGTCGGTCATGCCGGCGCAGCCCAGCACGATGCATTCGCTGCGGTCTTCAACCAGCGCCTGGCGGCAAGCTTCGGTGATGATGCGGCGCGCGTCCGAGCCCGGGCGCTCCAGTTCCAGCACCGGCAGGTCGCAGGCGCGCACGTTGTTGCAGAAGCGCTTCATGCCGTAGCGCTCGGCCAGGTGCCAGGCGATATTGCAGGTGCGCGCCAGCGTGGTCACCACGCTGAAGCTGCTGCCGACCACGCTGGCCATATGCATGGCGGCCTCGGCAATGCCGATCACCGGCCCGCGCGCCACCTCGCGCGCCGCGTACAGGCCGGGGTCGCCGAAGCAGGCAATGACGTAGCCGTCCATGCCTTCCTGCTCGCCGGCCAGGATTTCATCCAGGATGCCGGGCACGGACAGGGCTTCGTCATAGTGGCTTTCGATGGAAGCCGGTCCCATGCGCGGGCTGACCGCGCTGATGCGCGTGCCCGGTGCCGCCACGGCGACGGCGCACTGCCCGATCTTGTCGGTCATGCTCTGGGTGGTATTGGGGTTGATGATCTTCAGCTTCATGGAGGCGGCTCTGCTAAGTGCGGTCGGAAACGTGCAGTCGAAAGAATGGTCCCGGGATCAGGCCTGACCGGCGGCGCGGCTGCCGAAGTGGCCGGGCATCATGCGCGGCGCCAGTTGCCGGTACAGCACCAGCGCAATGCCCATGCCGATAAACCAGCTGTAGTTGGCCGCCTGCTGCCAGGCCGGCACCACCACGCACAGGATCGGGATGATGGCCGCCGGGATCATGGTGGTCACCGCCGCCGGGTTGAAGCCGTTGCGGTACCAGTAGCGGCCGCGCGGGTTCAGCGTGTAGAGGTCGTCGACGTCGACATGCTGGCGGCGCACCAGGTAGAAGTCGGCAATCAGGATGCCGAACAGCGGGCCGATGAAGGCGCCCAGCACGTCCAGCGTGTAGTGGATTACCGCCGGGTTGTTGTACAGGTTCCAGGGCGTGATGAAGATCGAAGCCACGGCCGCGATCATGCCGCCGGTGCGCCAGCTGATGTGCTTGGGTGAGACGTTGGAGAAGTCGAATGCCGGCGAGACAAAGTTGGCGACGATATTGATGCCGATGGTGGCGGTCATGAAGGTGAACGCGCCCAGCAGCATGGCGAAGGTGCTGTCGATATGGCTGACGGTTTCCACCGGGTCGGTGATCAGCTTGCCGAACACCGGCAGCGTGGCCGAGGTCGTGATCACGGTCAGCAGCGAGAAGCCCAGGAAGTTGACCGGCAGGCCCCAGAAGTTGCCGCGCTTGACCGACTTGAAGTCCTTGGCATAGCGCGAAAAGTCGCCGAAGTTCAGCATCGGGCCGGAGAAATACGACACCACCAGCGCGATCGCGCTCAGCATTACCGGCACCGCTTCCCAGCCGGTGTACTTGACGAAGCTCAGCGTGAAATTGACGTTCTCCCAGCCGGCCTTGTTCACCAGCCAGATCGCCAGCGCGATCATCACCACGTACACCGCCGGGCCGGCCCAGTCGATGAACTTGCGGATGGTCTCCATGCCGGTCCAGAACACCAGCGCCTGCAACACCCAGAGCACCATGAATGCGGCCCAGCCCAGCGTGGAGAGCCCGGCAAAGCCGTGCAGCTTCACGTCGGCATACGGCGCCAGCGCGGGGAAGAAGTGCAGCGCTAGCACCAGGAAGGCGCTGGAAGCCAGGTAGGTCTGGATGCCGTACCAGGCCACTGCGATCAGCCCGCGGATCACTGCCGGGATATTGGCGCCGAGCACGCCGAACGAGGCCCGGCAGATCACTGGATAGGGCGTGCCGGTCACCTGGCTGGGCTTGGCCACCAGGTTGCAGAAGAACTGCACGATCAGGATGCCGACCAGCAGCGACACCAGCACCTGCCAACTGGTCAGCCCCAGCGCGAACAGGCTGCCGGCGGTGATGTAGCCGCCCACGCTGTGCACGTCCGACATCCAGAAGGCAAAGATGTTGTAGGTGCCCCAGGTCTGCTTGCGCAGCGGCGCCAGGTCCTCATTGGTCAGGCGTTCGTCATAACCCGGCTTGATCAGGGCATTGCCGTGTGCGGCATGCCCCGCCTGCACCTGCGGTGCGTCTGCGGGCGTTGCGGTCGTTTGCATCATCTGAGTCTCCTGGCAGATGTGTGTCTTGACGATAGGCGACATGCGGCCGTTGGGCTCTTGGTGTGCGCCGATGGGAAGCTGGTTTTACTGTCTACTAAATTGTCTACAAAAATGATTGAGTGTGTAGACGATGTTGTAGATCACGGATTCGTGATTGTCAACATTCGCTTTCCCTGAAGTCGCCCGGGGCGGGAAGCCAGTTTTCGCCACGAAAAAAAACCCGCTCCGGAGAGCGGGGTTCTGCGAGGCCTTGTTGCGTTCGGGTGAACCTCAATACGCAATCCTGGCCGTCAGGCTCACGCCGCGCGGATCGGCCGGCTGGATGTAGTTCTCATACTGGAAGCCCCAGTAACGCTTGTTGGTCACGTTGTTCAGCGCGGCGCGCAGGGTCAGGTCCTTGCCGGCGACGCGGGTGTTGTAGCTCGCGCCGAGATTGAACACCGTGTAGCCGCCGGCTTCCAGCGTATTGCCCGCGTTCAGCTTGGTGTTGCCGGTGTACTTGCCATCGATACCAAGGCGCAGGCCCGGCACAAAGGGCACGCGGTAGCTGATGCGTCCCGCCAGCACCAGGTCAGGCGCACCGGCAACGCGCTTGCCGTTGTTGGCCATGCCCTTGTCGTAGTACGAGTCCAGGTACATCGCGCTCGCGCCGAATTCCCACTGCGAGCCCAGCCGGTACACGCCGGCCAGCTCCAGACCCTGGTAGATCGAGGTGCCGTCCTGCTGGCGCGTCGGCAGGACGCCATTGATGCTGTCGTACTCGGCGCCGCGCTCGATGCGGAAGGCGGCGGCGGTGGCGCTCCAGGCGGACTGGTCGGCCTTGACGCCGATCTCATACTGCTTGCTGCGGATCGGGCTGAGCAGCTGGCGTGCATTGGTGTAGCCATCCGGCACGATCGAGCCGGGCTCCAGTGCTTCCACGTAGCTGGCGTAGACCGTGGCCGTGGGCACCGGCTTGAACATCAGCGCCAGCGTGGGCGTGACCACGCCGTTCTTGCTGTAGCTGGAGGTCACCGGCACGTAGCCGTTCTGCTCGAAGTTGGTCACGCGCAGGCCGGCCAGCACCGACCAGCGCTCGCTCAGCTGCACGGTGTCGCTGGCGAACACCGACTTCTGCGTAATGTCGCTGTTGCGCACCTTGTTGAAGGCGGTCGAGCTGTAGTACGTGTTGGTATTGGGCTCGAAGATGTTGCCGGTGCCGATGACGGCGCCGAAGCCGTTGTTGTCATAGCGGTCGATCTGCTTCTGCCACGACAGGCCCGCCACCAGCTGGTGCCCGAACGGCCCGGTGCGGAACTTGCCTTCCAGCATCGCCTGCCATTGGCCCACCTGCTGGTTCTGCGCGGTGTCATAGCGCTGGTCGTTGTAGTCGCCGGCCTGGTTCAGCAGGTTGTAGGTGCTTTCGTTGCGGCTGCGGTTGACCTTGGTGAAGCTGTAGTTGGTGCTGACCGCCCAGTCCGGATTGATCTGGTAGTGCAGGCCGGTGCTGTACAGCTGCAGGTTGGTGTTCAGGTGCTGGTCGGCACCGGCAAAGTTGCGGATGCGGCCGGACACCGCGGCCGGCAGGGCCGTGTCGCCGTAGCTCCACAGGCTGAACGACGGCATCTGGCCAGTGGCGCGGCGGTCCTGGTAGATCGAGTCGAAGGTCCAGGTCAGGTCCCTGGTCAGGCGCGCATCCAGGCCCAGCGAGAGGCTGTCGCGCTTGATATTGCGCGCGTTGTAGGGCGTGCCTTCCTCGTGCGTCACGTTCAGGCGGTAGCCGAACATATTGCCCGGGCCGGCGCGCCCGCCCAGGTCGACGTGCTCGCTCCAGACATTGGCGGCGCGGTAGCCCAGCTCGAATGAGGCGGTGAAGGTGTCGGTCGGCTTCTTGGTGACGTAGTTGACGATGCCACCCGGGGTGGCGAAGCCGTACATGAAGCCCGGCAGGCCCTTGAGCAGTTCCACCTGCTCCATATGCTCGTACGGCAGCGTGATGCCGTAGGCGATGAACGGCAGCCCGTTGATCTTGAAGCCGTTCTGCCAGTCGATCTGCAGGCCGCGCACGCTCAGGTAGCTGGACCAGCTGTTGTAGCCGTTGCCGTTGTCGCTGACCGACGCATCCATGGCAAACACATCGCCCAGCTTGGCCACCTGGCGGTCGGCCAGGTCTTCGCCGGTGACGATGGTGGTGGAGTACGGGGTGTCGAGCTGCGTGCGCGAGCCCAGCGCGCCGGTACTGGCCTTTTTCTCAAGCTGCAGGCCGGAATCGTCGACTGCCGAGGCGCTGACGGTCACCGCGGGCAGCGACTGCGCATCCGCTTGCGCCGCGGCTTGCTGCGCCAGCGCGGCGGTTGCCGGAAAGCCGGCCAGGACGGCCAGTTGCGCCAGCACGGCGAGATGGCGGGGTTTGGGTGCGCGCAGGCGCGCGGCGCGGATGACTTGGCGGTTCATGAGGGACCAGCAGGAGGCAGACGGGCCTGTATGTAAATGTAGATACAAATGCGAATTATTCGCATTTACGAAAAGTCCGAATGATGCTTGTGTCGGGATAGGGCGTCAAGACACCACATGAGCTTTGTGGTTGAAAACAACGAGGTGCCGCCAGACCTTTTGCTGATCTATCGGAAGCCAGAGCCTTGGACACTGCAACTTGCCGGGCTTGGATCGCACAGCGAGCTGGCCTCGTAGCGAGCAGACCAGACCGCCAGCAAAAGAAAAGCGCGCGGCACATGCAGTGCCGCGCGCTTTTTTGCAAGGACAGCAAGCCGCCGCGAATGGCGGCGTGCCGTGGATGACGGCTTAACGCTTGCCGTCCTTCGCGTACACCCGCTCACCCGCCACCCAGGTCTCCAGCACCTGGGTCTTCCAGATGTCGGCAGGCCTGGCCTTGAACAGGTCCTGGTCGACCAGGATGAAGTCGGCCCACTTGCCGGCTTCGAGCGAGCCCAGCGTCTTCTCCTGGTGCTCGGCATAGGCCGCGTCCAGCGTGAAGGCGCGGAATGCCTGCGGCAGGGTCATGGCCTCT
Source organism: Cupriavidus sp. GW821-FHT07C08 (assembly GCF_059419025.1). Classification (NCBI taxonomy): domain Bacteria; kingdom Pseudomonadati; phylum Pseudomonadota; class Betaproteobacteria; order Burkholderiales; family Burkholderiaceae; genus Cupriavidus; species Cupriavidus sp. GW821-FHT07C08. The sequence goes on from NZ_JBWKQZ010000005.1 coordinate 247,082, forward strand.
TCCGGATGCCAGCCGCGGATCGGGCGGCCTTCATGGTCGGTGCGGGTCACCGCCGCGTGCAGGCCGTAGAACGGGTTGGCCGATTCCACCGGGAAGTCCGAGCCGCCCGCGATCACGGTGCCTTGCCTGAGCAGCGTCTGCCAGGCATAAGCGCCCTTGATGCGGTCCTTGCCGACGCGGTCCTCGGCCATGTTCATGTCGCTGGTGGCGTGCGTGGGCTGCATCGAGGCGATCAGGTCCAGCGTCTTGAAGCGCGCGATGTCCGGCAGCGCGATCACCTGCGCGTGCTCGACGCGGTTGCGCAACTGGCGTCCGCCCACATCCTTGTAGGCCGCTTCCATGGCATCCAGCACCTGGTGGTTGGTAGCATCGCCGATGGCGTGGATATTGACCTGGTAGCCGGCCTTGATCGCGGTCTTGACGGCGGCCTGCATGGCGGCGTCTCTCATGAAGAGCAGGCCGCTGTGCACGTGGTCGTCCGAATACGGCGCCATCAGCGCGGCGCCGCGGCTGCCCAGGGCGCCGTCGCCGTACAGCTTGACCGCGCGCAGGTAGTAGCGGTCGTTGCCATAGCCCACCAGCGGCCCCTTGGCCGAGAGCGCCTTGAAGTCGTCGCCGGTGTCGCGGATCATGCCGTAGATGCGCGTGGTCAGCTTGCCCTGGTCGGCGAACTCGCGGTAGATCTTGTCTTCGGCAACGGTCACGCCGGCGTCGCCCGCGGCGGTCAGGCCGAGCGCGTTCATGTGCGCCAGCGAGGCGGCCAGTGCGGCGCGGCGGTCGTCGTCGCTGTACGGCGGGATCACGCTGTTGACCAGCGCCATGGCCTTGTCGACCAGCACGCCGGTGGGGTTGCCGTCGGCGTCGCGCTCGATGCGCCCGCCGGCCGGGTCCCTGGTGTCGCGCGTGATGCCGGCGGCCTGCAGCGCCTTGGTGTTGAGCCACGCGGCGTGGCCGTCCACGCGCACCAGCCGCACCGGGCGGTCCGACACCGCCGCGTCCAGCTCGGCCGCGGTCGGGAAGCGGCCCAGCTTCCAGTTCACCTGGTTCCAGCCATAGCCCAGCAGCCACTTGCGCTGCGGGTTCTTGTCGCCATAGGCGCGGATCATGCCTTGCGCCTCGGCCAGGGTCTTTGTGCCGGACAGCGAGATCTCGGTGGTCTTGAAGCCCAGGCGGAACACATGGCCGTGGGCGTCGATCAGGCCCGGCAGCAGGGTCTTGCCCTGGCCGTCGATGCGTCTGGCATCGGGGTACTGCGCGCGCAGCGCGGCGGCGTCGCCGGTGGCCAGCACCTTGCCCTGGTCGAACACCAGTCCGGTGAAGCTGGTGATCTTGTCCTGCTTCAGGGTGTAGCCCTGCACCGATTCCACCAGCGTCGGCGCGGCGTGCGCGGATAGGCTCAGTGCCATGCCGGCGCCAAGCGCCAGCATGCTCATGCGGATTGCTCTCTTCAAAGCGATGCTCCTTGTTGTTGTGCTTTTTTTATGTACTGCTGGTTGTGAGCGCCCGGGAATGGCGCCTATTCACCGGTTGCCGGTACGGCGTCGCGCGCCGGGGCGGCATCGCGTCTGGCCGGCAGGGCGGGGAATTGCATCTCGGCATAGGACACGAAGCGCGTCTTGCGCGCAATGCGGTAGCCCAGCCAGATCAGGAGGAAGATCGGGATGCCGATATAGGTGGCGGCCACGCTGACCCAGTCGATCTTGCCGCTGGTGAAGGCCTGGTAGTTCTGGCCCAGCGTGACGATCAGGCACAGCGCAAAGGCGAAGATCGGCCCGTAGGGGAAGAACGGCGAGCGGTAAGGCAGCCGGTCCAGGTCCAGCCCCTGCGCGACAAAGCCCTTGCGGAAGCGGTAATGGCTGACCGCAATGCCCAGCCAGGCGATAAATCCGGTCATGCCGGACAGGTTCAGCAGCCACAGGTAGACTGACCGGCTTTCGAACAGCGAGGTGAGGAAGCACAGCGCGCCCACCGCGGTGGTGGCCAGCAGCGCCATCAGCGGCACGCCGTTGCGCGTCAGCTGCGCAAAGATGCGCGGCGCGCGGCCTTCGGTGGCGAGGTTGTACAGCATGCGGGTAGAGGCATACATGCCCGAATTACCGGCCGACAGCACCGCGGTCAGGATCACCGCGTTCATCACGCCTGCCGCAAAGGCCAGGCCCGCATGGCGGAACACCAGCGTGAACGGGCTGACGCCCACGGTCTGCACGTCGTTCTTGAGCAGGTTCGGGTCGGTGTAGGGGATCAGGATGCCGATGATCAGGATCGCCAGCACATAGAACAGCAGGATGCGCCAGAACACCTGGCGCACCGCGCGCGGGATGTTTTTGGCGGGATCGGCCGATTCGCCGGCGGCGACGCCGATCAGCTCGGTGCCCTGGAACGAGAAGCCGGCGATCATGGCCACGCCGATCAGCGCCGGCAGGCCGCCGACGAAGGGTGCGTCCCCGATGGTCAGGTTGGCCAGCCCGTGCGTGGCCGATACATCGCCGCGCAGGATGCCGAAGATCATTAGCGTGCCGATGCCGATAAAGGCGATCACTGTCACCACCTTGACCAGCGCGCACCAGTACTCGGCCTCGCCGAAGCCGCGTACCGAGATCGCGTTGAGCAGGAACATCAGGCCCAGGAACAGCGCGCTCCACAGCACGCCGGGCGTGTCGGGGAACCAGTACTGCATCACCAGCTGGGCCGCGGCCAGCTCCACCGCGATGGTCACCGCCCAGTTGTACCAGTAGTTCCAGCCGAGCGCGAAGCCGAAGCCTTCATCGACATAGCGCGCGCCATAGGTGGCGAACGAGCCCGACACCGGCATGTAGGCCGCCAGCTCGCCAAGGCTGGTCATCAGGAAATAGACCATCGCTCCGATCAGGATATAGGCGGCCAGCGCGCCGCCGGGGCCGGCCTGCGCGATGGTGGCACCCGAGGCCACGAACAGCCCCGTGCCGATCGAGCCGCCGATGGCGATCATGGTGAGATGGCGTGCCCGCAGGGTGCGGCGCAGCGTCGGCGCGGGGGCGCCGGAAGAGGTGGGCTGGGAAGGTTGGCTTGACATCAGGATCCGGTCTGGGCGCGCGCGAGGACTAAAGGCGCGAAGGGGCGCAACTATGCCGGCATCGCCGAGAGGCGGCAAGCTGCGCCGAAGCACCAGCCGTGTGGGTTCCGGCGGCGCCGCCAGTGCCTCCTCCCGGTTGAACCGGCCGGTATATTGGGCGGCATCATAAGAGAAATCGCTGTGCAGGGAAAGCCGCTGCGCGGGCCGCGCGCCGCCAAATGTGCCGCATTCGCCGCGCGGTACCTTGTTTGTCCATGAGGTGTAGGACAAACACCCGGCGTGGAACAGGAATGGCACCGCTGTTGCGGCCACGGCGCACGGTATATCGTGCGAAGTAGCAGGCCCTGCACGCCGGCCGGCGCGCGGAGCCAGCCCCATCCCATCCCGCCGCAGGGGGACCTCACGGATGTTCCAGATGCTCTGCCATGTCCCGTTCGATACCCGGCCACGCGGTGCCGCGGGGCATGCGGGCGCCAGCCGCTGCCGGGGCCTGCGCCGGATGACGGCGCTGATGCTGGTGTCCGCGCTGGCGGCCGGGGTGCTGGCAGGGTGCGCCAGCCTGCCGGCCTCGGCGCAGCGCACCCCCTCGAGCGCTCCAGCCAGTACCGCCGATACCCCGCTGGGCAAGGTGCTGGCGCCGCGCCTGGCGCAGCGCCCCGGCGAGTCGCTGTTCTATCCGCTGTCGTCCGGGCCCGACGCGCTCGCTGCGCGGCTGGCGATGGCGCGTGCGGCGGTGCGCAGCCTGGACCTGCAGACCTATATCTTCGAGACCACCGGCACCGGCGCCGCCGTGCTGGGCGACATCCTCGACGCGGCCGACCGCGGCGTACGCGTGCGCATGCTGCTCGACGACCTGCATACCGGCGGCATGGACCAGATCCTGTCGGCCATCGATTCGCATCCCAATATCGAAGTGCGCCTGTTCAATCCCTTTGCCAACCGCAGCGTGCGCTGGCTGGAAATGCTGGCCGGCTTCAAGCGGCTGGACCGGCGCATGCACAACAAGTCGATGACGGTGGACAACCAGATGTCGCTGGTGGGAGGGCGCAATATCGGCGATGCCTACTTCTCCGCGCGCACCGACATGGACTTCAGCGACCTCGATGTGCTGATTGCCGGACCGGCGGTGCCGCAGGTGTCGGCCGTGTTCGACGAATACTGGAACGACCAGTCCTCATATCCGGTGGTGGCGCTGATCCCGGCAGGCAAGGAAGCGCCGGTTGAGATGCGCAGCCTGCGCAAAGGTTTGGAGGCACGCGGCGACCAGGCTATCGCCAGTCCCTACGTGAAGGAATTGCTGGAGTCGGGCCTGGCCAAGAGCATCGAGAGCGGCCATATGCCTGCTTACAGCGGCAACGCAGTCGTGGTCTCCGATTCGGCTGCCAAGATCACGCACCAGACCGATGACGATCCCGGGTACGCCACCGCCCGGCTCGAGAAAATGATCAACGGCGCGCAGAAGGAGGTGCTGCTGATCTCGCCGTACTTCGTGCCGGACGACGACGGCGAGGCCTGGCTTATCGCGCTGGCAAAGCGCGGCATCCGCGTGCGCATCCTGACCAACTCGTTTGCCGCCACCGATGTCAGCCCGGTGCATGCCGGCTACGCCCCGCACCGGCTGGCCCTGGTGGCCGCGGGCGTAGAGCTGTATGAGCTCAAGCCCAGCGCCTACGCCGAACTGGCAAGCAGCGGCAAGGCCGCGCGCGGTTCACGCTCGCGCTCTTGGCTGTCGTCCAGCCGCGCCAGCCTGCACGCCAAGAACTACATCGTCGACCGGCGCCTGGTATTCATTGGCTCGCTCAACATGGACCCGCGCTCGGCCAAGCTCAATACCGAGATGGGCATCGTGCTGGACAGCCCGGCGCTGGCCGAGCGCATGATCAAGTCCACCGAGAACGCGCTGCTCGACATGACCTACCGCGTCGGGATGCAGACCGATGGCGACGGCGGCAACCGGCGCCTGACCTGGACCACGCGCGAGAAGGGGCAGCTCATGGTCTATGACAGCGAACCCGGCATGGGCCCGCTGCAGCATCTGGGCATTGGCGTGCTGCGCGTGCTCCCGATCAAGGAAGAGCTGTAAACCTGGCTGTGGTGCTGCACCGGGCCTTTCCTGAACCCGGGTTTGGGCGTATGGTTTTCCGCTTCGTTGCCTGCCGCAAAGGAGCTTCATGAAAGCCGCTGTCCTGCATCAACCCAAGACCCCGCTGGTGATCGAAGACGTTGCCATCGGCAAGCCCGGCCCGCGCGAGGTGCTGGTGCGCACCGCCGCCGTGGGCGTGTGCCACTCGGACCTGCATTTCCTGGACGGCGCCTATCCGTACCCGATGCCGGCGATCCTGGGCCACGAGGCCGCGGGCGTGGTCGAGCAGGTCGGCGCCGAAGTGCGCACGGTCAAGCCCGGCGACCATGTGATCACCTGCCTGTCGGCCTACTGCGGCCACTGCGAGCATTGCCTGACCGGCCACCTGTCGCTGTGCACCGAGCCCGATACCCGCCGCCGCGAAGGCGAGGAGCCGCGCCTGATGGGCCGCCAGGGCGGGCCGATGAACCAGTTCCTGAACCTGTCGGCCTTTGCCGAGCAGATGCTGATCCATGAGCACGCGCTGGTGGCAATACGGCGCGACATGCCGCTGGACCGCGCCGCGCTGATCGGCTGTGCGGTCACCACCGGCATGGGCGCGGTGATCCATACCGCGAAGGTGCAGCCGGGCGAGACCGTTGCCGTGATCGGATGCGGCGGCATCGGGCTGGCCACGGTCAACAGCGCCGCCATCGCCGGCGCCGGGCGCATCATCGCCATCGACCGCGTGCCGGCCAAGCTGGAATTGGCGCGCAGGTTTGGCGCGACCGACGTGATCGACGCCGGCAATGCCGACGTGCTGGACGCCGTGCGCACCCTCACCGGTGGCGGCGTGCACCATGCCTTCGAGGCCATCGGCCTGAAGCAGACCACCGAGCAGGCCTTTGCCATGCTGCGCCGGGGCGGCACCGCCACGGTCATCGGCATGATCGCGCCGGGCGTCAAGATCGAACTGAAGGGCAGCGATTTCCTTGGCGAGAAGCGCATCCAGGGCTCGCTGATGGGCTCCAACCGCTTCCCGGTGGACATGCCGCGCATGGTGGACTTCTACATGTCCGGCCGCCTGCACCTGGACGAACTGATCGCGCAGCGCCTGCCGCTGGCGCGCATCAACGATGCCTTCGACGAACTGCGCCGCGGCGAACTGGCGCGCTCGGTGATCCTGTTCGATTAAGGGCCGCGGCCCACAGCGCCATGGTTCGCGCTGTGGGACAATCGCGGCGCACCGCAATGACGAGGCGCCGCATGAAGACAATCGAATGGAAGGACTGGGAGATTTTTTGCCGCGTGGTGGAAGGCGGCGGCTTCACCCAGGGGGCCGAGCTGGCCGAGGTACCCAAATCTTCCGCCAGCGCCGCGGTGGCGCGGCTGGAAAGCCAGCTTGGCATCCGCCTGTTCGAGCGCACTACGCGCCGCGTGCGCGTGACCGAACGCGGCCAGCGCCTGTATGAGCGCGTGGCGCCGCTGTTCGCCGAACTCCATGACATCAGTGCCGAGGCCACCTCGGACAGCGCCGAAGTCAGCGGCCTGCTGCGCATCTCCACCCCCTATGAAGTCGGCTCCCAGCATCTGTCCGAAAGCCTGACGCGCGTGCTGCGCGCCCACCCGGGCCTGCGCGTGCAGGTCGATGTCAGCTGGGACCAGCCCGACCTGATCCGGCACGGCTACGACCTCGCGTTCGTGATGACTGACACCGCGCTGCACGACACCTCGTTCGCCAGCAAGCGCGTGGTGCTGATTGAACGCGCTTTCTATGCCGCGCCGGCACTGATCAAGACGCGTGGGCTGCCGCGCACGCCGCAGGACCTGCAAGGGTGGCCCACGCTGGGCAACGCCGACGACCGGCACTGGGAGTTCCTGCGCGACGGCGTGGAGATTGCACGCCTGGATGTCGAGCCGCGCATCTGCACCCATAACGCCGAGCTGCGGCTCAAGGCGGCGCTCGACGGGCTGGGCGTGACGCGGCTGTCGCCGCGCTTCGTGCAGGATGCGGTCGGGCAGGGGCAACTGGTGCGCGTGCTGCCGGGCTATGCCTCATCGCCGCTGAAGGTCTACGTGCTGATGCCGGCGCGCAAGCTGATGCCGGCCAGCGTGCGGCTGCTGCTGGACGTGCTGGAGCAGACGCTGGGGGTGCCGGAGGCGCGGCGCCCGGCCGGCAAGCGGCGGGAGAACCCTTAGCTGCCTCGGCCTCCGCTCGCAGGCATCGGTCAATAAGGCTGCTCGGCCGGGCGCACATCAAAGTGCAGCACTTCGGCAAGATCCAGCATCTCCTCATCATCCTCGCTGCGCGTGATCCAGCCGCCGTAGGCGTCGCCGCCCGTATCCCAGTTCCACAGCGTATAGCCGGCCACGCGCAACTGGTTGTGCGCCAGCTCCATCAGTTCGGGCACGCTGGTGGTCTCCAGGAAGGCTTCTTCCTCGGGGTCGTCGCTGCCCCAGTCGATCTCCAGGTCGATCCGTTCGCACAGCTGGTTCAGGCAGCCGATAAAGGACTGGGCATCCTTCCAGTCGACAAAGAACCCGGACTGCCAGTCGATGACCTCGCGGATCACCCACAGCAGTTCCTGGCCATCGGTGTCATCGTCCTCGGCATCGAGCAGGGCATCTTCAAACATCGACAGCTGCGCCGAGGTCTGCGCGCTGTCGCCAAGGTTGATCAGGGCGAAGAAACGCGCAATCGCGTCCTGCGTGTCGTCGTCCAGTGGTGTGGCCATCTTGATTTCTCCTGTTGCTGCGGTCTAGGCCGCGATGCGGATGATCTCGCGTTGGCCCGCCGGTGTCACGCGCAACGCGCGCGAGGTGCGCGTGGGTTCGACCCAGCCGCGCGCCAGCAGGCTGCCCAACAGCGCCGCGCCCAGCGCGCCGCCCAGGTGCGGCTTGCGCTCGCTCCAGTCCGGGCAGGTGCAGGCAAACTGGCGCCGCTTGCGCCGGGCGGCCTCCACATCCACGCCCAGTCCTGCCAGCGCCTGCGCGCCGTCGCCGCTCAGGTCTACGCGCTGTCCATCCAGCATCAGCCAGCCTGACTGCGTCATCCGCTCGAACAGGCCCACCGCCAGTTCTCCCGCAAGGTGGTCATAGCACGTGCGCGCCTGGCGCAGCGCCGGTGGCGCGGTGCGTGATACCGGCACGTCGCGCAGCCGCGGCGGCTGGCTTGCCAGCGACGCCGACGCCAGCGCCTCGATCGCCACGCCGATCTCCGGCGCGGCCAGGCGGTAGTAGCGGTTGCGTCCGCGCGTCTCGGCCACCAGCAGGCCGCCTTCGGCCAGCCGGGCCAGGTGGCCGCTGGTGGAAGAGGCCGACAGCCCCGCGATCAGCGCCAGCTCGCCGGCGGGCCGGGCGCTGCCGTCCATCAGCGCCCACAGCATGGCCGCGCGGCCGGGATCGGCGAGCAGGCCGGCGAGCTGGCTGATGCCGGGGGTGTAATCCATGGTTTAGCTCCGGATGAAATGTGTCATGCGGAGTATAGGCGATGGGTCGGTAAAACGCCGTCTCTCTTTTTGATATTGACTAAATAGTCATGATGACGATAATGTCGTCATAACATCGGGTGCCACCTGTGGCGGCGCCCGGCCATCCAGGAGACGCCATGACCCGCCCGCCCCGCAGCGTGCTGCGCACGCCGCCGGCTTTCCCCGAAAGCGCGCTGCCTGCCTTCGTCCAGAGGCTCGACCGGCCCGAAGCCCTGGTCAAGGCCCAGGCGCTTGCTTTCCTGATGTTCGAGAAGCGCGACCTGCGCGCGACGCAGACCTTCCTGACGGATTTCGGCATGCGCTGCGTGTCGCGCACCGGCAGCCAGCTGTTGATGCGCGGCGCCGGACCCCAGCCGTACCTGATGGTGGCGACGCAAGGCCAGCGCTCGCGTTATGTCGGCGCGGCCTTTTCGGTGCGCAGCGAGGCAGACCTGGACTACCTCGAGGCCAACGCGAATGCGCGCCGCCTCCGGTCCGACGAGATTCCGGGCGGTGGCGCCGGCGTCGAACTGACCGACCCCGCCGGGAACCTGCTGTGGCTGGTGACCGGCCAGCAGCCGGTCGACCCGCTGCCATTGCGGGACCCGCTGCATTCGCTCACCAACGACCCGGGACAGCTTCGGCGGGTGAATGCTACGGTCCGGCCGCCGCTGGAGCCCGCGGCCGTGGTCAAGCTCGGCCACGTCGTGCTCCAGACTGTCGACTTTCCCGGCATGGCGCGCTGGTATATGCGTCATCTAGGCCTGATCCCGACTGATGTCCAGTATCTGGAGGACGGGTCTCCCAATCTCTGCTTCTTCCGCCTGGACCTCGGCAGCACGCCCGCGGACCATCACGCCTTCGTGCTCGCCGGCGGCATCGAGGAGAAATACGAGCACAGCGCATACGAAGTGCTTGACCTCGATGCGCTCGGCCAGGGCCACAACGTGCTGCGCGCGAATGGCCACCGCCATATGTGGGGTATCGGGCGCCATGTGCTCGGCAGCCAGCTGTTCGATTACTGGTTCGATCCGGATGGCATGGAATTCGAGCACTACGCCGACGGCGATGTCTTCACCGCCGATCGGGAAACCCACTACGTGCCGCTGGAAATGTCCGGCATCTGGGCATGGGGCGACGACGTCCCCGCCAGCATGGGTGTCAAGCGCAATCTCGCCACGGTGTTCCGGGTTGCGCGGCTGCTGCGCGCCGGCCGGCTCTCGGCCGCGCGGCTGAAGCTGCTTGGCCGCGCGATGACCCGGGCGCGGCCCTGGCTCTGAGCCTGCGTTCCCGCCCCCGTACGAACCCCCTCACGTCAAGGAAAGCAAATGTCCGTCAAAGTCGTCCGATATCTCCATGGCGGCGAGCCCTGCTGGGGTGTGGTCCACGACCGCCGCATCGCGCCCCTGTCTTGCGGCTCTGCCAGCACCGCCGACTTCGTCACGAATGGCCTCGAAGCCGCGTGGCGCAGCACCCCGGGCCAGGCCACGCTGCCGCTCGACGCCGTCACGCTGCTGCCGCCGGTCACGTCTGACCGCCAGTTCCTGTGCCAGGGCATCAACTACGCCAGCCATGTGCGTGAGTCCGGCATGGATCCTGACAAGATCGGCTTCAACACCCTGTTCACCAAGGCCCCGTCCTGCCTTGCGCCCGCCGACGCCGACGTGGTGCGGCCGGCGCATGTGCATCTGCTCGACTACGAAATCGAGCTCGGTCTGGTGGTGCGCAAGCCGCTGAGCGGCGCGGTCCAGGTCGGGCCGGACCAGCTGCACGAGTTCCTTGCTGGCGTGACCATTGTCAACGACATTTCGGCGCGCGACGTCCAGCTGCCGCAGGCACAGTTCTACAAGGGCAAGAGCTACCGCAGCTTCGGCCCGGTCGGGCCCTTCCTGGTGCTGTTGAACGCCGAGGAATGGCGGCGCTGGCCCGAGTTCCGCATGCAGCTGCATGTCAACGGACAGCCCCGCCAGGATGCCTATTGCGGCGACATGATCTTCAAGCCGCACCAGACGCTTACCGAGATGTCCGCGCTGCATGACCTGCAAGCCGGCGACCTGATCGCCACCGGCACGCCGGCCGGCTGCGCCGCCCGTGCGCCTGGCAAGCTGGCGATGTGGGTGTTCCGGCATGTGCTGTCCGAGAGTGCGAAGTGGCGCCTCTTCATCAAGAAGGGCCTGTCCAACCCGGCTTACCTGCGGCCCGGCGACGTCATGACCGCTTCGATCCGCACCGACGACGGCGCCATCGACCTGGGCGAGCAGCGCAATCGGGTGGTGGCGGCATGAGCGACAGCTATATCGCCACCATCGACGGCTTTGGCGATGCCTTCCCGTTGCGGCTGCGCCCGGCGCCCCGCCCGCAGCCTCGCCAGGGCGAGATCGTGGTGCAAGTGGAGGCCGCGGCGGTCAATCCCATCGATGTGCGCCGCCGCGGCGGCTACGGCAGCAGACTTTTCTCTCTCATGGGCGCGGCGCGCATGCCGCTCGTGCTCGGTAACGATTTTGTCGGGACGGTTTGCGCGGTGGGCCAGGGTGTGACCGGGCTGCGCGAAGGCGATGCCGTGTTCGGCGCCAAGCCGCCGTCGAGTGCAGGCACGCATGCCACCCATGTCGCCATGCGCGCCGAACACGCTCGCCTGAGGCCGTCGTCCATCCCGGCCGCAGCCCTGGCAACGCTACCGTACAACTTCCTGACCGTGACGCGCGCGTTCGCCGACGCCGGGATTTGCCGCGAGACCGTGAACGGGCGTCCCGCGCTCGTGCACGGCGCAACCGGTGGCCTGGGCCAGATCGCGGTCTGGTTGCTGCGCAGGCTGGGAGCGAGTGTTACCGCTGTTGGCGGAGGTAAGGGACTCGTTGCCTGCCTGGCCGCTGGCGCTGACGTACTCGTCGATCGCCACCGCCAGTCGCTGGCGAGCCTGCCGCGGCATTTCGCCGCCACCCTGAATTTCGCCAACTGGGATGACGAAGCGGACCTGCTGCGCCGGCTGGCGCCCGACGCGGCCGGTCATGCGACCACGGTCCATCCGCTGCTCGGCAACTTCGACCGGCTGGGACTGTTCAGAGGCGGGGTGGCCACGCTGGTCGGCAAGCGTGGCAAACGCGGCCTGATACCGAAGGGCGCGCGCTATGGGTGGACAACCTTCCGTCCGAACCCTTCGGCCTTGCAGGCACTGGCCGATTGCGCGGCGGCGCTGGCGCCTCCCGAGGTGAAGACCTTTACGCTCAGCGAGGCCGGGCAGGCGTTCCTGCACGTCGGGCAAGGCCAACCCGGGCGGGCCGTCCTGCTGCCAGGGGAACTCTAGAAAAAGACAGGGCCACCACAAGGAGACAAGCATGCCCGATAACACAAACGACCGCGGGACGCGTACCGGCGGCATCCGGACCCAGGCGGATATCGACGACTTCGAACGCACGCCCTGGCAGGAAAGATTGCCCGCGCAGAACACTTACGAACTGCTGTGCCGTGCCTGCGACAGCCATCCGGACCAGACCGCATTGCGCTTCGTCATGACCGGGGAGGCTGACGCGCCAGAATTCGTCGTCGATTACGCAACCCTCAAGGCGCGCGTGACGCAAGCGGCCAACGCCTTCCACCGCGCCGGCGTTACCACCGGCACGGCGGTGGCGTTGCTGCTGCCCAATCTGCCCCAGACCCATTACGCCTTGCTGGGCGCGCAGGCTGCCGGCATCGCCGGTCCCATCAACCCGATGCTGGAGGTCGACCATATCGCCGCCATCGTCAATGAGACAGGAGCGCAAGCGCTGGTCGCCTGCGCCCCGGTCTCTGACAGCGCGCTGTGGGACAAAGCCGTCGCCGTGGCCGACCGTTGCCCATCGGTGCGGACCCTGTTCGTCGTCAGCGCTGCGCCGTACCTTCCTGCCGCGGCGCGTGCGCGGGTTGAAGCGGCCTTCGACACAGCATCAAGGCCATGCCGCGCGGACGTGAAGATGGTCGGCTTCGACCAGGCGCTGGCGGCTGAGCCGTCGGACACGCTGGTTTCGAAGCGCCGCATCCTGGCGACCGACATCTGCTCGCATTTCCATACCGGCGGCACGACCGGCCTGCCCAAAGTCGCGACGCACACGCATCTCAATGAAGCCTTCGTCGCGTCGATGCTCAAGGCGCTGATCCCGTCGCCAAACACGATCCTGTGCGGCCTGCCGCTGTTCCACGTGAACGGCGCGATGATCACCGGCCTTGCCGCGTTCCATGGCGGCTGGGAGGTGGTGATGCTGACGCCCGCCGGCTATCGGGGTCAGGGCGTGATGCCGAACTTCTGGAAGCTGGTCGAACGGTTCCGCGCCACCAGCTTCAGCGGCGTGCCGACGATCTACGCCGCGCTGGCCGATCTGCCGCGGGAAGGCGCCGACATTGCGTCGTTGCGCTTTGCCTTTTGCGGCGCCGCGCCGCTGCCGGCCGAGGTCGCGCGGCGCTTCGAAGCCGCCGCCGGCATTCCGCTGTACGAGGGCTACGGCCTGACCGAAGGCGCGTGCGTCTCGGCCCTCAATCCGCCGCAGGGCGAGCGTCGACTCGGCACGGTCGGCCTGCGCCTGCCGCACCAGGCAATCGGCGTCTGGAAGGTCGACGGTTCCGGCCACGCCACCGAGCCGTGCGCGCCGGGCGAAACCGGCGTGATCGGCATCAACGGTCCAAACGTGTTTCCCGGCCATCTGCGCGAGCAAGATAATCGCGGCATCTGGCTCGATCCGGGATGGCTCAATACCGGCGACCTCGGCCATCTCGATGCCGACGGCTATCTGCATCTGACCGGCCGCGCCAAGGAGCTGATCATCCGCGGCGGCCACAACATCGATCCGGCGATGATCGAGGACGCGCTGCTGCAGCATCCGGCCGTGGCGATGGCGGCCGCGGTCGGCCAGCCGGATGCGCACACCGGGGAATTGCCAGTCGCCTATGTCACGCTCAAGCCAGGCTTCAGCGCGCTTGCCGACGAACTGCTGGCGGCCGCGCGCAACCTCGTGCCGGAACGCGCTGCAATGCCGGTGCGCATCGACATCCTGCAGGAGATGCCGCTGACTTCCATCGGCAAGGTGGCCCGGGCGGAACTGCGCATGCGCGCTGCCGGGCAAGTGTTCCGAGAGATCCTGGCGCAGGCCGGCACGGCCGCCAGCGTGCGCGTGGCGCCGGATATCCGGCGCGGCACCGTCGCCTTCGTCCAATGCCCCGCCGCGGACATGGCGCGCGTGCAGGATCTGCTCGGACCGTTTCCGTTCCCGCTCGACTTCAACTGCCCGGTGTGAACGCGCCGAGTCCCCTCCCGTAGAGAAACCGCTCATGAATACCACATTGCCCGAGCAGGTCGACGTCCTGCTGGTGGGCCTGGGCCCGGTCGGCGCCACCGCGGCCAACCTGCTGGGACGCTACGGCGTCCGTACCCTGGCCATCGACAAGGCCGCGGATATCTTCACCGCGCCCCGGGCCATCGTGCTCGATAACGAAGCGCTGCGCATCCTGCAGATGGCAGGGCTCGAGGAAGGCGCGTTCGATACGCTGGCCATTGCCAAGGTGCAGATGCATTCGCCGCTGTTCGGCAGATACGCGCGTGCCAACACAGCCGGCACCATGGACTGCCACCCGCGACTGGTCACGTTCTATCAGCCGGATCTCGAACGCGCCTTGCGCGCCCGCTTGAGCCGCTATCCCTGCGTGAGCATCGCGCTTGGCGCCGATCTCACCGGTTTCGACGACGACGGCGAAGCGGTGCGCGCCACGGTGAGCCTTCCCGGTGGTGACACGGCCACCGTGCGCGCGCGCTATATCGTGGGCGCGGACGGCGCCAATTCTTTCGTGCGACGCCACGCCGGCCTTGCCTTCGAAGGCAAGACCTTCACACAGGACTGGCTGGTCGTCGACGCCTTGAACGTGCCCAACCCGATCGACCATGTCGAATTCCTGTGCGATCCGCGCCGGCCTACGCCGCACATGGTTGCGCCGGGCGGCAGGCAACGCTGGGAGTTCATGCTGCAGCCCGGCGAGACGCGTGAACAGATGGAATCGCCGGACAAGATTCGCGAACTGCTAGCCCCCTGGTGCAAGCCGGAGGACATCACGATCGAGCGCACGGCGGTCTACCGCTTCCATGCGCGCATCGTCGATCGCTTCTCCAGGGGCCGCGCCTTCCTGGTGGGCGACGCCGCGCATATCACGCCGCCCTTCGTCGGCCAGGGGCTCGTTGCCGGGCTGCGCGACGTGGCCAACCTGTGCTGGAAGCTCGCATGGGTCGTGCAGGGAAGGGCGACGCCCGCCATTCTCGACACCTATGACACCGAGCGGCGCCCACACGCCCGCTCCATCATCAACCTGGCGCTCCTGATGGGCCGGCTGGTGATGCCGCGCAACCGGATGGCGGCATTCGCCGTCCATGGCGCGATGGCGCTGATGCAGCGCATGCCCTGGGCGCGAGCCTTCTTCGAGGACCTGAAGATCAAGCCGCCCGCGCGTTTCAGGCGGGGCCTGTTCCAGCGCGGCAAGACGCGCGCGAGGCTGGTGCGCGGCGGTCTGCTGCCGCAAGGGCTGGTGCGCCGCGGGCCGGGCGCGCCCATCGTGCCGAGCGACGATGCGCTCGGGGCGCGGCTCGTGCTGGCGGGATTCGGCTGCGATCCCGCGTCGCGGCTGGATCGTAGCCTTCAGGCGGCATGGCGACAGGCAGGCGGCGCCATCGTGCAGCTGCGCCATTGCGGGCAAGGCGAGCATGGGCCGCAGGACGGACATTCCTGGGAGGACATGTCGGACCAGCTCGTGCCAGGGGCCGCACCTGTCGGCTGGATCGCGGTCGTGCGCCCCGACCGCACCGTGCTGCACGATGGCCCGCTCGAGGCCCTCGACGACATCGTGCGCGAATCGCTGGCGATGCTCGGCGCGGACTGCCCCCTGCCCGAAGGCTTGCCTCGCACTCTGCAGGCCGCCGGCTGACATTGGCTTGCCCTGATCGCTTTGGCGTGCGCTTCCGCGCGCCAGCGATGTGCTGGCGATGACGCCCCACCCGACCAGAGGCATCCCGCGATAACCGCGGGCGAACACACCGGCCCGGTCGAGGCAAGGGTCGATCCCGCGTCGTCAAAAAAAAAGGAAAACGGCTTTGATGCCGGAGGAGACAAAGATGGCAACGAGAACAGCGGACGCGCTTCGCTCCGTCGTTTCATGGACCATGCTTGCGTGGTCTTGCGCGGGATGGGGGGCGGAGGGCTTCGAGCCGCGCTACAACCTTGCCGGAAGCCTGGGCGGCGAGATGTTTGCGCCGCCCAACCAGACCGGCTTTATCAGCGCGCTCGCCGCCACCTACGTCAGTGTCAGCAAGGTGACCGGGGATGACGGTGGGCAGCTGACCCAAGGCATTCCCGGAGGCACGGTTGCCTTGCCCAAGCCGACGCCTTCGGCCCTTTATCCCACCTTTTCGCGCGGCACGGTAGAGATTCCGGCCTCAGGCACCATGACGCGCTGGGACCTGGTGCTCGGCTATATCACGAACGAGCAGTTTGGGGGCGGGCGGCTGGCCTTTGCCGTCGACGTTCCATTCGCCAGGAAATCTCAATCAATCAGCACGAGCGGCGCCACGCCTGTGCTCAACTGGAATCCCGCGGTTCCGGCCGACGTGCAGAGCGCGGTGCAAGGGCAATTCAGCAGCCAGTACCAGGGCGCGCTCAAGGCGCAGGGCGCGAGCGAAAGCGGCGACGTCAGCGGTCTCGGGGACGTCGAGCTCATCGCCGGCTGGCACTACGTGGGCGACAAGTTGCGGGTGCTGGGCAGCGCTTCGCTCGTGGTGCCGACGGGGAAGTACAGCGCCGACGCCGGCCCGGATATCGGCAACGGCAACTTCTACACGGTGCGCCCTGCCATCCAGGTGGCCTACCTGCCCACATCGAACCTGGCCTTCGCGGCCAAGGTATCCGCGGGCCTGAACAGCCGCAACCGGGACAACGATGTACGCAGCGGCAACTGGTTCGGCGTGGAGCTCGCTGCCGGGTACAAAACGCCGATCGGGGTGGTGGGCGTGCATGGGATCCGGATCCAGCAGTACCAGGATGACGAGAACAATCCGCTGGGCGCAAGCCGTTTCCGTTCCAACAACCTGGGGGCGTTCTTCACGACGATGATCCCGGTGGTCGATGTGGCATTGACCGTGCAGTACATGGCGACGACATCGTCGCGCAATGCCAAGCACGGAAACTTCACCCAGGTCCGGCTGATCCGGATGTTCTGACTGCCGCCAGGGGGCCGGCCGAGTATTCCCGGCGCTCCCCGACGGCGCTGGTCATTCCGGCTGAATGCCGGCGGCCTTGATCACCTCAGCCCATTTCACGGTCTCGCCGCGCACGAACGCGGCCAGCTCTTCCGGCGTCGATGGGGAGGGTTGGCCTCCTGTCCGGCTGAAGTATTCGGTAGCCGCCGGGTTCGTCAACCCCTGTCGAATCAGCTGGCTCATCCGCGCGACCACCGGCTTTGGCGTATTGGCAGGGAAGAAGGCAGCAACCCAGGCCGTCATCTCGTACCCTGGCAGGCCGCTTTCCGCCATGGTCGGGACATTGCCGAGCAGGGGATGGCGCCTGGACGTGGTCACGGCGACCGCGCGCAGCTTGCCGTTCTGGATCAGGGGCAGGGCCGGATTGATGTCGGAAATCATGAAGTCGACCTGGTGGCCCATCAAGTCGGTCAGGCCCTGCGGCACGCCCTTGTAGGGCACATGCAGTGCCGATGCGCCGCTCATCATCTTGTAGAGCTCACTGGCGACCCGGGTGGAGGAACTGCCGCTGGCGAAGGTCATCTTGCCTTGCCGGCTTTTCGCCAGCGTGGTCAGCTCTGACACCTTCTGCACCGGGCTGTCGGATGGCACCACCAGGACCAATCCGCTCTTGGCGATCAGCGAAACCGGCGCATAGTCTTTGATGGGATCATAGGGCAGCTTCCTGAACAGGGACGCATTGGCCGCGTGGGTGGTATTTGTCGTGATGAGCATCGTGTACCCGTCTCCGGGCGCCGTCGCGACCGCCGTGGCCGCGATGAAACCGTTGGCACCGGGGCGGTTTTCCACGACGACGGACTGTCCGGTCTGGGCCGTGATGGTCCGCGCGATGTAGCGCGCGATGTTGTCCGTGCCACTGCCTGCGGGGAACGGCACCACGACACGGACCGGTTTGTCCGGATACTCGTTCAGGCCAGTTGCCCACACCAATTGCGGGGCCGCGCAAGCAGTGGCGAGTCCGGACAGCAGGGCGAGCATGCGTCGCCGGGGAAATCGCTGGATCATCTTGTCTCCTCCCGTATCTCGGGATCTGATGGATTGACTTGGCCGAACTTGCGTCAGGACAGCGGATCGTGTGCGCGAATGACAATCAGCTCGCACGTCCCGTCCGCCGATTCGAGGCTGAGCTCCGCACCGTCGGGAACGTAAACCCACTCCCCAGTCCCGGCGGCAAAGCGCTCGCCTTCGATGCGACCGTGAATCGTGCCGCCACGCACGAAGAGCACCTGCTCGGTCTCGCCAAGCCTGTGCGGCTCGGCGCCGCCATCGGGATCAAGGTCGACCATGTAGATGTCGAGAAAGCGGGAATCGACGGTCTGGCGTGTGATGACCGGCCTGGCGAGCGCACCACGATAGTGCGGCAGCGCGATCGGTTCGGTGCTGGCGGGAACGTCGCGGACCTCGGCGGCACCGGCCTGAAGGCGCGGGTCGTCCGGACCGGTCGCGGTCACTGCTGCGTTCGTGTTTTCGCTGTACGGCGGAGCGTAGACCACCATCACCTGCACCGGTTCGTCGCTGATGACCTCGAAGCGATGGAAGACGCCGGCCGCATTGAAGCTCCAGTCCCCTGCGCGCAAGACGCGCTGCTTTCCGGGCAGTTCGCCGACACCCTCGCCGGCGAGCAGGAACGACGCCTGCTCGAGGTTCGGGTGCGCATGCGGCAATGCGCCGTGGCCCCGCGAAATCGTGCCGAGCAGGACCTCGAGCCGGCGCGCGCCGACAGTCTCCTTGCCGATGATGCGCTGGTTCGCCGTTCCCGTATGGTTGGCCGGTGCGTACGCGGGCACGTCGGTGGCCCTCCGTACAAAGGATGATGTCATTCGGATGTCTCCTCGCTTGAATGGTGAAGTCTGTCGCGCTCAGCGACGGCTGTCGGGGATGGCGAGCGCGGGATAGTGCTCGGTCAGCTTGGCGGGCATCTCCACATCCAGGATGAACCGGTCGCCGCGATACCAGAACTCCCCTGCCAGCAGCACATTGCCGTCGACGTCCAGCGTCGACCGGACGATCCTGGCGATTGGCGCCCCGAAGCCATAGGCGAGATCGCGTGCCAGGATGTAGTCGGCCGGCTCGACCGTCATGGTCTGCTGCATCATGCCAAGGCGCTCGCCTTCCACCTGGCGCAGCAGGTGACCGAGCTTGTGGTGCTTTTCGCCACCGCGGGGAAAGCGGGCAAAGACTGACGAGGCCACATACACCTCGATCAGGCAGAATGGCGTGCCGCCATGCAAATGCAGCTTGCGCACCATCACATAGCTGTCCAGCGGCGTGCCGCGGCGGGCCAGCCCCGGCCGCAGCGCCACGCCCTGGCGCATTTCCAGGATGCGGATTTCCAGCTCGCTGCCATGGGCCGATTCGTCATTGATGGCGGAGCGCAGGCCTTCTCCGGGTGCTGGCGGTTGCTTCATGACGTGGGTGCCACGACCGCGCTGGCTGCTGACCAGCCCCTCTTCCGTCAGCGCGGCAAAGGCCTGGCGCACGGTGACCTTGGCGATCCCGTAGGTTTGCGCGAGGCTGTCCACGGTTGGCAGCTGCATGCCCACCGGGTACTCGCCCGAAACGATCTTGTGCCGGATGACGCTGGCCAGTTGTCGATATCGCGTCACGCCGCCGATGCCGTCGTCGGCGAGGATGACGCCCTCGTTGGCAGCGGCGTTGGACGCATTGCTCGTCATGACAACAACTCCCGCGGCACGCGCACCGGCATGGTCAGCAGGATCTGCGCCATGCCCTTGCCGAGCGGATCATTGCGCAGCGACGCCATGCCACCGCCATCCAGGGCCGACTCGCAGACAAAGTTCATGGCGTCGAAGCCGGGCAGGTCGTAGCATGTCACCGGTCCCTTCACCAGGTACCCAAGCCAGTCCGCCACGCGCGCCACCGTCACTTCGGCCCGCAGCACGGGCAGGTACGCCGGCCGGCGGGCGATCAGGCCGATGTTGGAGGTATCCCCCTTGTCGCCGCTACGGCCATAGGCAAGCCGGATCAGCGGAACTTCGACGGTATCGTGTTCCGCAGGGCCGGCGCCCGTTGGTTCAGCGACTGCAGGTGCCGCGGGCGCGACCGGTGCCGCCGGGCTGCCCGAAGGAACGGTGACGCCGCTGCGTACGCCGTCCAGCACCACCGCCGGGGTCAGGGCGCTCTTGTCGAGCAGGAATGCATACTGGCGGATCGATGGCGAGGGACTGGAACGCCCGCCAGCCGAGCCCGTCGTGCCCGGCGCCCAACTGGTCCCCGCCGCGGCAATTTCCCGCGCGAACAGTTCCAGGGCCGCCTTCTCGGGATGCATGACCGCCAGGCGCATCACCGCCTCGCGCGTGTGCCGGACGGCAGCATGCGGCCCAAAGCAGGACTCCGCTCCCAGCACCTCTACGTGGGTGCGACTGTAGTCTCCCCACCCGTTGTCTCCGAACAGCTTGCGCGTGCGGGCGAGGATCGCCTGCGCCGTGCGTTCCGCCTTGGCGACCGCGTCGACGCCGACAATGGAAAGCTGCGCATTGCAGCGGAAGCCGTCGACATAGGTGGCACAGACCTTGTAGGCATGGCCGGGGGCCCGCCCGCGCGCGCCGCTGACTTCCACCAGGTCCGGTGCGGCCTGCCGAAGGGTTACCTGCGTGAAATCGCAGGTGACGTCTGGCAGCAGGTAGGTGGCCGGGTCGCCGATCTCGTACAGCACCTGCTCGCCGACCGTGGCGGTATTGACCAGTCCCCCGGTGGCGGGCGGCTTGCCGACCAGGAAGGTGCCGTCGGCACGGCACTCGACCACCGGATAGCCGATGTCGTGCCAGTCCGGGACGCTTTCCCAGTCGGTATGCAAGCCGCCCGTGGCCTGGCACCCGCACTCGATGATGTGGCCAGCCAGACTTCCTTGGGACAGGCGGTCATAGTCGTGCGCCTGCCAGCCGAACTCGTGCATCAGCACCCCGAGCGTCACGGCACTGTCCACGCAGCGTCCGGTGATGACGATCTGGGCGCCCTGGTCCAGCGCCTGTTTGATCGGCAAGGCCCCCAGGTACGCGTTGGCGCTGACCACCTTCTCCGGCAGGGGTCGGCCTTTCTGCATTTCCTGCACACCGGCTTCGCGCAGCTGGGGAAGCAGGGGCATCACGTCATCGCCTTCCACCACGGCGATGCGCAACGTCAGGCCCTGTTCCGTGGCCAGCGCGGCAATGGCCTGCGCACACCCGTGCGGGTTCATGCCGCCGGCATTGCTGACCACGCGAATCCCGCGCGCGGCGATCTCTCCGAGCAGGGCCTTCATTGTCACCGTCACGAAATCGGTGGCGTAGCCCAGTTCCGGCTTGCGCAAGCGGGCGGCGGCGAGAATCGACATGGTCAGTTCGGCCAGGTAGTCGAACACCAGGTAATCGATATCGCCGTGGCGCACAAGCTGTGGCGCGCCAACGCTGCTGTCGCCCCAGAACCCGGAAGCCCCGCCAATGCGTACCGTTTTCGCGTCCATTCCCATCTCCCTATCTGCCAGTCCACATGGGCTGGCGCTTCTCGCGGAATGCCAACTGGCCTTCGCGCGCGTCCTCGGTCAGTGCAAACAGCCCGATCTGGCTTTCCGTGAACGCCATGGACTGCTCGAACGACATGGTTTCCATATGCTTGAGCGTGTACAGCCCGCGACGGATGGCGGCGGGCGAATTGTTCAGCAAGCTGGTCAGCAGCAAGTCCAGCCTGGCGTCGAGATCGTCGCTGACATCGTTGACGAGTCCCGCGGCCAGCGCTTCCCGCGCGGTCAGCGGCTCGCCGCACAGGCACAATTCGGTGAGCGTGCGACGTGGCACCAGGTGCTGCAGCACGCTCAGGACCTGCGCCGGGAACAAGCCCAGCTTGACCTCCGGCAGGCCGAAGCGGGCGCCTTCGCTGGCTATTGCCAGATCGCACATCGCCATCAGCCCCATGCCGCCCGCCATGCAGGCGCCGTTGACACGGGCGATCAGTGGCACCGTCGACTGCCTGGCGCAGCGGAACAGGTCCGCCATCCCCAGGCAAGGCTCGGCGTAATCGAAGGCAAACGATTTGCCGGTCTGCAGATCAGCGCCGGCGCAGAACGCCTGCTCGCCCGTTCCGGTAATGACCACGGCGCGGATGTCGGCATCGCGATTGGCGCGCAGGATGCCGTCGCGAAGTCCCTGCAGCACCCCCGGCGTGATGGCATTGCGGCGCTCCGGCCGGTTGATGGTCAGGTAGAGTGCTGCGTCCCGGACCTCGCTCAGCAGTTCATCATTCATGCGGAGTTTCTCCTCCGGTGCGTTGCGCTTTTGACCCATCCCTGGAGATGCCTGACGCGAACAGCGTATCGATGGCGTCGTCGTCGTAGCCGGCCTCACGCAGTACCTCGCGGCTGTGCTCACCCAGGCTCGGTGCATGGCGGCGGCTGTTCGGTGGGGTGCCATGCCATTCGCTGGGCACCGCCATCTCCCGGATTCGCCCGACGGCCGGGTGGTCCGATTCGCTGAAGAAACCGATGTCCTGCAAATGGGGATCGTCCAGCAGCGACTCGAACGTGTGCATCGGAAAGACCGGAACATCGGCGTCCTTGAGCAGGGTGCGCCATTCCTCGGTGGTGCGCTTGGCCATTTCGTCGCTGACCATGGCATACAGCTCGGTGATGTTGGCGGTGCGGGTGTTGATGTCGGCGTAGCGCAGATCAGTGTCGTACACCTCCGGCTTGCCAATGACCTCGAGGAAGGCCCGCCAATGATGATCGTGGTAGATCAGGCAGCACACATGTCCGTCCTTGGTCTGGTACGGTCGCCGCTCGGGCGAGAGCAGGCGCGGATAGCCGAAACCGCCCTTGGGCGGGACGAAGGTCTCGCCATACAGGTGGTCTCCCATCACATAGGGAACCATGGTCTCGAACATCGGGACATCAACGCGCTGGCCCTTGCCGGTGCTCATGCGCGCATACAGGGCGGCACAGATCACGCCGAAAGCATAGAGCCCCACCGAGCGATCGGCGATGGTGATGGGCAGATACCGGGGACTGTCGCCGCTGCCCAGCGAAACGGCCAGCGGCAGTCCGGTTGCGGCCTGGATCAGATCATCGAAGGCAGCCTGGGGCGCGTAGCGTCCGCGCTGCGAAAAACCGAACATGCCGACATAGACCAGGCGCGGATTGATGGCCGCCAGCGATTCATAGTCCAGCCCCAGCCGCTGCATGGCCTGCGGGCGCACGTTGTAGGCCAGGACGTCGGCATCCCGTACCAGGCAAAGCAGGGCCTCCCGCCCCTCGGGCGCTTTCAGGTCAAGCACGATGCTGCGCTTGTTGCGGTTCAGGCCAAGGAAGAGCGGCCCCAGCTTTTCATCGCCGCAGGGGCCTATGCCGCGCGTACTGTCTCCGCCCGGCGCCTCGACCTTGATTACATCGGCGCCAAGGTCAGCCAGCATCTGCGTGGCAGAGGGCCCCATGAATACTGACGTGATGTCAACGACTTTCACGCCGGCCAGCGGCCCCGTTGTCTGGTCTTTCTTCATATCCCTCTCATCTCGGTGGGGCAATGTATGACGGCTGGCCCGGAGGCCACCGTTGCCTGCCGGTTTGCCGCCACATCGCGCTTGCAACAACACGTCGGTCATCGGTCGAGCTCCGGCCTGGCCAGCCCTGGTATCCGCTTCTTGATTTTCGAGACGGTGTGGAGCTTCACCCGCTGCGCCCACGGCCCATCGATGGTGCGCAGATTCTTGTCCTTGAGATGCGCCAGGCCGAGCTCGTCACTGAGCTGCGCAAGGGACGTCTCGACATCGAGCGAGAGGTTGGTGACAAGAACGTCGCCGCCATGGAAGACGAGGCTGTTCGACCAGAGGAAGCCGATGGGCGCCCCCTTGCGATCGATGCCGCCGAAGTCGCCGAGCTTGGCAATTACCTGCCCCTGCGTCGGCTCGAGCACAAGAACCTCGTTGGACTGGTTGCACGCGATCCAGAGGTTGTCGTGCTCGTCGATGATCAGGCCGTCGGGTCCGCCGCCGATCCGGTTGACGAAGACTTCAGGCGTGCCGGGCTCGAGCGTCGACCCGGTCACCGGTATCTTGATGATGGTGTCGTTCGCCGTATTGGCGACGAACAAGGCTGTCTTCTTGTTGTTGAAAGACAAGCCATTGGCGCCGATGGTCGGTGGTATCCGCGTGGGCTTCAGCAGCGCGCTGGTGACCCATGCCGACGCTTCGCCGCCGGCGGGTCCGACTTTCCAGATGATGCCCTGGTGGGCGTCGGTCACGTAGACGTTTCCGGCGGGGTCGAACGTCATCCCGTCGAGGCCGGGGTTCTTGCCGCTGACCGTCATGAATACGGATGAGGCACCCGTCCTGGGATCGACGCTCAGGACCTTCGCGCCCAGGTAGTCGACGACGAGCAACTGGCCCGTCCGGGGATGGAAGCCGAGATCAAGCAACAATCGGCTCGAGCCCTTGATGGTGACAGTGCGCAGGTGCTTGCCCTGCGGGTCAAACACAAGCAGCGCGCCCTCGCTCGTCCTGGGTTTTTCCACCGCCACCGTGACGACGTAGACGTTGCCCTCGCGGTCCACGGTGATCCCCTCGGGATGCGCCTCACCCGCGGGCAAGGTGGCGAATGTCTCAACTTTGCCGCGCTCCCAGGCTCTTGCGGCCAGCGGTGTCGCCAGCAGCACAAGCAAAATCAGCATTGGCAGTATCGGCATCCTGTGGGCTTTGATCATTCTCATGTTGCACTCGCTCAATCGCGCGGATTGATGGATCGTCACAAATTGATCTGATCGGTGTCGTACACGCTGGGCTCTAAAGGAGCAGAGGAACGGCACCGCGCAGGCCGACGAGCGGCCTGCCATGGTGGTAAGTCGCCTTTTTATTCCTCAGTAACGTCGGAGCCGTTGCCGCGGACGTAGGGCATCGGTCCGATGCCGCGCGCCGCCGCGAGCGTGTGGAGCGCGTACTGGATCGAGAGCGCGTCATTGAGCGAGTGGAAGGTGCCGTCCTCGTTGAAGCTCACTTGCGCGCCTTCGATCCAGGCGATGGTGATCGTGTCCTCGGTGTTGTCCTCGGGGGTATAGAAGGTGTGCACCGAGCCGCCGGGTTCGTACAGGTAGGAGCCGGCCGTCTGCGGCTGGTCGGGGTACTCGCGATACTTCCAGCAGCCCTGGATCGTCCACACCTGCGCCGTCCCGGTGTGGTAGTGAATCGGCAGGGAACAACCGGGTTCCACGATGGCCATGAAGACCCACTCGCCGCGTTCCGGGTCCAGGCGCAGCGGCTTGATGTGGATGCCCGGAAAGACGTCCTTGATCAGCGGGATCTGCTCGATGTTGACGGTCAGGAGCTTGTCCTGCGGCAGGGCGGGCAGCGGCAGCTTGGCGCCGGTGGACGTGGTGGGCTGCTCGAGAATTCTTGCATTCATGAGTTGTCTCCGTTTGTCAGAGGATGTGAAACAGTGGAAGGAAGCCTTCCTTCTATGAGACAGAAGAGTCACGCCGGTCCGGCGGGAAACTCAGAGCTGTGGCGGCAATGCGCCGGAGGAATAGAAGCGTCCAGCGCGACAGCGAAGCCTGGCTAACCTCTGCCCGGCCGCATGTCACTGGATACTTCTAAAGTTCTAATGTTAGAAGTTTAGAGGCTGCAGAAGGTTTTTTCTGCCCCTTGTTTACCCTAGGGACCGGATCAAGGCCCTATAGCTTTATTTGTGCTCGCTAGCCGCTCGCCGCTGGGGTTCGGTGATGGCAGGCACCGTCTTCAGTGCGGAGGCGGGGATGTCGATCTCCGAGACGTAGCGGTCACCCCGATACCAAGTGACGCCTGCATACAGCACGCTGCCTTTGCCATCCAGAAGACGCCGCGACATCTTGGCGACGGGTGAGGCGAACGGGATCTTCAGCATGTCGCACAGAGGAAAATCCGCCGGCATCACGGTCATGCGTTGTCGCACACGTTTGCTGCGCGAGCCCAGTTCATCGAGCACCGCGGCGAGAAGTTTTTTCTTCCTGGCGGTGTCCTTGGGCAAGGCGTCGAAGACCCGGGCCAACACATAGATCTCCGCGTAGCAGAACGGCTCGCCGGAATAGGTGTGCAGCTTGCGGACACAGACGTATTCGCCGTCCGAGTGGTCGCCCGGTCCGAGCAGTTCCTGCGGCACCCCGGTGCGGCGCCGGACTTCGAGTACCTCAAAGGCGAGCGCCGCAGGTGCGGCGAACGGATCGTTGATCGCCAGTTCGATGTCGCCCGTGGTGGCGGGCAGGGCAGCCACGTGGGTGCCGACACCCCGCTGGCTACGAATCAACCCTTCTTTGGAAAGCAGCTCATACGCCTGCCGGACGCTGACGACGGCCACGCCGAGGTCAGCCGCGAGCTGCGTGATCGGCGGCAGCAGCATGCCGAGCGGATATTCGCCCTTTGCGATCCGATACCTCAGCAACGAAGCCAGCCGCTGATATTGCGCAACGCCCCGTTCAGCCGACAGCTCCGCCCGCTCAATCCCCGTAGTTCGTTCGTCCGTCATTCCAGTTGCCTGATACTCAGAACGTTGGAGTATGCACCAGAAGAACGGGCGGCCTCTTGGCTGGCAGGCGTCTACCGTCGGCCGGCTGGGCGTCGAGATGTGGCGCGGTGGCACCCGGTGCCGAGCGTTTCACATCTAGCGGTTAAGCGATTGCACGCCGACTGCTATATCGGCCGCGGTTGCCGCGAGGATCTCCCGGTACGCCTTCACGACGCCCTCCACCTGCCCGGGCGCGGGTACCACTGCTTCGGTGCGGCCGCTCAGGACCTTGCCGTCCGGCAGCCGCCGCACGGTCCAGGCGATAGTCGCCGCTGCCCGCTTGCCCACATCGGCGTCGAGGGCTACCACATCGGTCGTCACGCGGAATGCCGGCTGCGTCGCCGACAGGCCGCGCTGGTAGACATCCACCGCATCGAGGCTCGCCTGCAGTTGCTGCGACAGCGCATCGCGCAGTTCGTTGGGGAATGGTGAGGTCCAGCGCGAGGTGTCGGACAGCTTGAGGCCACCGCTGTTGCCGTCACGCACCACCAGCTGAATGCGGTTCAGGCGCTCGGGCACGCGCACCGGCGTGACTTCAATCCATAACGGGTCGCCGCTACGGCTGGCTCGCGCGGTCACCGCCGGCGCGGCGTCGGAGCGACTGGCCGCCAGCGTGTAGTAGCGCGCCTCGGGCGACGCGCAGCCGTTCATCAGGCTCGTGGCGGCGGCCAGCGCAACAAGCATCGTCAGACGTTTCATCATTTCTCTTCCCTCTTGCCTTGCAGGAGCGCTTCGGGATGCCGCTCGAGATAATCGGTGAGCATGCGCAGCGAGACGGCTGTTTGCGTGAGTTCCTGCATCATCCGGCGCGTATCCTGTTGCAGCGAGGCGTCGGGCGCCAGCGCGCCATTGGCGGTGGCGAGCGTGCGGCGCATATCCTGCAGCGCGGCGACCACCTGTGGCGCCACCTCGCCATTGACCTGTGCCACGAGCTTGTCCGCCTTGACGAGCATCTTGTTCATCGACACCATCGCCGTGCGCGCGTCCTGCCCGATCTGGTCGAACGGCACCTTGCCGATCTTGGTGACGATGTCGCCAAGCTTGGCCTGCAGCTCGTCGAAGGTGCCCGGTGTGGTGGGAAGCTCAGGCACCGACGCGTTCAGGTCCAGATCAACCGGCGCGGACACTTTCGGAAAGAAATCGAGTGCCACATACATCTGGCCGGTGAGCAGGTTGCCGGTGCGCAACTGCGCACGCATGCCGCGCTGTACCAAGCTATGCACGATAGCGCGCTTGCGCGTGTCGTCAGCCACGTCGTTCTCGCGCAGACCCATGCGAGACGGATAGAGCTCCACCACCACGGGCATGCGGAAGGCCTTCTTGTCACGCTGGTACTCGATACCGATCGAGCGCACCTGCCCGACGGTCACGCCGCGGAAATCGACCGGCGCACCGGGCGACAGCCCGCGCACCGACTGATCGAAGTTCAGCACTGCCAGCGCGGGGGCGAGCTCGTCCGGTTCCTTCATGGCTTCGGACTGGTCCGCTGCCAGCAGGTACTCGGAGTTCTCGGCGGCCGCGGCATGCGCGGTCGAGTGCTCCGGGGCCTGGAAGGCTACACCGCCAAGCATCACGCTGGCCAGCGATTGCGTGGACAACTTCAGCCCGTTCGCGTCCAGCTTGAGGTCGACACCGCTGGCGTGCCAGAAGCGCGTATCGGCGGAAACGAGCTTGTCATAGGGCTTGTCGACGAAGACCCGCAGCGTGATGTCGCGGCCGTTCGGTTCGAGCTGGTACGCCACCACATGGCCGACCCGCACGCGACGATAGTAGACCGGTGAGCCGATGTCGAGCGAGCCCAGGTCCTGCGCACGCAGCACGAACTGCCTGCCGGAGGCGTCGGTGGTGATGACCGGCGGATTCTCGAGCCCGGTGAAGCTGTGCGTGGTCTCGCCCGACTTGCCGGCATCCACGCCGATATATGCGCCCGATAGCAGTGTTTCCAGTCCCGACACGCCACTGATGGCAAAGCGGGGCCGTACCACCCAGAACCGTGTGTCGGCCACGGCGAAGTTCTTGGCGTCCTTGGTCAGCGCAATCGTCGCGATCACATGCGAACGGTCCGCTGCCAGCCGTGTCGTCTTGACCAGTCCGATATCGACATCCTTGTAGCGCACGGCGGTCTTGCCTGGCGTCAGGCCTTCGGCAGTGCGGAAGGTGACGGTGATCTCGGGCCCGCGCGACGCAAGCGTGCTGACCAGCAGCGAGAGCCCGACCACCGCGGCAACGATCGGGATGACCCAGACGAGGGAGGGTAGCCAGCGCGCGCGGCGCTTGCGTCCTGGCTGCGGTATGTCGTTGGGAGGAGGATGGTTAACGTGTTCGGGCATTATCGGCGTGCTGAAATTCGATGGGGGATGGCGACGTCCCGAGCGCATCCCACAGCAGACGGGGATCAAAGCTCAGTGACGCGAGCATGGTCAGTACGACAACCGAGGCAAAGGCCAGGGCTCCGGCACCGGGCGTAATCGTGGCCAGCGCCCCTGCACGCACCAGCGATGCCAGCAGTGCCACCACGAAGATATCGAGCATGGACCACCGGCCGATGACTTCGACCAGGGTGTACAGCCGGGTCTGCTCGCGGATGCGCCAGGTCGATCCGCGGCGCACCGATAGCAGCAGCAAGGTCAGGATCATCATCTTCAGCAATGGGACGACGATGCTGGCGATCAGCACCACGATTGCCAGCATGAATGAGCCGGACAACCACAGATAGATCACGCCGGACATGATGGTGTCGCGCTGCGTGCCGAAGATTGACTGCGTCACCATGATCGGCAGCAGATTGGCCGGGATATACAGCAGGTAGGCGGCCAGCAGGAAGGCCCAGGCGCGCGCCAGGCTGGCCGGCTTGCGATGATGCAGTACGGTGCCGCAGCGCGGACACGGTTCGGCGTCGAGCGTCATCGGACTGAGCCGGTCGCAGGTGTGGCACGACAGCAGTCCGCGCGAGGTCGCGGTGGGGTGGGGCGAGTGAAGCGCGGTCATGACGCGGCATCCCGCGAGCGGGCCGGTACGTCATCTGCATCGTGCGCATCGAGGTGGTGCCAGAGTTCACGCGGGTCGAACGACAGGATGACGGCCAGTACGACCACCAGGGCAGCGAACGACCAGAGCGCGACGCCAGGCAGAACCTGCGCTATGGTCGACAGCTTCACCACCGTAACCAGCACGCCGATCATGAACACTTCGATCATGCCCCACGGCCGCGTGCGGCAAATGCCGCGCAAGATGCGCTCGAACCCGGGTGGCGTGCGCCGCTGCGCCATCGGCACGAGCAGGTAGCACATCATCAGCAACTCGGCCAGCGGAAACAGGATGGTCGTGGCGAACACGAGCATCGCCACCGGCGCCATGTCGTCCGCGTAGAGTGCCTGTACCGCGCTCCATAGCGTGGTCTCCATGCGCGAACCCTTGAGGTCCATGGCGACAATGGGGTACGCGTTGGAAATCAGAAGCAGGATCAAGGCAGTCACCACGAGCGGCAGCAAGCGGCGATAGGCTCGCGAACTGTCGCGATAGAGCGCACCGCCGCAGCGCAGGCACGTGGCACGTTCGTCGTGCTTCAGCGCCGCGCGCGTATGGAGCGCGTCGCAATGCTCGCACGCCGACAGCCTGCGCGGATCCAGCATGGCAACCCGCGGCGAGGCGTGGTTCTGATGCACAGGTGTCCTGGGGAAAATGATCGGCCTCGTTGCGTGAGGCAAGCAGCGCGTGCGCGCACCGGAATCTTTCATGAGTTCCGTATTCTTCCACATAATGACTTACGTGTCATCATGACATTGTGTATGTTATAAGAAGAGCACGGGCGCCGCTGCCGCCAGCATGGCGTACCCCATGTTGGCGGCGTAGAAGCGGCGTATTGATATAATCGCCTCGTCACTTAAGGTCCTCTAACTGAAGATGCCTGCCGCTCCTGATCCCAAAGACCATCGCCCTCGCGTTGCCGCAGAACGGCGTGCACGGATGCGCCAGCGCCTCATTGAAAGCGCGATGATTGTTTTTGCGCAAAGGGGTGTCGGAGCCAGCGTGATCCCGGAAGTCATCGCATCAGCTGGCGTCTCGCAAGGTTCCTTCTACAACTACTTCCGTACTAACGAGGATCTGCTGGCGGCTGTCGGCGACGCGCTCAGTCACGACATGGTGCAAATGATCGAGAGCGTGGTTGGCGAAATCGAAGACCCGGCGCTGCGTGTTGCAACGGGTATGCGCTTATACCTGCACCTTGCGCGCTCCTATCCTGTCGTGGCGCAATTTCTTTCCGGTACGGGCCTGCTTCTGGTCGGCGGCAAGGGTGCTGCCGTCTACGAATACCTGCCCTCGGATATCAAGGAAGGCCTGAAGACGGGCACGTTTGACGAGGCTTCGGCCGACGTGGCATTGGACATGGTGGCCGGCGCCGGGCTGATCGCCGTTCACCGCATGGCCAAGGGAAGAACCGCCAGGGATTATCCCGAACGGATTGTGCGGGCGGTGTTGCGGTCGCTGGGCGTGCCTGCAGCGAGTGCGGTACGGTTGACCTCCGCGCCTTTGCCAAAGCTGGCGGCTCCGCCGGAGTCATTGCTCGAAAAGGCCCAGGAGAAGCTCGCCGCCAAGGCCGAGCCCTCCAACTAGCAGCTAGCGCTACGCTACATCGCTGATCGTTCCCGCGAGCAAGCTATCGAACAGCGCTTCGCTCGCCTGCAGGGGCGACCTGGATATCGCATCGGCCGCTGATTCCTCCACGCCCAGGGCGCGCAATGCCACCGCAGCGGCGAGCTCCGAAAAGTCTTCGCGGCATTCGGTGTCAAGCATGCTCTGCATTGCGCTCATTGCGGCTCCGGCAACGATATTGAAGCCCAGGGCGATCGGCATGCGCTTGAAGCGATTGCGACGAACGCCTTCCTCTATGTCCCTGCGCACAAACTCCAGCATATTCGGCGCGTGGTAGCCCGCCCATCCGAGCCGGCCAAGGATGCCAGCCACAGCGGGCTGGTGTACCGTCAGGATCGACGCCAGCCGTATTCCCCTGGCGATGTGCTCGGCCGGGTCGTCATGGTCGCGCACAATGGGGTCGGCCGCCCGCACCCACTGTTCAGCCATCTTCCCCACAAGCTCCCGCACGATCGCGTCAGACGACGGAAAGTACTTGTAGAACGTTCCGCGTGAAACCCGTGCTGCTGAAATGATGTCGTCGATGGACGGCGTCGAGGCGCTGTTCTCCAGCATCAGGCGCATCGCACTGTTCAGCAACAGCGAGCGCATACGCTGCCGCCGCGTTGCCGCAACGCGCTGACGGTGGTCGCCAGTCTTCCACGGTCCTGTTTCAGCTGCGAATCGCGTCTGCATCGGGGTCATTGATCTGTTCTCTCCTCATGGTTAATGCGTCGACAACGCCGCGCGCAGGTCTTCCTGCGTCTTCGGCCTATGCCCGTCGCATCACCTTGCGTATGCCGTTGTCGTTGCGCACCACAGTCTTCGGGCGCGCGCGCGTTCTTCGTCTCATGCGGTCCGGGACCGCAAAGTCGACCCGTCCTCACACAATAAAATAAATTGTACGTCATCATGACAACTAAGTCAGTATGACGTAGACTTCGAGTCCTCAGGAAGGGCGAAAAGCCCGAACAGGCTTGCCGTCAATGACGCCAGCACGAGTCCGGCCGGACCGGCTCGGTGATGTGGATCGCTGATGACTCGCAGGCGAGCGACGGACCTTAGTGGAGCGCAGAAATTGAACAGGAACCTTCGAGCGGCAGCTCTTACCATCATCGCGGCACATCTGGCCGCGTGTACCCCGGGCCCGGAACCCGAACGCAAGGACGTGAGGCCGGTGCGGACCGTGGTCGCCGGACGCACCGCCGGGTCGGTCGGTGCGACCTATTCAGGCGAGATTCGTGCGCGTTACGAAAGTCAGCTGGGATTCCGCACTGCCGGCAAGATCGTCGCGCGCATGGTGGAAGTCGGCAGCCATGTCAAGCGCGGCCAGCCGTTGTTCCAGCTCGACACCACGCAGGAAACGTTGCAGGTAGCCGCAGCGGGTGCGGAGGCTGATGCGGCAAGAGGCCGGGTAGCCCAGGCGCGGGTGGACGTCAAGCGTACCGAGCAACTGCTCGCCCAGAACTTTGCCTCGCAAGCCGAGCTGGACCAGCAGCGGCTGGCGCTTAACCAGGCGGAAGCACAACTGCGTTCGGCACAGGCGCGCCAGCAGCTGAATGCCAACATGCGCGGATTCACCACGCTCATAGCCGACCGCGATGGCGTGGTCAGCGCAATCAACGCGGAAGCTGGCCAGGTGGTTTCAGCCGGGCAGACGGTCGCCACCGTCGCGGCAGACGGCGAACGCGAGGTCTCGATCAGCATTCCGGAGTCGCGCGTCGACGAACTGCGCAAGGCGCCGACACTGACGATTACGGTGTGGGCGCAGCCGGACAAGTCCTGGACAGGCAAGCTCCGCGAACTCGCGCCGGACGCGGACGGCGTCACCCGGACGTACTCGGCACGCATTTCCATTCAGGAGGCGGATCCGGAGTTGCGGTTAGGCATGACAGCGTCGGTGATCGCACCCGACGTGGACGGCAGCGGCGTAGTCCGCGTGCCGCTGACCGCCATCGTCGATCATGAACGTGGCCGCCAGGTATGGGTGGTCGACCCGAAGACGTCGCGGGTGATCGCGCGTGAAGTCAAGCTGGGCGCAGCGCAGAACGAGAGCGTGATCGTGGTTGAGGGACTGGCGGGCGGAGAGACCGTGGTCAGTGCCGGCGTGCACATGCTGCAGGCTGGCCAGCAGGTGAAGGTGGCCGAGGCGGTAACTGTCGCCAAGGCAGGAGGTGCGAAGTGAAAGGTATCAACCTGTCCGAATGGGCACTAAAGCACCAGCAGATGGTCGCGTTCCTGCTGTTGCTGTTGTCAGTGGCCGGCGCGCTGGCATACCGCAGCCTGGGCCAGAAGGAAGACCCCGAGTTCACGATCAAGACCATGGTTGTGCAGGCGTACTGGCCGGGAAGCTCCGCGCAACAGATGGCCGACCAGGTCACCGACAAGATCGAGCGCAAGCTGCAAGAGGTTGCGGAGATCGACTATACGTCCACCTATGTGAAACCGGGCGAAACGCAGGTCAAGGTCAACCTGCGCGAGGATGTACCGCCGGGCGCCGTGCCGGATGTGTGGTACCAGGTCCGCAAGAAGATGGGCGACATCCGGCATAGCTTGCCACAGGGCACGCAGGGCCCGTTCTTCAATGACGAGTTCGGAGACACGTTCGGTAACCTCTATGCCATCACGGGCGATGGCTTCGACTATGACGACCTGAGACGGATTGCGGACGCCGCGCGTAATGAGTTCCTTCGTATCGGCGATGTCAACAAGGTCGACCTGGTAGGCAAGCAGGAACAGAAAATCTATGTCGAAGTCTCCACCGCCAAGCTCGCCTCGCTGGGGATCGACCCGGCACTGATCGCGTCGACCCTCGCACAAACCAATGCCGTGACATCGGGCGGGACGGTGCAGACCAGCGCGGAACAAGTACGGTTGGCTGTCAGTGGCGAGTTTGACTCGGTCGAAAAAATTCGCGCCATCGGCATCCGTGCCGGCCAGCGTACCTTCCGTCTTGGCGATATCGCCGACGTCCGCCGCGGCTTTGTGGAGCCCGCCACCTCGAGGATGCGCTTCAACGGCAATGAGGCGATCGGACTGGCGGTGAGCATGCGCAAGGGCGGCGACGTGATTCGGCTTGGCGAAAAGCTGGATGAAACGATCCAGCGCATCGAGTCCAATTTGCCGGTGGGCGTGCAGATCCACGCGGTCAGCGACCAGCCGCGTATCGTCGAGCATTCCGTATTCGAGTTCAAGAAGAGTCTGGCCGAGGCCGTGATTATTGTGCTCGTCGTCAGCTTCCTGTCGCTGGGCTTGCGCACCGGGCTGGTCGTCGCGCTCAGCATCCCGCTCGTGCTGGCCATGACCTTCCTGGCGATGTACGTGATGGGCATCGAGTTGCAACGCATCTCGCTGGGCGCGCTGATCATTGCGCTCGGACTGTTGGTGGACGACGCCATCATTGCCGTCGAAATGATGGCGCTGAAACTCGAGCAGGGCTGGGACAAGTTCCGCGCCGCCACATACGCCTACACCGCCACGGCTTTCCCGATGCTCACTGGGACGCTGATTACTGCTGCCGGCTTTCTCCCGGTCGGCTTTGCGAAGTCGGGCACGGGCGAATATGTGTACTCCCTGTTCCAGGTGGTGGGCATTTCGCTGGTGCTGTCATGGATCGTGGCCGTCCTCTTTACGCCTTACATCGGCTTCAAGCTCCTGAAGGAGCATGCGCACGCCTCGCATGACGAGGACGCGGTCTACCAGCGCGGCTTCTATGTCAAGTTCCGCCGCTTCATCGACTTCTGCCTGAAGCAGCGCGTGTGGGTGCTCGGCATCACGCTCGCTGCGTTCATCGGCTCGCTGCTGCTGTTCAAGGCAATACCCCAGCAATTCTTTCCGGCGTCCGACCGGCCCGAACTCATTGTTGACCTGTGGATGCCGAAAGCTTCGACGTTCGAGGCGAGTCAACGCGAGGTCCGGAAGCTGGAAGGCCTGCTCAAGGGCGATCCGGACATTGCGGCGGTGACCAGCTTTGTTGGCAACGGTGCGCCGCGATTCTACCTGCCCCTCGACGTGCAGACGCCCAATCTGAATCTGGGCGAGATGCTGGTGATGACGAAGGGCGGCGAGGCACGGGAGCGGGTGAAAGAGAAGCTCGAGAAGCTGTTCGACGAGAGATTCCCGAATGTGCGGGGCCGCGTCAATCGACTGGAAAACGGTCCGCCCGTCGGTTACCCGGTGCAGTTCCGCGTGTTCGGGCAGGACAACGCCAAAGTTCGCGCAATCGGGCAGAAACTGGCGGCAATCATGCGCGAAGAGCCGCACGTGCGCGAAGTCAACCAGGACTGGGGCGAACGCGTCAAGCGCTTGCAGGTTGACGTCGACCAGGACAAGGCGCGTGCACTGGGAGTCAGCTCAGGCCAGATCAAGGAGGCACTTGAGGCTTCGCTGTCGGGCACGCCAATCACCCAGTACCGCGAGGAAGACCAGGGTATCGACGTGGTCTCGCGCCTCGTCGCGGCGGAGCGCACGGACCTGAACAACCTGAAGGACGCAAAGATCTATGTGCGCGACGGCAAGTTCGTGCCGGTCTCGCAGGTGGCCCGACTCACGCTTGACAGCGAGGACAGCGAGCTGTGGCGGCGCAACCGCGTGCCAACGTTGACGGTTCGCGCCGATATTGCCGGGGCGCAGGCACCGGACGTCACGCGTGCACTGCAGCCGAAGCTCGATGCACTGGAAAAAGAGCTTCCGCTCGGCTATGGCATCGAGATCGGTGGCGCTTACGAATCAAGTGCGAAGGCTCAGGCTTCCGTGTTCGCGGTGATGCCTGTGACCATCATCGCGGTGCTCCTGCTGCTGATGATTCAACTGCAGGATATGAGAAAGATGGCGATGGTCCTGCTGACAGCGCCACTCGGGCTGATCGGTGTCAGCATCATCATGGCCGCGTTCCGGATTCCATTTGGTTTTGTCGCCATGCTGGGCGTGATCGCCCTCGCCGGAATGATCATCCGCAACTCAGTGATCCTGGTCGTGCAGATCGATCAGGACGTGGCCGCGGGTGTCCCGTTGTGGACGGCAATCGTCGAAGCCGCGGTGCGACGGCTGCGTCCGATCGTGCTGACTGCCATGGCGGCGATCCTGGCGATGGTGCCGCTTACCCATTCCGTGTTCTGGGGTCCCATGGCGTGGGCAATCATGGGAGGGCTCGCCGTTGCTACGGTGCTGACCCTCGTCTTCCTTCCCGCCCTGTATGCGACCTGGTACCGGGCCAAGCGTCCTGCGACCGTCTGATCGCAAATGTGACATTGAGAGTAATTCCGATGAAAAGATTGAGTATGGCGCTGCGGGCCGGGCAGGTGGCTTTGGGCTGCGTGCTGTTCATGAACGCCGGAGAGTCGGGCGCTATCGATCTCGTGGGGGCCTATCAGCAGGCATTGGCGCATGATCCGACGAGCCTCGCTGCAAATGATGCGCTCACGGCAGGGCGGGAGAAGGCAGTGCAGGGCGACGCCTTGCTGCGTCCCCGCGTAAACCTCCAGGCGACACTGGACCGGATCAACAATCGCTCGTCCGGCAACCCGCCGGCCGAGGTCGCGCCGTTGGTATCCAGCGATAGCTCGGGAACTGCACGGCAGGCCGGCGTGGTTCTGGTTCAGCCGCTGTATGACAGGACCGCGGTAGCCACGAGGAAGCAGTTCCGCGAGCAATCAAACCTGGCGCAGACGCAGTTCGACCAGTCTCGCCAGGATCTGGCCTTGCGGGTGGCGGAGGCATACTTCGGCGTGGTGTTGGGCGAGGAAACACTCCGTGTGGTGCAGGCCGAGAAAGCGGCGTTGCGGCAGCAACGCGACCGCGCGAAGGCGCGCTTCGACATCGGCCAGGGCAAGATCACCGATCTTCATGAAGCCCAGGCGCGCCTGGATGGGGTGGAGAGCCGCGAAGTCACGGCGCAGTCTGCGCTGGAGCAACGACGCACGCGATTCCAGGAAACCGTCGGCATGCCACCCGATCAGCTCAGCGGGCTGGCACCTGGCTTCGCGCCGCGGCCGCCGGAACCGGACAATCTCACGGCGTGGCAGGCAAAGGGTGAAGAACAGAGCTACCTCGTCAAGACCAGGCAGTCGGAGCGCGACATTGCCGGCGCGGAGATCGACAAGTACCGCGTCAGCAGCCGCCCGACCGTCGCGCTGGTGGCGCGTTATGGCGCACAAGGGCAGACCGGCAACCTGGCTCCCTGGATTGCAGCCAGCAACACCCGAAGCGCGACGATCGGCTTGCAGCTCAACATTCCGCTGTACGCGGGCGGCGGACTGGATTCGCGCGAGCGGGAATCCGTTGCGAGGAAGAGCCAGGCGGAGCAGGAGGTTGCCGCCGCCCGGCGCGACGTACGCCTGAAGGTGCAGGACGGATTCCTCTCGGTAAAAACGGGCGTGTCCCGCGTCGCCGCACTCGAGCAGTCGTTGACTTCCGCGCGTAGCGCGCTCGCGGCGACGACGCTTGGCCGGGACGTCGGCACCCGTACGCAACCCGACGTGCTGGACGCGCAACAGCGCGTGTTCGCCGCTGAGCTTGACGTGGTCCAGGCACGCCTGGACTACCTGCTTGGCCGTCTGCGCCTTGCCGCCGCGGCGGGCGAACTGAGCGAGGAAACCTTGCGCTCGCTGAATGCCTGGCTCGCAGCCTGATCGCGAAACACTATGCTCGGATATCTGCAGCACTATTGGAGCGGCAGCTTTCTTGCCGCCAACGCCTTCATCGGGCTGAACATTGTGGGCGCGCTGCTGCTCGGCATGCTGGTTGGCTACGAGCGCTCATACAACGGCCGCGCCGCCGGCATGCGCACTTATGGCCTCGTCTGCATGGCGTCGACGGCATTGACTGTGTTCGTCGGCTACCCGGCGCTGTGGTACGGCGGTGTTTCAGCGCACGCCCAGGCAGACCCGACCCATATCGTCCAGGGAGTCGTCACCGGCAGCGGCTTCCTTTGCGCGGGGGTCATCATGAAGGACGGCATGAGCATCCGCGGCCTCACGACCGCGGCATCGATCTGGGCTGCCTCGGCCATAGGCGTGTTGCTGGGCGTTGGTTTTTATGCCGCCGGGTTGCTGCTCGCCGTGCTCTGCGTGGCCTCGATGTCCCTGTTGCACCGGCTGGAGGCGAGGCTTCCGCGCCGCATGACGCTTGATCTGTCGCTGACTTTCCAGCCCGGAGAAGTGCCTGACTTCGATCTGCTGATCGACAGGGCAAAGTCCCGCGGCTACCGCGTGCTGCACGACAGCCTGACCATCACGTTTGCCGACAATCAGGCCCTGTGGCGAGTCAGCCTGGTCGCGCCGGAAAAGTCGCGCGCGCTATCGCCGGCAGCACTGGCGGCCGAAAGCGCTGCAACTCAGGGTGTTTCCCGGTTCAGCATCGTACCGGTGCGCAGTTGAGCCGGGTAGCGGAGCCTGATTTGCACTGGATGCTCTAGGGCGTGCGCGACGGTAGCGCCATCTTAGTCCCGACCAACAACTATCGCTATAGTGCTTCGCGGCGGCCAGTCAGGAACCAGGTATGCACTGCACCTACCCCCTTTGCCACGATGATGCCGCGTTCTTCGAACTGAAAGGATTCTCCCAATCGATTGCGAGTTGCGTCGGTAACTTGAATCCGTCCAGCCAGACTATGGGACTCCATCCGACTTGCAGTGTTGACGGCATCGCCCCATAAGTCATAAATGAACTTGCGCTTACCGATAACGCCGGCCACTACCGATCCACTATTGATGCCAATTCGCATCCGGAGGTTATAGCCGGTGCGTCGATTGAACAGTCTGAGCGCATCTATCATGTCCAGTGCCATGTCGGCAGCTCGGACAGCATGGTCAGAAACCGGTTCCGGTAGCCCAGCTGCTGCCATGTAAGCGTCCCCGATCGTCTTGATCTTCTCAAGTCCGCGGCGGTCCGCGATGGTGTCGAATTCGGTGAAGATCTCATTGAGCACTGCGACCAGGCGCTCGGCGCTCATGCCCACCGAGAAACGGGTGAATGCCACGATGTCCGCAAACAAGACCGTCACTTCAGGAAAGCTGTCGGCTATGACTTCCGGAATGCTGTTGGCTACGATTTCCGGACGTGCTTTTAGTCGTTCAGCTATTGGAGAGGGCAGCAGGTTCAAAAGCAGCCGCTCTGAAAGCTTCTGTTCGACCATGAGTCGATCGTAAAGACTCTGAAGTTCATCGCGCTGACGGCAGATTAGATCCCAGCTGGCTTGAAGCTCTTCGTTCTTTCGCGCAAGCGCTGCCTCGGTGCGCTTCTTTTCCGTGATGTTGCGCCCTTCAGGCAGCAAGAACACCACCTTGCCATCCGAATCTCTAATAGGCACTAGCGAGAAGTCGACAATGATCGTCTCCTCGCCCATCTTTTGGCCGTATACCTCAAAGTCACCGCGGACGAACTCGCCTTGGCTTGCGCGCCGGATCAGCTCTTGCAAGACGCGCTGGGTCTCCGGAGAGATGACCCACCATCTGGCCTCCCAGAATGGCATTCCGCGAATGTCATCCATTTGAATGCCGATTCCCTCGAGCGCTGCGCGATTGATCTCGAGCATCTTGCCGTCGACGTCTAGCAGGCCGACGAACTGGTACATTGCGTCCAGCATGATGCTGGCAAGCTTGGCTCGCTGGGTTTGGAAGTCGTCGTGTGCGGAAAGCGTTACATCTCGCACCCGAATTTGCGGGCTGGCCGAGAACAGCTGGCGGCTAATAAGGGCCATGCTTCACCTCTTCCGCTCCGCCGCAAATTCATACAGGAGTCAGCCTGACGGGCTGGCTTTCGACGGCAGGGCTTTTGCTATTGGAGCATATCTGCAACGGCGCGGCACGCCCTGACCGGCACGCCACGTTGCCGTTCGCACCGAGGCGAAAATCAGCGCCGTCTTCTCGCATGGCTACAGAAGCACAGCACAGGGCCGCGCGGGCCCATTCCGTCAGAAAGCGGTGACCACCTTGACCCAGAATTTGTCGCCGCCAAACCGGTTGCTGGCATACGCTTCATGCTGCCATTGGGTGGTGAAACTAGTTCCCTTGGCGTTGGTGTAGGAGACGCTGGGGCCGATAGCCAGCACCTCGCCGCGAAGGCCACGGCTCCACACCCCAGGCACTTCTGGCACCACGGCGCCATTGAACTTGTCGTCCGTGACCTGTTTCAGGTAGTACCCGCTCAAGCCGACAGTCCACGGGCCGATGTGCTTGCCCAGGGCGTAATCGACGTGCAATTCCTGTCCGGACTGGTAGCTTCCTGTCATGCCGCCGAAGTTGGAGTCCTTGTTCTTCCCCTTAATGTTGTACATGAACTTGGCAGAGATTTCCCAGCCACTCTGGTTCAGCCAGGTGAATGCCGCAACTGGCTCGAAGGCCCAGTAGTTCGCGCCGATGCTGGCCCTGGGATCATTCTGGTCGTAGCGGCCCGTGGGCGCGTAGATGTCCAGACCCGTCGTGACATGCCAGTTCGCACCATGCCAGCCGAGCACTATCGGGTCGATCGTGATGTCACCCAAGCCGGTGGCGTTGCGACGGCCGCCCATCTGGGGCAAATTCATGGACTGGTAGACGAGCGGAACGATGGCCTGCATGCCCCAGCTCGCGCCAAGTAGCGTGATGTTGGTGACCTTCACCACCCGCAACGCGTCGAACCAGGCGTCAACCTTTGCAGGATTGCCGGCGATGTTTGCGTTGTCGCCGTTGCTGTCTTTGAGCTTACCGCCGTAATAGCCGGTGTAGTTGAGGAGATAGGTGCCGGGCGGGGGCAATGCTCCCGACATCCAGCTTTCAGCTCCATTGGGATACTGGTCTGCGCCCTCCTTTGCGAGCGCCTGATTGCCGACTAGCGCAAGCGAACCGGCCAGCATGGCCGAGATTGCTCGTTTCTTCACTTCGTTCTCCTCCTTTTTTTGTGATGGGCGGGTTAGCGGAATATCAGCCGGGAATAAGAGCCAGGACGCGAAGCGGGCTGCCGGAACCGTCCTTGATCTTCAGCGGAGCGGCGATAATCAATGCACCCTGCGGCGGGAGTCGGTCGAGATTGGTCAGGCATTGCAGACCGTAGCGGTTGTTGCCATGCATGAGGTAATGGCACGGGAACGGTAACTCCCAGCCATAGGACTGGCCCGCGTCGGTGCCAATTGCTTCGACGCCAAATCCATGGACATCGCGCTCTTCAATCATCCACTGGACGACGCCCAGGTCAGGGCCAGGTGTGTGCATGCCGTCGTCACGCGCATTCAGGTACGCCTCGGGACTATTGCGCTTGGACCAGTCGGTGCGCATCAGGACCCAGGAGCGCGGAGGGATGCGGCCATGCCGTGCTTCCCAGGCTTTGACGGCGTCGACAGTGAGCAAGTAGTCCGGGTCTTCCGCGGCCTCCCTTGAGCAGTCGATGACGCAGGCCGTGGCGAAGAATTTTTCGGCAGGGATGGTGTCGGTCGTATTGTCCGGCAAGTCCTTACCAGAGATCCAATGGACTGGTGCGTCGAAGTGAGTCCCGGTATGTTCGCCGCAGGAGAAGTTATTCCAGTACCAGTTCGGTCCGCGATCGTCGTAGCGCGAGATGGTTTCTTGCCGGAAGGGCCAGGTCTGGCCCATCTCCGGAGGCAGCGAGATGGTCGGAAATTCAGAACTCAAGGTCTGCGTCAGATCCACCACGCGGATGCGGCCGGACAGCAGTTCTGCTGCAAAGTGGGCGAGGCTGTTGCTCATGGTTGTTGTCTCCTGTGTTGCTTCACTTATGAGTTTGATTTCGCCCGTTTCTTTGCGAGCGCATTTGCGACGTGGTAACCGGAGGTGCCGCCAAGACCGGGGCCTGGATGGGTCGAGGCGCCGATGTGGTGCAGATGTTTGACCGGGGTAGCGTGATCCTTGACGCCAGGGACCGGACGCCAGAACATGAACTGGTCGATGCTGCATTCGCCGGAATAGGGATCACCGCCGACGAGGTTGACGTTCATCGACTCAAGATCCGCCGGGGACAGGACCGTACGCCCGACGACGCTCGCCTTGAGATTTGGAACCTGGCGAGCAATGCGGTCGATAATCCGGTCGGCGTAGCGCTCACGGAGTTCGGCGGTCCAGCGACCATTCGCGGGAACAGCGATCTCTCCAAGCGCATCGCCTTTGACTTGACGCGGACACTCCGGAACCTGAATCCAGAGCACCCAGCCTCCGGCCGGGCTTCTGGAAGGGTCAACAGCGCAAGGCTGGGCAACGCAAATCGTGCCTTCGGCTGGAAGCAGGCCTCGCTCTGCTTCGCTGACTGCCCTGGAGACACCGTCCAGACCCGAGGTAAGGTGCAGGTAGATGACGTCGCGCAGATGTTCTTGGGGCCAGTCCGGAGGGGCGGACAGCGCCAAATGGATCTGCATGTTCCCCTTGCCGTAGCGGTACTCGGCTGCCTGCTGACGTAGGCCCGGGGGAACGTGCTTGGCGGCCAGCAGCTTTCCGTAAAGCTGGCCGGGCGTGACGTTGCAGATGATCTCCTTGCCCATGAAAACGCGGTTGTCCCGCGTCCTTACGCCGCGCGCCGAGCCGCCCTCGACCACGATGTCCTCGACGTCGGCATTGACGTGGAAAGCACCACCCCGGCTCTCGATGATTCTGTGGAAGGCGTCGACAGTACGGGCATTGCCTCCTTGGACGATAGGCAGGCCAACGGCCTCCAGCGTGAAGGCGACGACTTTTCCCATCAATGCAGACATGGCGCTTTCCGGGCCAAGGCCTGTATGCAGTACCCATGGCGCGAGCAGCGCCTGGACCAGGTCGGATTTGACCCGGGTCTCCAGCCAGCTGCGGCAACTCATCAG
Source organism: Cupriavidus sp. GW821-FHT07C08 (assembly GCF_059419025.1). Taxonomy (NCBI): domain Bacteria; kingdom Pseudomonadati; phylum Pseudomonadota; class Betaproteobacteria; order Burkholderiales; family Burkholderiaceae; genus Cupriavidus; species Cupriavidus sp. GW821-FHT07C08. The sequence goes on from NZ_JBWKQZ010000005.1 coordinate 289,853, forward strand.
GGCAGGGGAAAAGAAGGCGACGGTGTCATGCACGCCTTGTTTCCACAGGCGGCCGGCCACGGTCTTTGCAACACCGGCACTCCACAGTTCGTTGCCAAGCAGCGAGAACACCAGGCCGGCGTTTTGCTCGACCTCTTGCATGGCGGCCTGAAAGGCATCACCGTCGCCGCTTGCCAGCGTATTGAATGTGCTGACATTGCGCTCACGGGACGTGCTCAGAACCAGCGAACGGTTATCCGGCAACAGTACGCCAGTGGGCGTACTGTTATTGCGGTAGCTGAGCCCTGCCTGATGAAGTTCATCCTTCAGCTCCGCGTAGCCTGGCGACGTGACAAACAGCGGATGTGCCGTGGACAACGTGTCGTGGAGATAGCCCGGTGCATTCAGGGCCTCTGTGCGAATGCATCCGCCCAGCGTGCTATTGCGTTCCAGCACGCAGACACGCTTGCCGCGTCTGGCTAGGACGGCAGCGCAGACGAGCGAATTGATACCACTGCCGACAATGACGGCGTCATACGTACTCATTGGATTATCCCGGGGGCAAGGATAGAGAGACGGGCAAATGCGTTCGGTCGCGGCGTTGGCCAGCTTCCTTTAGACGGATTGCCGTGTGCGGTACCGAAATCAGGTCGCGGCGACGTATTCGGTGCGGATCAGCTCTGACAGCTCCGTAAGAGCGTTGGCGGTACGCGCGTAGTTGCCCTTGTAGAAGAGCAGGGATTCCCGATCCGATGTGTCGAAATGCCGGACCTCGCCCAGGAAGATGATGTGATCGCCGCCGTCATACTGATGCGTATTGCGGCATTGGAATACCGCTGCGCAACCTGACAGGACCGGCGAGCCATCGATGCCATCCGTGCAGGGGACGCCCGAAAACTTGCCTTCCGCGCCGCGTGCGAAGCGGTTGGAGACATGTTCCTGGTCGGCTGCCAGGACGTGGATCACGAAACTCCCGGTCTTCTGGAATGCCTCGAGGCTGTAGGACTTCTTGGCGAGGCTCCACAGCACCAGGCGAGGCTCCAGCGATACCGAGCTGAAACTATTCACGGTCACGCCCCAGGGTTCTCCGTCGGGGGTGCGCGTTGTGACGATGGTTACGCCCGTGGCAAAGCGGCCGAGGGCATTCCGAAATTCGCGAGCGTCGGTCATGGCTGTCTCCTGTCGCCTGCTCAACCGTTGCACGGTGAGCAGGCTGCTTGCTTTCGTATGGGTGACTTTTTTTGCCTCAGGCGGCCTTGGACTGCGACTCTTCAGCGATCCAGGCCTCGGTGGCTTCCTCGTTGAACCAGTAGCTGCCATAGTCGCGCGGATCGTTGAATCCGTTCGCGATGCGCTGGGCGATGCGCGGCGCGTGCTGCGCTGTGGCCAGCAGTTTGACGATGTGGTCCGGCGGCGGGAACAGCAGGGAATTTGTCCAACGGATGACCGGCTCGGCATAGCTTTCGTAAAGGCCGTCGAAGGTCTGCTGCATCCATGCCTTATCGAAGGGCTTGTCCCCATGGCGCAGGATGGCCTCGAAATAGTGCAGGGCGCCCTTGGTGGCGTTGTTCGAGCCCTGGCCGGTGATCGGGTCGTTGACCATGACCGCGTCGCCGAGCCCCATTACAAACCGGCCGGAAGGCAGGGAAAGGGTAGGGTTGCGCACGGTCGGGGTGACACGTCCGCTCAGGATCCCATTGGCATCGGTGAGTTGTACATTGGCACAGCGCTCGCTTTCCCACGGCAGGTAGTCGCGCAGGATGCCCAGGCAGACATCCAGATGCTGGTCGGCGGACTTGACGTCTGCCCAGCGGTCCATCGGGCCGCCAGGAATGGCTTCGAAGACCATGATGTCGCAGGCTTGCGTTTCGCAACTGCCCTGGGTGGTGAGGGCCGGAAAGACAAAGTACTCGCCGATGCCGGGAATCAGATTAAAGTTGACGCACTCAAACGGACCACTGCGCTGCATGCCCGTCACGTAAGCCAGTGCCAACTGGCGTTGGGGATGACGAACAGGCGAGCGTGCATCATTGCGTGTCAGCAGATTGACGATCTCTCCCTTGCCACCGGCCAGGAGAACAAGATCATGAGATTCGGCCAAGGCTTCAAGCTGGGGAATCTCGACGTTTTCGATACGCAGAATGCCGCCACGGCTTTCGAACTCCGCCATCCAGCCTGGCATCTTTACACGTTGATCGACAGACTGGGCGTAGGCATTCAGGCGGGCGCGCCAGTGGATGGCAACTTCGCCCTTGCCGTCGTCGGTAGGGATAGTCAGGCCGATGCCGTCCACCGTGGGGCACTGCCTTTCCCATTGATTCATCCGGAAATTGCGCTCGATCTGGAGTGCCTGGTCGAAGATGCACTGGGACGACATCACTTTGCCGCCCCATACCTCGTCAGCGGTGCGGTTTGTCACTAGCGTGACCTCATAGCCTTGATCCAGCAGGCCGCACCCGAGCAATAGTCCTGCCTGACCCGCGCCAACAATCGCAATCTTGCGCGGCGTGATCTTGTCGATGGAATGGGGGATCATGTGTCTCTCCTGTGGGATTGTCTTGTGTGCAATTCACTTCGTGCCGGGCGAACCGAGGTCGCCCGGAATCACCGGCCGCTTTATGCCGTCAGCCGGTTGATGGCTGCTTGCCGGCCCTCGGGGCCGAGGGCGCCGTATCCGCCGTCACATGCATAGTCGGCGCCGGTAACAAAGGCGGAAGCATCTGACAGGAGGAAGCGAACCACTTGCGCGACTTCTTCTGGCTTGCCGAGCCGGCCGAGTGGGTGGAAATCTGCGGCGATACCGTCGGCTTTCGCCTTGTCGCCGCCGCTCAGCGCGCTGATGACGGAGGACCACGTCCAGCCCGGCGAGACGGAGTTGACTCGAATGTTGTCCGGGGCCAGATCCAATGCGGCGCTACGTGTGAATTGCTGCATCGCTGCCTTGGTAATCGGGTACAGCCAGCGCCCCGACTGCGCCACGCCCGCGGAGATCGAGGCAAAGTTGACGACCGCTCCGCCGCCGCGCTTTTTCATCTCCGGCACGCACGCCTTCAGCATCATCGCCGCGCCGACGACATTGACGTTGTAGGACTCCAGCCACTGCTCGCGTGTGGAATCGGCACCGTTATCCACGTAGGTGCAGGCGCAGTTGACGAGCAGGTCGATGCCACGGAAGGTCTCCATGGTGTCTGCGATGCAGGCAGCGATATCGGCATCGCTGGTCACGTCCACGGCCACAAAGCGGCAGCGCTCCGGATGCCGCTCGGCAACATTGCGGCCGCCTTGCTGGTCGATGTCGACGACAACGACGTTGGCGCCAGCCGAGACCAGGGCCGATACCACTGCCTCGCCAATCATCGTTGCGCCACCGGTGACAATCGCCGTCTTGCCTTCGATTCCTTGCATGTCCGTCTCCACTTGTTGTATTGGCTCGCATGTAGCCATGTGCAACGTAGTTTGGTGTAGCGGTGATGACGCTGCTATCCACAATCCGCCGGCCAATATCCAGATAACGAGCCGTCGCTGGCGGACCGGGAAAAGGAGGCGGTGGAGTCAGGAAAGGGTAGGGCGGCAGCCTTGCCGGATGGCCGGGCGTGCAGGTATCCGTTCACCCGCGAGCGCGGGCCAGCGTTGTTGTATCAACGACTGCAAGTCAGTGAAACGGGTCGATGCCGCAGGGGTATTGCGAGGTCTGGAGAGCCCGCTGATTTTTAACGCCCGGCATCGCTGACATGGCGCTCGGCTGCACCCCTGCGCAGGGTCGCCGACGGAGAAACGCCGAAGCGCTTCTTGTAGTAGGCCGCAAACCGGCCGAGATGCGTAAAGCCAAAGCGATATGCAATATCCGTGATGGAGGCCTGCTCCGCTCCGGCGGCAGCAATCAACGCTTGTCGGACGCAGTCCAGTCTGGCATCCCGCAGATAGGCTAACGGTGTCGTATTGAGATGGCGGCGAAAGCCTTCTTCCAGCGCCCGGATACTCACGCAGGCGACTTGCGCCAGGTCGGCGACGGTCAGCGGTGTGTCGGCATTCGCGCGGACATAATCTATCACCCGCTGCATATGACGTGGCCTGGCGGGCTCGGCGCTGCGCGCAAGGAGATAGGTGTGAGTGTGCGGGTGAAGCAGCAGCAGCGTCCGCAGCAGGTAGTCCTCCATTGACGCCACCGCGGCCGGGAACTGGAGCCAGTTGGTGCCGTGCTGGTCGATATTCCTGGTAAGGTCAAGTACGGACTGGCTCCATGCGTGCTGGGGCAGCGCCGGATCGAATGAAAGGGGCCCGCTGGGATCGCGCCCGGTCAGCAATGCGAAACGTTGCTCGATGGCTTCCTTCTGGATCCAGAGCAAGACTTGCGCACAATCCTCATGCCAGTGCATTCGGGTTGGGGTGTCTGGACTCAGCAGGCTGGCGGTGCGGACGTCGGAAAGTATCTCCTGCGAGCCACACTTGATTTCGGCATGGCCCGCAACCGGGATCTGGGCGAGATAGAAGTGCTCTAGGCAGCCAGGGTCGATCTCTACATGGGCGCCATAGGCAAGGAAGTTGAGTGCGGTCTCATGCAGTCGTACCAGGTTGTGCTGAACATGCAATTGCTGCAGTGCACCGACCACTCGCAGTTCATGCGGGCAAAATACCGAAGCGATCTTGCCCTGGGCCTCCTTCACATCCTCGGAGCGGAATGAGGGGTAGTTCGCCAGCATGCCTTGCGGCGCGCAGTTGTGGTCACGCGCCGGAGAAGACGGTATGTCGGCGGGTGACTGGGGGGCGGTCTGCATCGTCTCACTCCTGCAGCATTGCAGCGTGCCTGGCTCGCCTGCGAAGCGAGGGAAGCCGCGCAATCAGTTACTTTATACCTAAACTTCCTGCGCACGCCAAGAAGGAGGCCGGGCTGCCCTGTTGGCCGACCGCCAGGGAATCTCTGCGCGATCGTCGCCACGCTCTCTTCTTGTCCATATAGTTTAGGCATAAAAATATGATTATGGAAATATTCACTTCGAGCCGATGCGGGTAATCCCGTCGGCGCCTCGAAGGGAGGCGCTGGGGGCAGATGCCGCTGGCGGACCTGATGCGGGACATCCTGCGCGAGGACGGGGATATCGGGCGGTATTTCCCGCTGCTGGAGAACCAGGAATAGGACAGGTGCTGGTTTGCTTGCGAAGGAGGGAATGCGCTGTCGGTCTCCGGAGTTCACGGCCCATACTTAGATATGTGATATACAATATATTAAGTATGCATAACGCCTCCTGCCGCCATGCTCGATCCCTCGCTGTTCGGTCGCCTGTCATTCACCCACGCGGATCCCGTCGACGGCCCGCTGCCACCCGGGCGCAGCCCGCTGGGCGTGGCCGCGGAGCGCGATGCCGTGCTGTTCGTTCCGGACGGCCTGCCGGACAGCGGGCCGGTGCCGCTGCTGGTGATGTTCCACGGCGCGGGCGGGTTTCCGGAAAAGGTGCTGCCGCATATCGAGCCGCATGCGCAGCGCCACAAGTTCCTGGTGCTGGCGCCGCATTCGCTCTACCCGACCTGGGACATCGTGATCGGCGGCAACGGCCCCGATCTGGAGCGGCTGCGCCAGGCGCTGACCGCGGTGACGTTGCGCTACCGGGTCGACCCGGGCCGGCTTGCCTTTGCCGGCTTCTCGGACGGGGCCAGTTACGCGCTGTCGATCGGCATCACCAACGGCGACATTGCCAGCCATGTGATTGCGTTCTCCGGCGGCTTCATGTCGGTGTTCATGCAGGAGGGCGCGCCCAGGGTGTTTGTCGCGCACGGGCTGGCTGACGAGCAACTGCCGGTTGCCACCAGTGGCCGCGCCCATGCGGCCAGGCTGAAGGCCGCGGGCTACGACGTGCAGTACGTCGAGTTCGATGGACTGCATGTCATCCATCCGCCCGTGGTCGAGCGCGCGATCGACTTCTTCCTGCAGTGAAACCCCGGCCGCTGGCCGGCGCGGCCACGCCATTCAACGGGAGTGCGGTACATGGATTTCGAGATTCCGGAGGCGCTGATCCATCCCCTGCTGGCGATGATCGAAACCGGGTCGCCGCTGGCGCGGCAGCTGCAGGAACACGGCGTCTGCCACGGCAATATGCTGGTGTCGAGCAAGCTGTTCGATGCGCAGTCGCTGAGCTCGCTCTACACGCTGAGCAAGACGCAGAACGAGCGCGCGCTGATGTTCCAGATGCTGGCGCTGGACAATGTCTACAACGCGCCGCAGGCGCGCGTGATTCCGGGGCTGGACCAGCTGGTGGCGGGGCTGGTCGCCTACCTGTCGCGCGATGCCATCGATGGCTGGCTGTACCAGCGCAGCCGCGACGGCGTGCTGCTGCCGTGGCTGGTGCGCCGGATGCGCTATGTGTCGCCCGAGCAGGGCATGCCCTATGTGGTGGTGGACATGCTGGCCAACACCATGCAGTCGGCCAACTCCACGCTGACCGACCACCACCTGCGCCGCTCCGGCATGACCACGTCGATGGTGATCACCCGCGACGACATCGCCAACCGCACCATCCCGGAGTTGCTGGCCGAGTTCGGTTTCTACAAGGAGTGCGCGGAATTCCGGCACGAATACGAGCAGCATGCGCAGCGCTTCGTGCGCTACCAGCGCCGCTTCGGCGCGCAGTTTGTCGCCACCCGCGCGGCGTTCTCGCTCGATGCCAAGGGACCCGCCGAGCTGACGCCGATTGCCGACACCGCGGGCGCGCGCTGCGTGAATGATGAAGAACGGCTGGAGCGCCGCTTCGAGATGACCTGCGACCCGGCGTTCTGGCGCGATGCCGGGGTCATGGAGGGCTTTGAGCGCGTGCCGCTGCATGGCTACGTGCACCTGTTCCACCTGGAATGGCATCGCAATATCTGGGTGCATGTGCAGCACCTGACCGAGTATCGCTACCAGCCGGCCCTGCGCGACAAGCTGGTCCTGCCCGCGCATCACCGCGACCTGATCGATATCCTGACCTCGCACATGGACATGCTGGTGCCGGACTTCGTGCCCGGCAAGTCCGGCGGCACCACCATCCTGTGCCAGGGCGCGCCAGGCCTGGGCAAGACGCTGACCGCGGAGATCTACGCCGAGGTGGTGGGCAAGCCGCTCTACCGCGTGCACTCCGGGCAGCTGGGCACCACGGCCGCGTCGGTCGGTGCCACGCTGATGACGATCCTGCGCCGCGCCATGCGCTGGAACGCAATCCTGCTGCTGGACGAGGCCGACGTCTATATCCGCTGCCGCGACAACGACCTGGAGCACAACGCCATCGTCGCGGAATTCCTGCGCACGCTGGAGTACTTCAACGGCCTGCTGTTCATGACCACCAACCGCATCGGCGACGTCGACGATGCCATCCTGTCGCGCTGCATCGCCACCATCCATTACGAAACGCCGTGCAAGCAAGACGCCATGCGCCTGTGGCGCCTGCAGGCCGCGCAGTTCGGCGCGGAACTGGGCGACGGGCTGATCGATGCGCTGACCGCCGCCTACCCCAAGGCGAGCGGACGCGACATCAAGGAGCTGCTGAAGCTGGCGACCCGCTACGGCAAGGCCAAGGGGATCCCGCTGTCGGAAGACGTGTTCCGGCTGTGCGGGCAGTTCCGCGGGATAGGGTAAGGCGCCGGTGCGCGGGTATCATGGGCCATCTGTCCAGGCAACCGCGCCCCGATCCCTGATGAGCCTCGACCCCGCCGAACTCCAGGCCATACGCCCCTACCTGCTGCGCTTTGCCCGCCTGCAGCTGCGCGACGAGGCGGTGGCCGAGGATGCCGTCTCGGAAACGCTGCTGGCGGCGCTGGAACACCCTGAGCGCTTCGCCGGCCAGTCAACGCTGCGCACCTACCTGGTTGGCATCCTCAAACACAAGATCATCGACACCCTGCGCAGCGGCAAGCGTGAGGTCAGGCTGGCGCTGGTCACCGATGCCGAAGGCCAGCCGCAATCCGACGACGATGCCATCGACGCGCTGTTCACGCGCAACGGCCACTACCAGGACCCGCCGTCCGACTGGGGCAACCCGGAACGCGCCTTTGAGCGCCGCGAGTTTTTCGAGATCCTGCAGCTTTGCGTGGACCGCCTGCCGGAGCGCACCGGCCGGATCTTCATGATGCGCGAGTGGCTGGAGCTGGACACCGAAGAAATCTGTCAGCATTTGCAGATCAGCGCGACCAATGCCTGGGCGATGCTGTACCGCGCCCGCATGCGCCTGCGCGAATGCCTGGAACTGCACTGGTTCGGCCAGCACGGCCGGCCCGGCAAGGCCGGTTGAGCCCGGCGCCAGCCCATGCAACGGATAAGCCACTGAGCAACATGCCAGATTCCCGCCCCTCCCGCCGCCTGCTGCCGAACTGTGAAGAGGTGCACCACCTCACCATGAAGGGCCTGGACCGACCGCTGTCATGGGGCGAGCGGCTGCGCATGCGAGCCCACCTGGCGATCTGCGACGCCTGCACCAGCTTCAGCGCCCAGATGCGGACCCTGCGCGAGGCCATGCACAGGCTGGGGCGCGACGAATGACAAAAGGCCAGCGGATGCGCTGGCCTTCTTGCTGGCTGGGTGCCGGTATCGCTCAGGCGCGAGCGCCTTCTCCGTAGGGGTCGAAGCTGCCAGCGCGGCTGCCTTCGGTAAAGGTGTCGAAGCTGCGCGACGGCGATGCCGACACGCCGCTGCGCTCCAGCCCGGCCACCGTGCGGGCGCCGTCGACAAACGGATCGGCCTTGCCGGCGCGGGCGCCGTCCGTGAACACATCGTGGCTGCGGAACTCATAACCATACTTGTCGCCGGGCACGGTGCTGCGGAAGCTGTAGCCGTACTTGTCGCCGGGCAGTTGCTCGGCGGCGGTGGCGGCTTGCGCGGCGCCCAGGGCAGCCAGCGACAGGAGCAGGGCGGTAGCGAGGCGGGTGGTCTTGGTCATGATGGTTCTCCTTAAGCTCGTTGAATTTGTCAGAAGGCTTTGCGTTGTGTGCGTGCCGTTCATGTACAGAACTATAGGAGCGCCATCGACACCGAAACAGGCCAGTTGCCGGACAAGTCATTCAAAAATATTGAACTAATGGGCGAGAGGGGAGACTGCCCGTGGCATGACGAAAATGTAATGACCCCGTCGCCGGAATGCCCGGCGCGGCTCGGTTAAACTTGCGGCTCGCTGCAATCCCCCCCGTCGCCTGATGCCAGGCGGCCAGGGCAGCTGCCACTTCCCCTATGCAACGGCTCATCCTCATCCTTCTTGCGCTCGTCCTGCCGCTCCAGTTCGCCTGGGCGGGAGCCGCCGCGTATTGCCGGCATGAGGTGGCGGCTTCGGCCAAGGCCCATTTCGGGCACCATGAGCACCAGCACAAGGCCGACAGCGGCAAGCAGGACCAGCCCGCGCAGAAGGCGCAGGACAAGGCCAAGCTCGGCCTGCCCGATCCCGACTGCGGCGTCTGCCATATCGCTTCGCTGCCGTTTGCACGGGCCGACGCGCCCGACGTGCACGCCATGCGCCGGGTGGAACTGGTGCCACCGGCGCCGCAGCCCAGCTTCTCTTCGCACAGTGCGCGGGCGCCCGACCGTCCGCAGTGGCCGCGTCTTGCCTAGCCGGCGAGACGACGCTTCCACGCTTTCCTGATCTCCCTGAGTTCCTGACGTCAGGCGTCTCGCCGAATTCTCCTGGTTTCTTTCCTGGTGCAATTCGATGCGAAGACTTTTGCTGCCGCTTGGGCTGGCGGCCGTTCTCTCCAGCCCGATCCATGGCGTCACGCAGACGCCGCCCCCTGCCATGGCGCAGCCATCGGCATCCTCGCCGGCCCTGGGGCAAGAGCCTGCCGGCACGCTGACGCTCGACGCCGCGCTGGCGCTGGCCGAAGCCGGCAGCTTCACGTTGTCCGCGGCGGGCAAGGAGCTTGACGCCACCGAGGGCGATGTCACGCAGGCGCGCGTGCTGCCCAATCCCGAACTGGCCGTGTCGATGGAAGACACGCGCAAGGCCACGCGCTCCACCACCGGCCAGATCAACCTGCCGATCGAACTCGGCGGCAAGCGCGCCGCGCGCATCGGCGTGGCCGAGCGCGGGCGCGAACTGGCACAGGCCGAGCTGGGCGGCGCACGCGCCGAGCTGCGCGCCGCGTTGATCGCACGCTTCTTTGGCGTGCTGGTGGCGCAGGAGCGCGTCAAGCTCGCCGAAGGCTCGGTCGGCATCGCCAGCAAGGCGGCCGCGGCGGCCGGGCGGCGCGTGGCCGCCGGCAAGGTCGCGCCGCTGGAAGAAACGCGCGCCAGGGTCGAACAGGCCAATGCCGAGCTGGAACTGGCCGAGGCCACCGGCGCGCTGCAATCCGCACGGCAGTCGCTGGCCGCGCTGTGGGGCAATGCCGTACCGCACTTTGCGCAGGCGCAGGGCGACCTTGACGCACTGCCCTCGCGCCCCGCGCCGGCAGCGCTGCAAGCGGCGCTGGAAGACTCGCCGCAGCTGGCGGCAAGCCGCCTCGTGGCCGAGCGCAGCCGCGCTGAAGTCGCCGTGGCGCGCAGCCGCCAGTACCCCGACGTGACCGTGAGCCTGGGCGCCAAGCGCGACAACGAGGCCAACCGCAATATGGCCGTGCTGGGCGTGGCGATCCCGCTGCCGCTGTTTGACCGCAACCAGGGCAACCTCTACGCCGCATTGCGCCGGGCCGACAAGGCGCAGGACACGCACGTGGCCACGCGCATCCGCCTGGCGGGTGAGCTGCAGCAGGCGTCGACGCAGCTATCGGTATCGCGCGCTGCTGCGCAGACGCTGCAGGCCTCGGTGCTGCCCGCGGCGGAGCAGGCCTATGCCGCCGCCTCGCGCGGGTTCGAGGCCGGCAAATTCAATTTCCTCGATGTGCTGGATGCCCAGCGCACGCTGTTCCAGGCGCGCATCCGCTACCTGGACGTGCTGGCTCGCACCTATGACGCGGCGGCCAGCATCGACCGCATCCTCGGACACTGATACGGAAGCTGCTGACATGGCAATGAGCAAGCAACAACGGGCCGCCGTGGTGGCCATCCTGGTCGCGGGGCTGCTGGGCGGCGCGGCGATCCTGTTCACCGGCAAGGGCGGCGGCGCCACCGGCGAGGCCGGGCACGGGCAAGCCGAGCATGGCGACGAGCACGAACATGGCAAGGAAGGAGACAATGCGGCCGCGCACGCTGACGCCAGTGCTCCCGCGGCGAAGCCGGAAGCCGAAGGCAAGCCGCACCTGATCGCGCTGACGCCCGCGCAGATCCAGCAGGCCGGCATCGGCATCGCCACCGCCGCCGCGGCGCCGCTGCGCAGCAGCGTCGAGTTCCCCGGCGAGATCCGCTTCAATGAAGACCGCACCGCGCACGTGGTGCCGCGCGTGGCGGGCGTGGCGCAGGCGGTGCCGGCAAACCTCGGGCAACAGGTGCGCAAGGGCGAAGTGCTGGCGCTGCTCGCCAGCACGACCCTGGCCGAGCAGCGCAGCGAGCTGCTGGCGGCGCAGAAGCGCGAGGCGCTGGCGCGTGCCACCTACGCGCGCGAGAAGACGCTTTGGCAGGAGACGATCTCCGCCGAGCAGGATTACCAGCAGGCCCGCACGGCGCTGGAGGAAGCGCAGATCGCGGTGCAGAACGCGCGCCAGAAGCTGACCGCGATTGGCGCCACGGAGAACAGCGCGGGCAAGGGCGGCAGCCTGAACCAGTTTGCGCTGCGTGCCCCGTTCGACGGCATCGTGGTCGAGAAGCACCTGGCGCTGGGCGAAGCGGTCCAGGAAGCCACCAGCGTCTTCACGGTCTCCGACCTGAGTTCGGTGTGGGCGGAGTTCGTGGTGTCCGCGCGCGACCTGGACCAGGTGCGTGTGGGCGAAGCGGTCACGGTGCGCTCGAGCGCCTCGGACACGCAGGCCGAGGGCAAGGTGTCCTACGTCGGCGCGCTGCTGGGCGAGCAGACGCGCACGGCCAAGGCGCGTGTGACGCTGGCCAATCCCGGCATGGCGTGGCGTCCGGGGTTGTTCGTCACGGTCAGTGTGCTGGGCGCGCCGGCGCAGGCGCCGGTGACGGTGGCGGCCGACGCGGTGCAGCAGGTCGACGGCCAGAGCGTGGTGTTCATCACCGTGCCGGGCGGGTTTGCGGTGCAGCCGGTCAAGACCGGGCGCGCTGGCGGCAAGCTGGTGGAGGTGACAGAGGGCCTGCAGGCCGGCGCGCGCTACGCCGCGGCCAACAGCTTCATCCTCAAGTCCGAGCTGGGCAAAGCCAGCGCCGGGCATGAGCACTGAGCGGGAGGCACCCATGTTTGAACGCCTGATCCGCTTTGCCATCGAGCAACGCTGGCTGGTCCTGCTGGCGGTGCTGGGCATGGCCGCGCTGGGCCTTTACAGCTACACCCGGCTGCCGATCGATGCGGTGCCCGATATCACCAACGTGCAGGTGCAGATCAACACCGCCGCGCCGGGCTATTCGCCGCTGGAGACCGAGCAGCGCATCACCTATCCGGTCGAGACCGTGATGGCGGGCCTGCCCGGGCTGGAGCAGACCCGCTCGCTGTCGCGCTACGGCCTGTCGCAGGTGACGGTGATCTTCCGCGACGGCACCGATATCCACTTTGCCCGCCAGCTGGTCAACCAGCGCATCCAGGAAGCGCGCGACAAGCTGCCCGCCGGCATCACGCCCGCGATGGGCCCGATCTCGACCGGACTGGGCGAAATCTACCTGTGGACGGTCGAGGCCGATCCCGGCGCGCGCAAGCCGGACGGCACGCCCTATACGCTGTCGGACCTGCGCGAGATCCAGGACTGGGTGATCCGCCCGCAGCTGCGCAACGTGCCCGGCGTGACCGAGGTCAATGCCATCGGCGGCCATGCGCGCGCCTATGTGGTCGCGCCCAGCCTGGAGCGCATGGCGTCGTACGGGTTGTCGCTGGCCGACGTGGTGAGCGCGCTGGAGAAGAACAACGATAACGTCGGCGCCGGCTATATCGAGCGCCGCGGCGAGCAGTACCTGGTGCGCGTGCCGGGGCAGGTGCGCTCGCTTGAAGATATCCGCGACGTGATCGTCGGCACCGCGCAGGGCCAGCCGATCCGCGTGCGCGACGTGGCCACCGTGCAGGCCGGCGGCGAGCTGCGCACCGGCGCGGCCACCGAGAACGGCCGCGAGGTGGTGCTGGGCACCGTGTTCATGCTGATCGGCGAGAACAGCCGCACGGTCTCGCAGGCGGTGGACCGCAAGATGGCCGAGATCAACCGCACCCTGCCGAAGGGCGTGCAGGCCGTCACGGTGTACGACCGCACTACGCTGGTCGACAAGGCCATTGCTACGGTCAAGAAGAACCTGCTGGAAGGCGCGGTGCTGGTGATCGCCATCCTGTTCCTGTTCCTGGGCAACCTGCGCGCGGCGCTGATCACCGCGCTGGTGATCCCGCTGTCGATGCTGTTCACCTTCACGGGCATGGTGCATTACCGCATCAGCGCCAACCTGATGAGCCTGGGCGCGCTGGACTTCGGCATCATCGTCGACGGCGCGGTGGTGATCGTCGAGAACTGCGTGCGCCGGCTGGCCCATGCGCAGGAGCGCCACGGCCGGCCCCTCACGCGCAGCGAACGCCTGCATGAAGTCTTTGCGGCGGCGCGCGAGGCGCGCCGGCCGCTGCTGTACGGGCAGCTGATCATCATGGTGGTGTACCTGCCGATCTTTGCGCTGACCGGGGTCGAGGGCAAGATGTTCCACCCGATGGCCTTCACCGTGGTGCTGGCGCTGCTGGGCGCGATGGTGCTGTCGGTGACCTTCGTGCCGGCGGCGGTGGCGCTGTTCATCGGCAACCGCGTGGCCGAGCGCGAGAACCGGCTGATGGCCTGGGCGCGCCGCCGCTACGCGGTGCTGCTGGAGCGCTCGCTGGCCGCGACGCCGGTGGTGCTGACGTTTGCCGGCGTGGCGGTGGCATTGTGCCTGGCCATTGCCACGCGGCTGGGCAGTGAGTTCGTGCCCAGCCTGAACGAAGGCGACCTGGCGATCCAGGCCTTGCGCATCCCCGGCACCAGCCTGACGCAATCGGTGGCGATGCAGCAGCAGGTGGAAACCGCGCTGAAGGCCAAGTTCCCGGAGATCGAGCGCATCTTTGCGCGCACCGGCACCGCGGAGATCGCCTCCGACCCGATGCCGCCGAATATCTCCGACGGCTACATCATGCTCAAGCATGTTGCGCAATGGCCCGAGCCGCGCCGCACGCGCGACGAGTTGATTGCCGCGATACGCGATGAGGTCGGCAAGTTGCCCGGCAACAACTATGAGTTCTCGCAACCGATCCAGCTGCGCTTTAACGAGCTGATCTCGGGAGTACGCTCCGACGTGGCGGTCAAGGTGTTCGGCGACGACAACGCCGTGCTGGAGCAGACCGCCAATCGTATCGCGGCGGTGCTGCAGGGCATCCCCGGCGCGGCCGAGGTGAAGGTCGAACAGACCACCGGCCTGCCGATGCTGACAGTCCAGATCGACCGCAACAAGGCGGCGCGCTACGGCCTGAACCTGAGCGACATCCAGGATGCGGTGGCGATCGGCATCGGTGGCAAGGTGTCTGGCACCTTCTTCAGCGGCGACCGTCGCTTCGACATCGTGGTGCGCCTGCCCGATGCCGTGCGCGAGGACGTGGAAGCGCTGCGGCGCCTGCCGGTGCCGCTGCCGAAGGAGGCCGCCGCGCGCACCAGCTATATCCCCCTGAGCGAAGTCGCCAGCGTGGAGATCGCGCCGGGCCCCAACCAGGTTTCGCGCGAGAACGGCAAGCGCCGCATCGTGGTCAGCGCCAATGTGCGCGGGCGCGATATCGGCAGCTTCGTGCCCGAGGCCGAGGCCGCGATCCGCGCGCGCGTGCAGATCCCTGCGGGCTACTGGACCAGCTGGGGCGGCACCTTCGAGCAGCTGCAGTCCGCCACCGCGCGGCTGCGCGTGGTGGTGCCGCTGGCGCTGGGGCTGGTGTTCGTGCTGCTGTTCGCCATGTTCGGCAACGTCAAGGACGGCCTGCTGGTCTTCACCGGCATCCCGTTCGCGCTGACCGGCGGCATCCTGGCGCTATGGCTGCGCGGTATTCCACTGTCGATCTCGGCGGCGGTGGGCTTTATCGCGCTGTGCGGCGTGGCGGTGCTCAACGGGCTGGTGATGCTGTCGTTTATCCGCTCGCTGCGCGAGGAAGGTCTTGGGCTGGATGCGGCGATCCGCGATGGGGCGTTGACGCGACTGAGACCGGTGCTGATGACGGCGCTGGTTGCGTCGCTTGGCTTCGTGCCGATGGCCCTGGCCACGGGCACGGGTGCCGAGGTGCAGCGCCCGCTGGCGACGGTCGTCATCGGCGGCATCCTGTCGTCGACGGCGCTGACTTTGCTGGTGTTGCCGGTGCTGTACCGGCTGGCGCACCGGAACGACGAGGCGGTGGCGGAAGCGGCGCAGGAGGAGGGGGAGTTTGCGCGGGTGGAAATGTAAGCTGCGAAGCTACGTTGAAGACACTGGGTTCCCGCGAAGGCGGGAACCCAGTGTCTTTTGCAAAAGCAATCGACCTTTCACGACGCCATGAAGCGTCTACCCCCGCGCACGCGGCAAACTGGCAGCACATCCAGCCCCCAATGTGCCGCCATGCCGACAGCCACCCTGCCCGATACCGGGATTGACCCGCTTCGCGCCGTCACCGATCCCGACCCCTACCCGTACTACCGGGAGCTGGCCACCCGCCAGCCGTTCTACCGCGATGACCGTCTCGGCCTGTGGGTCGCCGCCGGCCCGCGTGAAGTGGCGGCAGTGCTGGCCCATCCTGACTGCCGCGTACGCCCGCCGGCGCAGCCAGTACCGCCCGCGCTGGCCGGCACCGCAGCCGGTGACCTGTTCGGCCGCCTGATCCGGATGAACGACGGCGCTGCCCATGCACCACTGAAGCAGATCCTGATGCCGATGCTGGCGGGCCTCGACGCGGCCGCCGCAGCGCGGCGCGCTGCGGCGATGGCAACGATGATCGATGCTGGCGCTGCCGCCGGTACGTCTGGCGAGCGCGTCAACCGCTGGCTCTTCACCTTGCCTGTGGTGACAGTGGCCGACCTGCTCGGTTTGCCCGTTGCCGAAGGTGGCAAGGCGGCCGAGGTCGCACAACGCGTCGCGGCCTTCGCCGCCGCGCAGTCGCAGCTGGCCGATGCGCACACCGTCCGTGCCGGTGCTAACGCCGCGCAATGGCTGGGCGCGTGGCTTGCCGGTGCCACGCCGGGCGACGGCCCGCTTCCGGCGCTGCATCAAGCCGCGCATGCCGCCGGCATCGACGCGCAGGCTGTCGCCGCCAACATCATCGGCCTGCTGGTGCAGGCCTGCGAAGCCACCGCGGCGCTGGCCGGCAATACGCTGCTGCGGCTGGGTCGCGACACGCCGCAGTCAGAGCTGCCGCTCGATGCCGTGGTGGCGCAGGTCGCCCGGGAGGATCCGCCGGTGCAGAATACGCGCCGCTTCCTGGCCGCCGATGCGCAACTGTGCGGCCACGCCGTCAAGGCCGGCGATGCGGTGCTGGTGCTGCTGGCCGCGGCGTCGTGCAGTGGTGCCGCAGCCGCCGAACGGCCATGGACCTTCGGCCACGGCCGCCATGCCTGTCCCGGCGACCGCCTGGCGCAGGCGCTGGCTGCCGCCACGGTGGCGGCGCTGCGTGCGCGCGGTGCCGATCCGGCCGCGCTGGCGCAGGCATTCCGCTATCGTCCGTCGCTGAACGCGCGCATTCCGCATTTCCTTTGATCCCCGCCATTGCCCCAGGAGACAACATGATCGCAGTCATCTTCGAAGTCGAGCCCGCGCCGGGCCGGCAGGACAACTATCTCGACATCGCCGCGCACCTGCGCCCGCAGCTGGAAGCCATCGACGGCTTTATCTCGGTGGAACGCTTCCAGAGCCTGACCAACCCCAACAAGCTGCTGTCGCTGTCGTTCTTCCGCGACGAGGCCGCGGTGATCGCCTGGCGCAATACGCTGGCGCATCGCCAGGCGCAGGCGGCCGGCCGCGGCGGCGTGTTTGCCGGCTACCGGCTGCGCGTGGCGCAGGTGCTGCGCGACTACGGGCTGAATGAGCGCGACCAGGCGCCGGCGGACAGCCGCGCGGTGCATGACCACAAGGCGGGCTGAGGGGGAGCAGCGATGACGATGGAAGCGATCGGCACCCAAGCCGCCTTTATCGGCCTGACGTTCTTGCTGGCAGGCTTTGTCAAAGGGGTGGTGGGCCTGGGCTTGCCCACGGTTGCGGTGGGCATGCTGGGGCTGGTGATGCCGCCCGCGCAGGCGGCGGCGCTGCTGGTGGCGCCGTCGATGGTGACCAACGTGGTGCAGCTGTTCGGCGGCCCGCGCTTCGGGCAACTGATGCAACGGCTGTGGCCGATGCTGGCGGCGATCTGCGCCGGCACCTGGCTGTGTGCGGCATGGGTGCCGGCCGGCATGATGACGCACGCTACCTCGGCATTGGGTGTGGCGCTGGTGCTGTACGCGGTGGTCGGGCTGGCCGCGGTGAAGCTGGTGGTGCCGGCAGGGGCAGAGCGGTGGCTCGGGCCGTTGATCGGGCTGGTCACGGGTGGCATTACGGCGGTGACCGGTTTGTTCGTGATTCCCGCCGTGCCTTACCTGCAGGGGCTCGGGCTGGACAAGGAAAGCCTGGTGCAGGCGCTCGGGCTGTCGTTCACGGTATCGACCATTGCGCTGGCGGTGAGCCTGGCCATGGGCGGGTCGCTGCTGCACATGCCGGTGCTGGGCGCTTCGGCGCTGGCGCTGGTGCCGGCGCTCGGCGGCATGTTCCTGGGTCAGTGGCTGCGCCACCGGATCAGCGCCGAACGCTTCCGCAAACTGTTCTTCTGCGGGCTGCTGGTGTTGGGAGGCGAACTGGCGCTGCGCGGGCTGTCTTAAGCACGCTGCCGGATTGCTCCCCTCTCCCGCCTGCGGGAGAGGGGCAGGGGGTGAGGGCAGGCACTGGCAGACCGACACGCGTCACTTCGTCGATACGCCGGCCCTCACCCCAACCCTCTCCCGCAAGCGGGAGAGGGAGCAAACAGTACGCCGTCCTTTAGTGGCTGGCCTGCACCGTGCGGCCGTTCAGCGGTTGCACCGGACGTGCGTTCATCGGATAAAGCTGACGGAATGCGGCCAACTGCGCCGGCGACACTTCCACCGGGGTCTTGAGCACCTGCCAGCGCACGTCCTCGCTGCACGGTGGCGTGGTCAGCGAGCCGGTGAAGGCCCAGTACGACTGCCGGGCCGGCAGCAACGCCGCCACATCCAGCGGCGCCGTCAGTTCGCGCGACGCTCCAGCCTTGGCCGGCAGGCTCGCGAAGACGGGTTTCAGCGCCGCATTCTCCCGCCCGGACTTGAACAGCACCGCCACCACCGCCAGCTTGCCTTCTGCATTCTGGTGCACCAGGTGCGCGACCAGCGGATAGGTCTTGCCGTTGATCTTCTCTTCGCTGGGCGTATGGAAGTGGAACTGCAGCAGCTTGTAGGGCACACCGTCGAGTTCGATCTGCCCCGCGGCGGGCAGGTTGACCTGTACGGTGTGGCCATTGTTGACCACGGTGGCGGGCGCCGCGGCGTAGTCAAAGACGATCGGCTTCAGGTCCGCGGGTTGGACCTTGCCGGTGCGGATATCGATGGGCGACTGGTGCTTGCCCAGCGCACAGGTCTTGTAGTCCTGGTCGAGTTTGGCCCAGTGGCTGGTACCGGTGGGTCCGGTATAGCTCCAGTGCGGGTCATTGCCGGCCCACGTGGCAGGTGCAAGCAAGGCGGTGCAAACGGTGATAATCGGCAGCCTGATGTTCATTGTCGATGCGTCCTAGTGTTGGTAACCCCTTGGTTTCCGACGTGGTGTTATCCAGCTGTCCCAGTCTTGAGTGCCGGATCTTTGCCCGGGCCGGAAATCATGCAGCAAAACCGTCGTCCAGCGAATAAGACATTGGTATGCACTGCATTTAACAAGGGTATGGACTGCATGCACGCATGCGATTGATGCGTGCCGCGCATGCCGTCATGGAACGGACACGGCGCCGACATCTCGCGTGGCACGCTCCACAGGCATCCCCGCTCAGCCGGGGATGCCTGCCTGCCACCGCTTGTCTCGGGATTTCAGCCAGGCCGCGCGCCGGCCTGGTTCGACTCCAGTTGCGCGCGTACCGCGGAGATATGGTCGCCCGCGGCATCGACGGCGTTCTCCAGGTCGCTGGTGCTGCAGCCCAGCTCCCGGCACCAGTACTGCACTTCAAGCGGATCCATCAGGTTGATGCGGCCCGGATCCAGGGGCCTGAACTCGTTTGTCACATCGCTCATGCTTGCCTCCTGTCCATGTCTCGGGGCGACACGGCCCTTGCATTGTAGGCAGTCATCCGGCGCGCGTTGCATGCAAGACGGCCTGAGCTTGCGCATATGATGTACGGGTTACCCAAGTGACAGGACGCCGCATGCCGCGCTCATCCGGTGCAAAACTCTGGTCCACGCTGAACAAGGCCGCGGCCCGCAATGCGCGCCGCATGCAGCGCGCCGTCAACCAGAACCTGACCGGGCCGATGACCGAGGCCATCGTGCGCAACGCGGTGAAGCAATCGGCTGCAGTCACGGCCGCCACGCAGCGCGCACTGTCGGGCGTGGTATCGCCGGTGCAGGCGCCGCAGAGCCGCGGCAGCGGGCGCTGGGAGGAAGGCGCATGGGGCGCGCCACTGGCACCGCGCCGCTACCGCATCTTCGTGCCGGCCGGCGTCACGGCGTCGCGGCGCGCCCCGATGCTGGTGCTGCTGCATGGCTGCGGCCAGGACGCCGCCAGCTTTGCCGCGGTCACGCGCGCCGCCGCGGTGGCGCGCGAAGCCGGCTGGGTGGTGTTGCTGCCTGAACAGACCTCGCAGGCCAACGCACAGCGCTGCTGGAACTGGTTCCGGCCCGCCGCGCAGGGCGGCGTCGAAGCCGGGCTGCTGATGGCGCTGATCGACCAGGCTTGCCGCAGCCATCCGGTTGCCGCGGACCGCATCAGCGTGCTGGGGCTGTCCGCGGGCGGCGCGATGGCGCTGATGCTGGGGCTGCGCTACCCGGAACGCTTTGCCGCCGTGGGATCCCACTCCGGCGCGGTGCCCTGGAGCGCCACTAATGCCGCCCAGGCGGCGCGTGCCATGCGCGGGGGGCGCGGGCCCGATGCCAAGGCCATGAAGGCGCTGCGGCTCGGGTTGGCGGGGCGCCGCCCGCCGCCGCTGCTATTGCTGCATGGCGATGCCGACCACGTGGTCGACTTCAGCAACGCGACCGCCGCGGCGGGCATGTGGATGCACCTGCAGCCGGAGGATGCGCACCCGCTGTCCGAGGTGCCAGCACGGCGCATCCAGCGCGGCATGCGCCGTGCCATGGATGTGTCCGACTGGACGGAGGGAAAGTCGCCTTACGTGCGCCTGGTGCGGATCGAGGGCCTGGGTCACGCCTGGAGCGGCGGGGCAGGCGGGCAGGCGTTCTCCGATCCGGCTGGGCCGGATGGGCTGAAGCTGGCGTTGCGGTTTCTTCTGGCGGTTGGGGGGTGAGGCAGGCTTGACGCCTCATGGATATCGCGCTGTCATCCGATTATGCAAGTTCAAATGCACTTTTCCCGGTGTACTCAGCCATGCGAATCATCGACATTAAAGACGCGAAAAAGCATCTTAGACAACTGGTCGAGGAGGCCGCCAACGGTGATTCATTCATTATTGCCAAGGCGGGCAAGCCCCTCGTGAAGGTGATCGCGTTCTCTCCGAGCGAGCGACCGGCAAAGTCCCGTCTCGGCTTCCTGCAAGACCTGACACGGGTGCCCGACCTCGACAAAAGTGTCGAATAGCACGGGTAAGGCGCTTTCGGCCCGAGCCCTACCCCAAACTGACAGGCTCAAACACCACATCACTGGCCGGACAAGCCACACACGGCAAGATCAGCCCCTCATCCCTCTCATCCAGACTCAACCCCGGCCATTCGATCCGATAGCGGATCGTCCCCGCATGCAGCCGGCTGGCGCAGGCGCGGCAGGTGCCGTTGCGGCAGGAGTTGGGCAGCGCCACGCCTTCGAGCAAGGCTGCTTCCAGCAGGCTCAACGCCGCCGGCGCGGCGAAGCGGGTATTGCCTGGCAGCACGCTTGCGGTAAATTCCGCGCGGTCGTCCGGCGCCACCGGCTCGCGTTCAGCCATGGGCCTCATCCTCCGCTTCCGGGAATTGGGCGCGTCCGTGGGTCGCGTCGCGCAGGGCGTCGCGCGCGGCGTCGAGCTGGGTTGCGGGCATGCGCAGGACCAGCGTGGCCAGCGCGCCATAGGCGGTGCCGGCCAGCGTGCATCCCGGCTGTGCATCGTAGTCGAGCCAGCGGCGCACGCGCGGCTCGTCGGCGTAGTCGACTGACACCGTCAGGGTGCCGTAGGCGATGCGTTCCACGCGCTCGGCCGTTTTCAGCGCGGCCGCGATGGCATCGGTGTAAGCGCGCACCAACCCGCCCGCCCCCAGTTTGACGCCACCGTAATAGCGCACCACCGCCGCCAGCACGCCGTCCAGGTCATGGTGGCGCAGCACTTCCAGGATGGGCCGGCCGGCGGTGCCGGAGGGCTCGCCATCGTCGGACATGCCCGAGGCACCGCCAGCCAGCAATGCCCAGCACACGTGGGTGGCGGTGGGGTGCTCGGCGCGCAGCGCCTGCAGCGCCGCCATCGCGGCATCACGGTCGGCAACGGGCAGCGCCAGCGCCAGGAAGCGGCTCTTGCGGATTTCGATCTCGGCCTGGACGGGGGTGGCTAAGGTGTAAGTGGGCAAGCGGAAGGGCGGAAGGGGGCAGAAAAGGAGGCTGCCGGCATTCAACGGATCCGCGCCTGTGGAGCCGCGGATGCAAAGGGCGAGTGTACCGCAGCCGCATCCGGGACCAGGCCGAAAGCGCCGCTTTTGTGTCGTATCGTCAACTTGTTGTCACAAACTGCGTCTACGATCCGCTCCGGCCATGCGCAATGCCGCCCGCCGCCCGCCTGTGCCAACAGGTGCCCGGCCCCGCCCGCGGGTCCGGCGCAAATACGCAGTGAACAACATATCCCTTCCTCTTCCCCGGATCGAGAACATGCTTGAACAACCCAATGCTGGCCGCCGCAAGGCCCTGAAGCTCCTGGCCGGCGCGCCGATGCTGCCGCTTGGCCTTGCCTCCACCGGCCTGCTGGCAGGTTGCGGCGGTGGCGACGACGCTGTCGCCGCGCCGCTTCCGCCGGCCCAGGCCGCCACGTTCACCACGGCCGAGTTCGTCGGCATGAGCGCGCCGACGCTGGCCACGCCGGACGCCATGGCGACCACCACGGTGGGCTCCCGCCTCAAGGTGTCGTTCAGCGACGGCAGCAGCCAGACCTACAAGCTGGCCTACCAGCCGTTCTTCATCACCGGCGACACCCTGCCCGACGGCAAGGGCGGCACCATCCTGGCCGGCGGCTACTACGACATCAACAACAAGCCGATCATGGACACCTCCGTGGCCGGCAAGGAACGCCAGTTCTTCTCCGACGCGCCGGACGGCAGCTCGCTGCTGACCCTGGCCAACCCGACCGTGCCCGGCGTCAAGGGCAAGACGGTGTTTGCGGTGGTGCAGTTCGAGTACACCACGCGCAACCAGGGCAATGCCAGCATGTACGGCCTGCTGCCGTCGCCCATCGCCGTGGTGACGCTGGACCAGGACCCGGCCACCGGCAAGCTGACCCCGGTGAAGTACCACAACGTCGACACCTCGGGCGTCAACGGCCTGTGGATCACCTGCGGCGCCAGCCTGTCGCCGTGGAACACCCACCTGTCGAGCGAAGAGTACGAGACCGACCTGCTGAACGCCAGCGCGGTCACGCAGCTGCAAGGCTACAGCCAGAACCTGTATGGCGACCCGGCGCGCGCCAACGCCTACAACTACGGCCACCTGCCGGAAGTCACGGTCAACCCGGACGGCACCGGCACCATCAAGAAGCACTACTGCCTGGGCCGCATCTCGCATGAACTGGTGCAGGTCATGCCCGACGAGCGCACCGTGCTGATGGGCGACGATGCCACCAACGGCGGCCTGTTCCTGTTTATCGCCGACCGCGCCCGCGACCTGTCGTCCGGCACGCTGTACGTGGCCAAGTGGCACCAGACCTCGGGCGTGGGCCCGGGCAGCGCCACGCTGTCGTGGATCAGGCTGGGCAGCGCCACCAGTGCCGAAATCCGCGCGCTGGTCGACGGCGGCATCAAGCTGGCCGACATCATGGACGTCAAGACCGCCGATCCGGCAGATGTCAGCTACACCCGCATCCTCTACAACGGCAAGCCGAACTGGGTGAAGCTGATGCCGGGCATGGAAAAGGCCGCGGCGTTCCTGGAAACGCACCGCTACGCCGCACTGGTCGGCGGCAGCCTGGGCTTCACCAAGATGGAAGGCACCACGGTCAACATCAAGGACAAGAAGGCCTACTCGGCCATGTCGCGCATCGAGTCGAGCATGCTCACGGGCAATGCCGCCAACGCCGGCGATATCCAGGTAGAAGGCCCGTACTCCGGCGCGGTCTATGAGCTGAACCTGAAGGGCGGCCAGGCCGACAAGACCGGCACGGCCATCAGCAGCGAATGGGTGCCGGTCGACATGGCCGCCGTGCCGGCGCTGGTCAGCGAAGACCTGGGCGGCGGCAAGATGAAGCAGCAGGATGCGCTGGGCAACTTTGCCAACCCCGACAAGGTCGCCACGCCCGACAACCTGAAGTTCTCGGAAAAGCTGCGCACGTTGTTTGTCGGCGAGGACAGCAACACCCACGTCAACAATTTCCTGTGGGCGTACAACGTCGATACCAAGGTCCTCAGCCGCGTGCTGTCGTGCCCGGTCGGCGCCGAATCCACGGGCCTGCATGCGGTGGACGAGATCAACGGCTGGACTTATGTGATGAGCAACTTCCAGCACGTTGGCGACTGGGAATCGCCGCTGCACGACAAGGTCCGGCCGACGCTTGAAGCCAAGGTGATGGCCAACTACAAGGACCGCTTCGGTGCCGCCGTGGGCTACCTGACGGCCGATCCGACCGGCGTCAGGCTGGCCAAGGCCTGACGCGTCGCGCAGTGCCAGGATGAGGGCGGCGGGCTTCGGCCCGCCGTTTTTTGTTGGGGCGCGATCGTCTAACATGGCAACTCCGGCACCATGCCCAGCCTCCCGTCCGTCATGCCTGACCAGCTTCCGCACATCCACTCCGCGCGCCTCAGCCTGCTGCCCTTTCGCGGCGACGACGCAGCCGAGGCCTTTGCCTGCATCACCCCGACGCTTGCGCGATTCATGGACTGGGAGCCGTCACCCTCGCCGGCGGCTTTCGAAGCCGTGTGGCAAGGCTGGCTGGCAGGCATGGCGCGAGGCTCGGAATTCGTGCTCACCATCCGGCGTGCCGACGATGGGCTGTTCCTGGGGCTGGCGGGATTGCACCATGCCGACACGCCCGCGCCGGAACTCGGCATCTGGATCCGCGAGGACTGCCACGGCCATGCCTTCGGCCGCGAAGCGGTCACTGCGGTGGCGCAATGGGCCCTGGACAACCTGTCGCCGGCGCACCTGGTCTATCCCGTGGCCGAACAGAACTGGGCCAGCCGCCGGATCGCAGAGTCGCTTGGCGGCACGGTCGTGGGCCGGGCCACGACGCGCAAGTTCGAGCGCTTGGTCTATCGGATCCCGGGGCGCCGTTGACGCACTGGGGCAGCGTGCCCTCCCGCGCGCCGATTCTGCTACGCTAGTCCATCGCGTCATTGAATTGGCACCGGGCGAATTCGCCGCGCTGGATCGTCGTACTTCCACTTGATTGGCTTG